>JAILNO010000205.1 GCA_024691465.1 Pseudobutyrivibrio sp. | reverse complement strand
AGATTTTTGTATAATGATGTCGTGTTGTTTATGTCATATCTATAGTTAGTAGGAGGATATTATATTATGGCTATTGATCTTAAACAATACGAGAGACTTCCACATGGCGATATGCCAGGTGACAAGGTAGAAATAGGAGAGGACCATGTTAAGAAAGCTATGCTTATCATGGACCAATTAGAAGGCATGCTTCCAGAGCTGCTTGCCAAGAATGGTAAGGCAGTTATCGCTGTGTGCGGTGGTTCTGGAGTAGGTAAGTCTGAGACAGCATCACTTATTTCGTATTTCCTGAACGAGAAAGGCATCGGTGCTTACACCATGTCGGGTGATAATTATCCTAGACGTATTCCTATGTATAATGATGCCGAGAGACTCAGAGTATTCAGAACTAGTGGAGTCAGGGGCTTAGTTGCTGCTGGCGAGGCTACACCTGAGCACTTCGATACACTTAGGAAGTGGCAGCAGGAGGAGACAGATGCTTCTATGGAGCACGTTGCTTCTGATCCATGGGCTAAGGCTTATATCGATGCTGGTAAGGTTGGATTAGTGGGTTACCTTGGAACTAAGAATGAGATTGATTTCGATGAAGTATCTGGTATTGTGAAAGCATTCAAGGCTGGCCAGGATAAGATCTACCTCAAGAGAATGGGTCGTACAGACTCTGAACTTTGGTATGATGAAGTTGATTTTACAAACATTAAAGTTCTAGTTATTGAGTGGACACACGGTAATAGTGATAATTATGAGGGAGTGGATATTCCAGTTCTTCTTAATAGCACTCCAGAGGAGACTCTGGCACATCGCCGCGCTAGAAACCGCGATGGTAAGACAGATAGTGCTTTCACTATGCTTGTCCTTGAACTTGAGCAGAACCTCTTAAAGTCACAGGCCCACAAGGCTAAAATTATTCTTTCTAAAGCTGGCGAATTACTTTCGTACAGTGATTATGAGAATCTAATGAAGTAATAGTATTTTAGATGAGTCTGCAGTGGCAGACACGTAAGGAGGATTAATTATGAGCAACGGACCTATGCTTAATGCCTACCCAGATAGTATGGGCGGTACACTAGACGATATTGTAGAGGTTTTGAAGAAGGAAGATCTAAAGGACGTATTTGAGTCTTTTTACATCTTGCCTAGTATTTTTAATACAGATTTAGATAGAGGCTTTTCAGTTATTGATTACGGTATCAATGAGGAGCTATCTAGCCGCGAGGCGATTGAGACTATCAAGGATTTAGGCATAGATCTAAAGCTTGACTTTATCCTCAACCATGCATCTGTATTATCTAAAGAGTTTCAGGATATCATCAAGAATGGTGATAAGTCCAAATACAGAGATTTCTTTATTGACTGGAACAAATTCTGGGAAGGCTGTGGTGAGCTTACTAAGGAAGGTTACATACAGCCAGAGGAGAAATATATCAAGGATATGTTTTTCCGTAAGCCGGGCTTACCAATTCTCATGGTAAGATTCCCAGACGGCAGAAACGTACCTTACTGGAATACTTTCTACCAGGAGGTCCGCTACAAGAATCTTGAAGCGGAAGATCTCATGGAGAGGATTGATATCCAGTACGTGGCAGCTACTAGATTGGCTGAGTGTGTTAACTCTCAGATTACTGAGGGATGTGCAGTGGCTAATCTTAAGCTTGGTAAGTATGAGAAGTATCGTGATGAGGTGGTTGATCTATTAGAGAGCAGCCGCAGGTATTTGGGTCAGATGGACCTTAATATCAAGTCTCCACTTGTTTGGGAGTTCTATGAGAATACTCTTAAGACTCTTTCATCATATGGAGCTAAGATCGTCAGATTAGATGCTTTTGCATACGCTCCTAAGGAGCCAGGTGCTAAGAACTTCCTGAATGACCCAGGTACATGGGACTTACTTCAGAGAGTTAGAGAGCTTGCTGATGCTAATGGAGTTACATTACTTCCAGAGATTCATGCAAGCTACGGTGAGAAGATATACGAGCTAGTTGCTAGCAAGGGTTATATGACCTACGATTTCTTCCTGCCAGGATTGCTTATCTACGCAATCGAGAAGCACGATGGTCAGTTACTTGTTGACTGGGCTAAGGAGTTAGTTGAGAAGGATATTCGCGTGGTCAACATGCTTGGTTGTCACGATGGTATTCCACTTCTTGATCTGAAGGGATTACTTCCAGAGGAGGATATCCAGAGCTTGATTGATACATTAGTATCTAGAGGAGGTTTCGTCAAGGATCTCCACGGCGCTAAGAATATGTACTATCAGGTCAATGCCACATATTACAGTGCTCTTGGCGAGGATGATAAGAAGATGCTCTTTGCAAGAGCTATTCAGATGTTTATGCCAGGTAAGCCACAGGTATGGTACCTAGATTTGTTCGCAGGTAAGAATGACCACGAGGCTGTTGCCAGAGCAGGAGCTGGTGGTCACAAGGAAATCAATAGAACTAATCTTTCTAAGGAGCAGATTGAAAAAGAACTCCAGAGGGAAGTTGTGAAGAAGCAGATCGAGCTGTTGAGACTTCGTAAGACTCATCCAGCATTCGGATTTGATAGCAAACTTTCTATTGATACCAAGGGATCGGTTGTTTCCTTTACATGGACTAAGGGA
>JAILNO010000135.1 GCA_024691465.1 Pseudobutyrivibrio sp. | reverse complement strand
TTACCTCCCCATACATATGGATATCCAACATATTGATTAGCAAAAGAAACAACACTAGATCCACTAATGCCAGTTGTGAATCCAGGATTCAAATCACCATTAACATTGTAGCTTGAGTTAGCTGATGTGTTAGCTCCACCAGCTGTATTGCCGTTAGCCGCAGCTGCTGCCGCAGCTCTGGCTGCCGCAAGAGCTGCCTCTCTAGCCGCAATCTCCTTAGCTTCCTTCAGCTCTGCATCCAGATCGTCCATCTCGCCTTCCTTCTCGTCAATCATCACTTCAAGCTCTGCCTCCTGGGCTGCGAGCTCTCCCTGAGCTGACTGTAAGCTAGACTTCTCTTCCTCAAGAGCTGAAGCTAGCTCCTCAATCTCAGCCTGAGTGGCCTCGAACTGCTCTAGCTTCTCTCTATCATAGTCATATACGCTATTAGCATATTCCAATCTATTAAGGAACTGGCTGATAGAGCCAGATTCAATAAGCATCTCAAATACACTAGGATCCTCAGTCTCATACATATACTTGATACGAAGCTTCATGGCTTCATACTGCTGATCCCTGGCTATCTTAGCTTCCTCCAGGGCTGCCTCAGTCTCCTCTATCTCAGCCTCTGTATCTGCAATTGCAGTCTCAATCTCTGTAATCTGACTGATTATGCCGTACAAATCAGCATCCAGTGAATCAATCTCATCCTGCAGAGAATCCTGCTCTGCCTCAATCTCTGATATGGAACGAACAGCATTGGAAACAATAGAATCAGATGCAAGTATGCATACTGCAACTGCCACTCCAAGGACTGTTTTCGCTAACTTCTTATATTTCATAAACACTATCTCCAAAATCCTAGGCAAAAGCCCAATATCTAGTGCAAATTCTCATAATCTCTCTATATTATGATACAAGTTGTATGAGGGGTTTTCAAGAGTCATAAGGTGAAAATTATGTGCATAATAGACATTAGAAGAGTAATTGCTCATCTAATAAAAAAGAACTACCAGGCAATCTGGTAGTTCTTAAGTCGTTACTATAATTGTAACTATCCATATTCGATTGTAACTAGCATTGAAGGCTAGCAAAGTTTCATGCGAATTTCTTTAGTAATTATATCTGTGTAACTAAAAGAAAGTAACTGTGAAGGGCTTGTCTCAGTGTCGTCAACTAAGATAGTGAAAACACTTGGGTATGCCTCCTGTATAACTCCTTGCTGGATGTCTACTTTGTTACGTCCTCTGTCTAACTGAATAACAACTCTACTACCGCACTGCGAACGAACCGATTCGCGCACTTTGTCGAAGTCTTCGCGCTCCATGATGTCCTCCCCCTTTTCTAGCATTTGAGTACTTAAAATGTACTCTTATGTCGTTGGGGGCATTCTATCATATTTTGTACATTTTGTCAAAATTAACTTCCATTTTTTGAGTAATTATTCTAAAATGATTAAGTAAAAATTACACATTGGAGGATTTATGTTAAGAACAATTATTACAGTTTCATTTGTGGTTATTTTCCTAATCTGCAGTATTCCAATCTGGCTGATACTTCTTATCTTAGGATTATTCAATAAGCCACTTAAGGACAAAATCGGTTACAACTGCGTAGCTTGGGCCTTTGGAGTGGTTGCATTTTTAGCTGGAGCACGCTACGAGGTTCACGGACTTGAAAACATCCCAAAGGATAAATCAGTCCTTTACATCGGTAACCATCAAAGCTTCTTTGATGTAGTTTTAGCTTATCATCTATGCCCAGCCGTTACAGGCTTTATGTCTAAAAAGACCTTCCAGAAGGTACCTCTTTTAAACGTATGGATGATGATGAACTACTGCCTGTTTCTTACAAGAACTGATCCACGCCAGGATCTTAAGCTTATTATCAAAGCACAGGAATTTATTAAACAAGGCATTTCAATGTTCATCTTCCCAGAGGGTACACGTTCCAAGACTGGTGAGATGGCAGAGTTCCACGAGGCATCATTTAAGATTGCTACAAAAACAGGCTGCCCTATCGTGCCTGTAGCATTTACAAATACTCGTGAGGTATTCGAGACACATTTACCTAAGCTTAAAAAGACAAAGGTTATCGTAACCTTCCTTCCACCTGTTGACCCTACCACATTAGAGGGCGACAACAAAAAGAAGGTGGGCGTTTATGTGCGTGGCCTCTTACAGACACAGCTTGATGCTGATGCAAAGTTAATCTAATTCAAACCAAAAAGCACTTAAGCCATCCGGGCTTAAGTGCTTTAATTTTTAGTCTAATTTATTTTTAATTGTTTCTACCACGTGGGCAAAGTTCATGAAGTGTGAAGCCTTTACTAAAATGGTATCGCCACCTCTAATGATAGGAATCAAATCCTCAAGCATTGTATCTACATCTGTATAGTGATGAGCCATACATGAGCTGTTGCAGTTTGATAGAGATGTGTTTATCTCCTCTGAAAGCTCACCCACTGTAAACACATAGCCTATATGGTTTGCCTCCAGGCACTGACCTATCTCATAGTGAAGCTGACGCTCGTCTTCTCCTAACTCACCCATATCTCCAAGAACAGCAATACTTCTACCAGGTGCTTTTCCCAGAACCTCAATAGAGGCCTTCATAGAAACTGGATTAGCGTTGTAGCAATCATCAATGATTGTAACATCTCTTACAGTGATGATATTGTTACGACCTGCAATTGTCTCTGCCTTGCTAAGTCCCTTTGAAATCTCTGGAATGGTAAGTCCGAGCACTGATCCTACTGCAGTAGCTGCCAAAGCATTCATTACATTGTGGCTGCCTGGAAGTGGAATCTGCACATCAAAACTTTCACCATCAACTGAAATGGTAGCCTGTGTAGCTGAAAGCCCCTTAGGCTCTACATTTTTTGCACTGACCTGCTGGCCATTCATTCCATAGAAGATTTTCTTAAGTCCAAGTGTGTCAGCATTTATAAGCTTATCATCGTCACCATTTAAAATAACAATGCCATCCTTTGGCATGTGCTCAAAGACCTCTGTCTTGGCCTGAAGAATGCCGTCCCTAGTCTTAAGGAACTCTAAGTGACACTGACCAATATTTGTCATAACAACAATGTCTGGCTTTGCAATATCTCCAAGGCGATGCATCTCACCAAAATCAGATATTCCCATCTCAACAACTGCCACCTGATGTTCATCTCTGATGCGACAAATGGTAAGTGGAAGGCCTATTTCGTTGTTAAAGTTGCCCTCTGTTTTAAGCACTCTAAACTTTGTCTCAAGGACTGATGTAAGCATTTCCTTTGTGCTGGTTTTGCCAACACTGCCTATTACTCCAATAACAGGAATACTTAGCTGCATACGGTATTCTGTTGCAATCTGCTTTAGCGCAAGCTTTGTGTCTGAAACTACGATAACAGGACCAGCTGGGCTTTCTATTTCTCTTTCTGCTAAAGTGGCAAGTGCCCCTTTTTCAAAAACATCAGGAATAAAATCGTGGCCGTCTACTCTGGCGCCAACCATAGGAATAAACAAGAAGTCCTTTTCAATCTTGCGATTGTCATTTGTGGCTCCTGCAATCTCTGTATGTGCCGCCGCCTCAAAGCCCTCAGGCAATACCAGCTTTCCCCCAGTAACCTCGGCAATACGTGCCAATGTCATGTTTTTCATCTATAACTCTCTCTTCTAATTGGTCTCTACCAATAAATAATCTCTAACTTTACTTGTATTTTCTAAGTGAAACAACAATTAAATGCTCGCACAAATCTTCAAAGTCCATACCCATTACAGCTGCTTCCTGTGGAAGAAGGCTGGTAGGTGTCATACCTGGAAGAGTATTGGCCTCTAAGCAGTAAATGTTTTCCTTTTCATCCATCATAAAATCGATACGGGCATAAGTTGTAAGGCCAAGAGCCTTGAATGCTGTCTCAGCATATTTACGCATCTTTGATGTAGCCTTTGCACTGATTTCAGCTGGACATGTCTCAACAGCAGAACCTGCAGCGTATTTATTCTTATAATCGTAAAATCCCTGCTTAGGAGCAATTTCGATAATAGGAAGTGACTTGTTTTCAATGACGCCATCAGAGAACTCTCTACCCTTGATGAACTGTTCAATGACAACCTCGTCCTCCCACTTGAAAGCTGCGTTAAGTGCTTCCTCAAGCTCCTCTGGAGATTCTACTATAGTAACGCCGATAGATGAGCCACCGCAGTTAGGCTTTACGATGCATGGGTAATGATCAAACTTAAAGCCCTTGCGTTTAGCCTTTTTAAGTGTAGTTCCAACAGGAACAGGCACGCCTGCTCTTTCGATAACAGTCTTTGTCATAGCTTTATCCATAGCAATGGCACTTGAAAGATAATCGTTGCCTGTATATTTAATTCCAAACAAATCAAAAGCAGCCTGTACCTTACCGCTTTCGCCCTCACCACCGTGAAGTGCCATAAATACAATGTCAGCCTGCTGACAAATCTTTATAACATTAGGGCCAAAGAAGCTGTCGCTTTTATCTGGTCGGCTTGCCTTGATAGCCTCGATATCAGGAGCTTCTGTTGGAATATTTTCAATCTTAACAGAGTTGGCCTCGCTGTTTTCAAAGATATCTGTAACGTCACATTCCTTGTCCGAGTAACCCATAAATACATCTAATACTAATGCCTTATGTCCTCTGTTTCTCAGAGCCTTTGCAACCATTGTTCCAGACTTAAATGAAACGTCTCTCTCTGAGCTGAGTCCGCCTGCTAAAACTACTATATTCATTATATTTTCCTCTTCATATAAAATTACTTACGGCGATAATATAGTATTTTTTC
>JAILNO010000118.1 GCA_024691465.1 Pseudobutyrivibrio sp. | reverse complement strand
AGAAACCATACCACGCCCTCATCCTGATAGCGCTTGTTAAAGGATGAAACCATATCGTACTTAGTGCCTACTAGATTAGCAAGGCAATCTAAGCAGCCTCCCACTAGCCTACCCTTAATCTCAGGTACTCTGTTCATTTCTGTAGCACCTACAAAGAGTCTTAGTTCCTTTTTCTCAGTAAGATTGTACGACACCAGAGGATGTTCCTCGTCCTTAAGAGATTCTAACTCGAAGCTGTCGTAACCTTTTACTGATAATGTCCTACCTGTAAATATATCTATAGCATCAAGCAGTGCCTGATGAAGCTGCTCCTGTCCGAAGGCACCTATACTAGGGCCATAGATAGAAGCCACATCACAGATAGTGTTAAGTAGAAATGTAAAGTTGGTATTGTCCGAATACCCCATATACCATTTAGGATCAGCGGCTGTGACAGCCTCGAAATCCACATAATCCAGAGTCTCGCACATGAGCTCGCCGCCACCACAGGTAATGAGCATATCATTATCCGCAGTGCAGTAATAATCCGTAAGCTCTCTTCCACAGTTAGATGGTGTGGAACTGATGCCTATCCCCTCATTGCGCCTGCAATTAGGCCCCTCTATGATGCCATAGCCCATATCCTTAAAGCGCTTGATAGCAGCGTCCATACAGCTCTTATAAGGCTCATCAGCGCATCCAAAGGATGGTGCCACCAGTCCAATTGTTCCATTATCTTGCAAAAACTTAGGATATCTCATGTAACGTCCTCTCAATCAAGTATTTGTCCTTAGTCTAACATATAAATCCTCCCTAGAATATCCTCTAAATAAAAAAAGAGTTTTGCAAAAGCAAAACTCTTCTTATAAAACTATTTAGTTGCTGCTACCAGGCTTCTCGCCACTTGGTTTCTCGCCGCTAGGCTTCTCACCGCTTGGCTTCTCACCACTTGGCTTCTCTCCTGATGGGGCTTCACCGCTAGGTGCCTCTCCACTAGGTGCGCCACCCTCTGGCATGCCGCCCTCAGAACCACCTGAACTAATGCTGAGCTCATACGCTTCGCCTGTGCTGGCAGTACCCTCTGTATAAGCCTCGCCATCCACGTAGAGTGTATATCCATTCAGATTGATGCTATCTGTGTCGCATGTGAGTGCTGTGATATATGAATCGCCTGTAAGTGTCCATGTGGAATCATCTGATATCTCCACATACACATCACCTGCGGCTCCATCTGAATTAATTGCTCCTGTATAAGTAGAACCGTCATTTAGATAGAGATTCATAACTGATACATCATCGATAACCATATCTCCATCTATAGTCTGATTAGACGCATTCACATTGACCTGACCACCATTAGAGCCCTCGCTGCCCCAACCAGCTGCTGCAGCTCTTAAGAATATTCCATCAGCATCATTGTTAGTGATAGCCACATTCTCAAGATTGATATCTGCCACTGTGTTAGTAACGAAGAATATGTCACCTGTGTTATTAGTAAGGGAGCCATCTGTCATTGTACAGTATGCGTCACCTTCTTCTGCATCACCTGACATGGACTGATAGATCATGACAGCCTGATAGTATGATGAATTATCTCCATTCTTAGTAGTATTGTCAGCATTTAGTGTCACATTATTAAGTGTAGCTGAGTTGTTACCCTCTACCACTACACCCTGGGAAGCGGTGGAAGTAAGTGTAGCATCATTAACAGTGATATCTGCAGTTGAATAGATAGTAGGTGATCCCACACCTGAGGTAGTGTAGCTGCCTCCATTTACAGTAACTGTGCCGCCTCCTCTGTCTGATCTAATAGATGCAGATGAGTTGCCACTTGTTTCAACTGTCACATTAGTGGCATTCATAGTGCCTCCGCCTGTAGTCATGAGACCGCCTGAGCAATTGCCAGCTGTAGTAATATATGAATCTGAGATATTGACTGTAGTGCCCTCTCCATAAGAAAATACCGCATTAGCATGCTCACCATTTGTATCAACCACAATATTGCTTAGGTCAAGTGTAGCTCCATCTGTGGCAAATATAGCTGCATTATCTCCATAGAAGTCAGCCTCGTCGCCCTGATCTGAGTCCCCTGTCTTAATTACCTCTATATTGCTGTAGCTACTTTCCTCCCCTGACACCTCAATTGCATGGGTACTATCCTCTGAGCACTCTTTGGTCTCATTGATAGTGATGTCATCCCTTGAGAGCGCCACTGTGGAAGCCTCTGCTGTATTAGTATCTGAACTAGCTGCTGCCTCTGTAGTCCCAGCAGACTCTGAGGTAGTAGTGGTACTCGCGCATCCAGTAAAAAGTAACGCACCAGCAAGTGTACCGGCCATAACCTTAGATAATAGTCTGTTCTTCATATTTAATTCCTCCAATAAATTTTTCATTAACTACTGTCTTATTTTTACCAACTCAATCTGAAAAACAGGTGACGGTTAACGGATTATTATTAGAATTGCTTGTGTTTAAATTAATTATTCACGCATTTTACATTTGACTTTTATTAAAAATACGTGATAAGATAGGGCAGTTCAAAAAGTGAATATAGGTACAATTGGAAACGCACTTCCTTGGAAGATAACGAACAACACAGAGTTTACTTTAGTTTTTTATTTTCTATAAGGAGGTTTTTTTATGCCTAAGAATAAGTTTCAAGATGTAGTTTATACAATTATTATGGCCACAATCATGGTCTATGGAATGGTGGTCTACAATGTAGCACTCAATATGGGTGGCGTCACAGGAGCCACTTTTATCGCAGCTCTCCACGAGTTACCTATCATGGTTCCTATTGCCTTCGTGCTAGAGTTCTTCATCGTAGGTAAGATTGCTAAGGCCCTAGCCTTTACAGTGGTTCGCCCTACTGACAGACCACAGTTCATTACCTACGCCATCTCAATCTGCATCTGCTGCATCATGTGTCCTACCATGAGCCTGGTTGCCACTATCCTCTTCAAGGATACCAAGACCTTCGGCACCTGGATCCAGACCTGGGGAATGAACTTCCCAATGGCTCTTCTCTACCAGCTCTTCTACTGTGGACCACTGGTACG
>JAILNO010000084.1 GCA_024691465.1 Pseudobutyrivibrio sp. | reverse complement strand
AGAAATGAACAGAGTACCTGAGATTAAGGGTAGGCTAGTGGGAGGCTGCTTAGATTGCCTTGCTAATCTAGTAGGCACTAAGTACGATATGGTTTCATCCTTTAACAAGCGCTATCAGGATGAGGGCGTGGTATGGTTTCTAGAGGCATGTGACTTGAATGTCATGTCCATTAGACGTGCCCTTTGGAATCTGGATAGAGCTGGCTGGTTTGAGCATGCCAAAGGATTCGTCATCGGAAGGCCCCTCGCTGGATGGAAGCAGGAGATGATGGGACTTGATCAGTACACTGCTGTCACAGGCATCCTTGGCAAGTACAATGTGCCAATTATCATGGATGCTGATGTGGGTCACTTAGCTCCAGCTATGCCTATTATTTCAGGCGCAATGGCGGGGATTAGTACGGATCAGGACAACATTGAGATAACTTACGAATTGAGTTAATTTTTACATAGGAAATATTCGTCAAATTATTGACGATTGAGATGAGTTCTGCTAATCTACTATTGGTTAGAGGTTTCTAACTGAGTGTAAATCATTGTAGGGCTCCTTTCATATATGTAATTGCTACTTACATATATAATCCTAGTAGAAGTTGCTACCTTTTCCTGGAGATTCAGGAGCCCCTTACTTGTGTTTATTCGGCCTTACAGGGTCTTGAATAGAGTATTTTAAAAGTGAAAGGAAGGTTATTATGGATTACTTAGAGATTGAAAAGGTAATTGGTAGAGAGATTCTTGATTCAAGAGGAAATCCTACAGTTGAGTGTGAGGTTACACTTGTGGATGGAACTGTTGGAAGAGGAATGGCTCCTTCAGGCGCTTCTACTGGAGAGTTCGAAGCACTTGAGCTCCGTGATGGAGACAAGAATAGATATTTAGGAAAGGGTGTTACTAAGGCTGTTGCTAATATCAATGGACCAATCGCTGATGTTATCTGCGGTTTAGATGCTTCTGATATCTATGCAATCGATGCAGCTATGATTAAGGCTGATGGAACTAAGGATAAGTCTAAATTCGGTGCTAACGCTATCCTTGCTACATCAATCGCTTGCTGCAGAGCTGCTGCTACAGCCCTTGATATTCCACTATACAGATTCTTAGGTGGTATCCAGGGTACTAAGCTTCCAGTTCCAATGATGAACATCTTAAATGGTGGCGCTCATGCTGATAGCGCTGTTGATACACAGGAATTCATGATCATGCCTGTAGGCGCTTCATCATTCAGCGAGTGCTTACGCTGGTGTGCTGAGGTATTCCATTCACTCAAGGCTATCCTTAAGGATATGGGTGATGTTACAGCCGTAGGTGATGAGGGTGGTTTCGCTCCTAACTCACTCAAGAATGATGAGGATGCTATTGATACAATCCTCAAGGCTATTAAGCAGGCTGGTTTCGAGCCAGGTAAGGACTTCATGATTGCTATGGATGCAGCAGCTAGTGAGTGGAAGTCTGAGAAGGGTAAGGGCTACTATCATCAGCCTAAGTCTGGTAAGGACTTCACAACAGATGAGCTCATCGATCACTGGGCAGCTCTTGTTGACAAGTATCCAATCATCTCAATCGAGGATGGTCTTGATGAGGAAGATTGGGATGGCTGGAAGAAGATGACAGCTAAGATTGGTGATAAGGTACAGCTTGTAGGTGATGATTTGTTCGTTACTAACACAGAGCGTCTTTCAAAGGGTATCGCTAATGGTTGCGGTAACTCAATCCTTATTAAGCTCAACCAGATCGGTTCAGTATCAGAGACACTTGAGGCTATCAAGATGGCTCACAAGGCTGGTTACACAGCTATTTCATCTCATAGATCAGGTGAGACAGAGGATACAACAATTGCAGATCTTGCAGTTGCTCTTAATACATGCCAGATTAAGACTGGTGCTCCATCACGTACAGAGCGTGTAGCTAAGTACAATCAGCTCCTTCGTATCGAAGAGCAGCTTGGTGATGCAGCTTGCTATCCAGGAATGGGAGCATTCAACGTTAAATAATTGCATAGTCAAAGGGCCAACCCGTATGGGTTGGCCCTTTTTTGTGGTTATTGTTTATATGAAGGTGTGATAGTCTGTATTGTTCCATCCTCATTGTAGTTAAGCTCACAATACTTAACACAGCGACGGTGATTGATACCTTTAGAGTACTCACAGTCGTGATAGAAGAGATACCATTTGCCATGATACTCAACTATAGAGTGATGTGTGGTCCAGCCTATTACTGGCTCTAGTATCTTGCCCTGGTAAGTAAATGGTCCGAGGGGACTATCGCTTGTAGCATATACAATGTTGTGAGTAGTACCAGTCGAGTAGGAGAAATAGTATTTTCCATTGTATTTGTGCATCCAAGGTCCTTCGAAGTAACGTCTGTCTTCATCGCCAGCAAGAAGAGGATTACCATTTGAATCGAGTATTTTGATATCTTTAGGGGAGGATTCAAACTCGCTCATATCTTCTTTCATGATTGCTACCTTAGGGCATACAGCTGGCTCAGATGGGTTGGGCTCACCAGAGGCTTCGTTGAACTCACCACTTCTATACTTCTCAAGTTGTCCACCCCATAGACCACCAAAATATATATAGACCTGTCCGTCATCATCGATGAAAGAACAAGGATCTATGCTGAAGCTTCCTGGAATATAGCTATCTCTAGGAGCGAATGGTCCCTCTGGATTCTTGCTTTCAGCAATTCCCAGTCTGAAACGACTATCCTTGTCTCTTGCAGGAAATACGAGATAGTAGATTCCGTTTTTGAAGACCACATCAGGGGCCCAGAGCTGTTCACTTACCCATGGTACCTGATCCTGGTGGAGGACTTCGCCGTGATCGATTACATCGTCACTTTTGTCATCCATAGAGAGCACATGATAGTCTCGCATCTGATACTCATCACCGTTATCATTGTCTTCACCGTCGTGAGGAATATCGTGTGATGGATATATATACAGTCTGTCGTTAAACACATGAGCAGAAGGATCTGCAGTATAGATGTGAGTAACGAGAGGGGTATTTTGTTGTTTCATTAGTCGTCTCCTTTTAGCCCTTAACAGCACCTGCAGTTAAGCCATCTACAATCTGATTAGAGAATGCGCAATATACTACGATAGTAGGCACGATTGCGATGATGATAGCTGCAAACATCTGCGAATAGTTAGTGTTATATGGTCCGACGAACTTAGAAAGAGAAACTGGAAGAGTCTTCTTCATATCGTCAGAGATAAATACCATTGCAAGTAGAAGTTCGTTCCAATTTGCAATGAATGTCATAAGACCTGTTACAAATAAGCCTGTCTTGCCAAGTGGAAGACATACCTTAAAGAATATCTGATAGATGGTGGCACCATCGATACAAGCACTCTCGATTAGCTCATTAGGCATACTTTCGAAGAAGCCTACCATGATAAATATTGTGATTGGTAGGGCGAAAGTAAGGTAAGGCAGAATCAAGCCTGTGAGGCTGTTGGTTAAGCCTACCTTAGCAAATCTGGTGAAAAGTGGAATAAGTACGCAGTGCACTGGAATCATCATACCGATTAGGAAATAGGTAAGAGATAAACGTGCTAACTTCCAACGGAGTCTAGCGATGCCGAAGGCTGCCATGGAACCGATGATCATACTTAAGATTAAAGTGATTACGCAGACAATAAATGAATTAAGTGCTGCGATTCCAAGCTTACCTGCTGTCCATGCAAATGTGAAGTTATCAAAGGTAGGTGCCTGTGGAAGAGCAAATGGAGCAGTAAAAATCTCCGAATTGGTCTTGAATGACACATTGAAAACCCAAAGCAATGGAGCCAGGTAAATAAAAGCCATTATGACCAAGAAAATATATATTAATATTTTTGGAATAGATATTTTTTTCATTGTAGAAATCCTTTCTTTAAATAATTCATAGGTTCTTGTGGGCATTTTCCTTAAGTTGCCCACAAGAAGTCATAAGATTACATCTCGTACTGCTCAGTCTTAACAACCTTGTTAATGAAAGCTGTTACAAGTAAGCAGAGGATGAGTAGGAGTACGCCGATTGCACTGGCATATCCATACTTGAAATACTTAAAGCCTTGTGTGTATAAGTGTGTAGCAAGGACTTCTGTTCTGTGGTTAGGACCTCCCTCAGTCATGTTGAAGATCAAATCAAAGAATTTCAATGAACCGATTGCGTTAAGTGACATTGCGGTTGCAACCATAGGTCTAATTAGGGGGAGTGTAATGTAACGAAAACTTTTGACCTTGTTGCATCCGTCAATGTAACTGGCCTCATATAGAGACTTGCTTATGCCTGATATCTGAGCCATGTAAAGCATCATTGACTGGCCCACATACTGCCAGAGGGCAACAAAAGCGATTACCCACATAGGTAGAATAATATATCCATTAGTATCCATGAGCCATAGAGGGCCTTCGATACCAAGCTTCAAAAGTAACTGGTTAATACCGAGCTTAGGGCTGAAGATGAACATCCATAACAGACCTAGAGCTGCAGAAGAAAGAACACATGGTAAGTAGATAATATTCTTAAAAAGGTTCCTTCCTTTATCTATATTTGTTAGAAGGGCTGCGAGAAACAGACCCATAATAAGCTGTGTTACGCAAGAAAAGATTAAGAAGAATATAGAATTCTTCAAAGCTGTTCCTAAGATTTTGTCTGATAACAGGGTTTTGTAATTTTCTAAACCAATGAATTTGGCAGGAGTGAGGGCATTATAATCGCAGAATGAATAGTACACTGACTGACAAATAGGAATAAAAAGAACAAATGTAAACAGTATAAAAGCTGGCGCCATAAATATAAAAATGGCTTTTTTATTTCTTAATAATTTATCCATAGCATTATCCTTACTGAAAAATTTTTTTAAAATAGGGGCACCTGAGGGTGCCCCCAAAATAGAATGAGGATATGAAGAAGTAGTTATCTACAGTTTGCCTTATAATATTCTTCCATATCAGTTGCTGCCTCTGCTGGGGTCATATCGCCGAGGAATACAGCAACCATAGTATCATCGAAGTGTGAACCTGTCTCTGTAGTAGGCATTGACTCGTTATAGAAACCGAATGTACCAGATGCTCCAGAGAATACATCCATAACATATGCAAGCTGTGCAGGTGCCTTATCAGCATCGTACTCTACATTTGTTACAGGAATCTTACCACCAACCTCTGCTGTGTACTTCTGAGATGTCTCATCTGTGAAATACTTCATTAAAGCGATACATGCTTCTGGATGCTTAGTAGAAGAGCTCATAGCAAGTGAATCTGACTTAGCAATTACGCGGTCACAACCAGGGAACTGGAATACACCACACTTAGACTCGAAGTCTGGGTTCTCACCGTTGATCTGACCGATAGCCCATGAACCCTGAATAAGGATAGCAGCTTCCTCGCTGTAGAATCCTGCTGTTGCTACGTCGTTTGTATCACCAGCTGCTGTAGGCTGGAAGTACTTTGAAAGCTCAACGAGCTTAGTAGCTGCTGACTCAAGCTTGCCATCTTCCCAGCTAGCACTGCCATCTGCAAGAGCTGCTAAGTCAACGCCTTCCTCCTCGCAGAGGTAACCAGCTACCATTGATAAGCACCATGCTGTTCCAGCTGAGATAGAAATAGGTGTGTAACCTGCTGCCTCGAGCTTGTCGCAAGCTGTAATCATCTCATCCCAGTTAGTAGGAATCTCAGCACCTGCTGCTTCGAACATCTCTGTATTGTAGAAGCAACATGCAGCTGCTGTGTTAAGAGGTACAGCGTATATCTGATTGTCATAAGTCTGCTGTGTGAATACTGCATCACTTGTGAATGAATCCTTCCATCCATCCTGCTCAAGATACTGATCAAGTGGAGCAGCAACTCCTGGCTCTACATAATCTGTAAGGTTAGGACCTGGGCTGACGATGAATACATCAGGTGTCTCCTGTGCTGCTACTAAAGCATTAAGCTTAGCGTAGTACTCTTCTAGGTTAGTAGTAACAACATTGACATGATACTGACCTTCATAGTCTGCATTGAATCTGTCGATTGTCTCCTTGTAACCAAGAGAGATAAGATCCTCTGTTGCATCTAAATCATCCCAGAACATCCAGGTGATTTCTTCTACACCATCTGCTGAAGCAGAATCGGTGCTTGACTGTGAGCCGCAACCTGCAAATAATGATGCGACTAAAGTTGTTGATAAAAGTGTTGCTAAAATCTTTCTTTTCATACCTTTCTCCTTATCTTTGATTTGATAAAAGTTTGATTCCCCCTGAAACTTTTATCATTTTCTTTGTTAACTTAAATTTATCATACAGTTTTCGTACATTCTTTTGAATTATTGTTTGTTGATTATTAATTCTTGCGTTGCTTGAAACATGCTATTTCAGGGTTTTGTTTAGATTATCCTAAAACGATGTACGAAAATAGTGCGAAATTGACAAAAGTGGTATTTACGACATCTTTAAACCTAAAATACTACTTGATTTTTAAGACAATAAGAGCAAAAATTAGCAATGTAGTAGTTTTCTAATTGTTGCTTTTAAGGATAAGATTATGATTGAAACATTAGATGGAATATTTGAAACTGTTAATTATAAGAAGAGTACCAACTTAAAGCTCTACGATAATATTCAATATGAAGATTACCCTATGCATTGGCATCCAGCCATCGAGATGATTATGCCTGTGGAGAATGGATACCTCATGCGCTTTGCCAATGGTGAGGTTAATCTTAGGGAGAAGGATATCTGTATTATCTGTCCAGGGTGCGTTCACTCTATAGTTGCCCCTGAAACAGGTCGTAGAATCATCTTTCAACCTAATACCACATACCTTCGTTTCATGAAGGAAGTGGAGGTACTTATATCTGTTTTATCCCCATACACAATTATCACTCCTGAGGAGTTTCCTAATATACATGACCATATCGAGGAGATGATGCTTGATATTAGAGATGATTACATGAAGGGAGATACTTTCTCAGAAATCAGTATCTATAGCAAGGTCTTAGAGATGCTAGTACTAATAGGAAAGAATCTTTCCAATAGGAATACTACTCAGCCAGAGATCACCATGGGAACCAAGGGTGAGTATGCTACTAAGTTCATGGAGATATGCGACTATATCAGTGAGCATTGTGCGGAGGATCTCAAGCTTGATAATGTGGCTGATATGAGTGGTTTTAGTAAGTTCTACTTCGAGAGGTTATTTAAGCAATTTACAGGGATGAGTTTTTACAAGTATGTTAACCAGAAGAGGATAGCCAAGGCTCAGGAGCTATTGATTGAGCCTGGTAATTCCGTTACTGATGTGGCTCTCAATTGTGGCTTCATGTCTATTTCTTCATTTATAAGGATGTTTAAGCTACAGAAGGGATGCACACCTACAGAATTCAAGAGTATGTATTGGGGCTATTGCCAAAAAGGGGGATACGATGATTAGGTTTTCTGCAGCTGAGATTTTTCAGAAGGGCATGGTTTTTCAGAGAGAGAAGCCAATAGTTGTTTTTGGCAGGGCAGAGCGTGGAGATAGGGTGAGAGTCAGTCTGTATGATAGGCATGGCGGTCTATTGGATGAGCGCAACTGCTCGGCGGAGAAGGATGATACATATACTGTCAGCCTGGCATCTATGCCAGCATACAGGGACGCTAAGCTGGTGATTGTCAATGAGAGCAGTCAGCAGACTATTGTTATCAACCCTGTCCATATAGGCGAGGTATGGATAGCATGCGGTCAGTCTAATATGGAATTCTTCAATAAGTACGATAAGGATTGGGAGCGCACCAAGAAGCTTACTGCCAACCCAGATATACATTTCTACAATGTTCCCCAGAGGGCATTCGCAGGCCATGAGACTCATAATGGTCCAGGTCGTGATGGCTACGGCAAGTGGCTTAAGGATAAGGAGAAAGGTTACGAGAATTTCTCCGCTCCTGGCTACAGCTTCGCAAGAGCTATTCAGGCGAAGCTTAAGGTTCCAGTGGGAATCATAGGCTGCAACTGGGGAGGCACCACTGCTAGTGCCTGGGTTCCAGAGTCAGTTCTATCAGCTCAGCCACTTCACAGATATATAGAAGAGTACGATGCAGCAGTAGCAAGTATGGATCCTGAGACTCTCAAGAAGCAGAGTCTTGAGGCATGGGCTGCCATCGATGATCCTGCTGGATATAAAAGGTTCGAACCATTTCTGTACGGTCAGGATAGGAAGGCTCAGCTTAAGTTTGTCACAGATACTAAGGATGATCTGGTGGTTCCTATGGGACCATACAATGAGAACAGGCCTAGTGGATTGTACGAGACTATGTTATCTACAATCATTCCTTATTCTATAAGAGGAGCTCTCTGGTATCAGGGAGAGTCTGATTCGGGAGATAGGGCTGATATGTACGGTGAGCTATTGAGTGGCCTTATTAAGTCCTGGAGGAAGGAGTGGAATGATGATTTCCCATTCCTACTTGTACAGTTGGCACCATTCAAGGAGTGGCTGGCATGCACCAATGATGACTACAGAGTGGTGCGGGAGAAGCAACAGCAAGTGGCAGATGCTATGGAGGGCGTATACATGACCTCCATTATGGATATAGGTAATTACTATGATATCCACCCAAAGGAGAAGATGGAGGTAGGCAAGAGACTTGCAGGACTGGCCCTCAGTCATGTATACAAGAGCCTGCAGCCTGAGGAGACTGACAATCCTCGTATAGATAAGGCGTACATCAGTGGCCATCAGATTATACTCACTTTCAATAATGCTCAGAGTCTTACTAAGCAAAGCGATGACAATACCATATTCGCATTACATAATAAGAAGAAAGTGGTACCTGATTCGGTGGCTATCTCAGAGAACAAGGTGGTATTAGAATTCAATACAGACCTAGATAAAAGCGACGATCTGCGTATTGCTATGGGCTGGGAGGACTATGGCGCATTGTATATCAAAAACGAACATGGTTTACCAATTGCACCGTTTTGCGTGGAAGTTGTCTAGTGCAAATGTGACTTGTATATAGGCTATATTCCTTGAAAATTAAAGAAATTACTTTTTATAAATACAACTTGTACCTATTTGGGTACAAGTTGTATTCTTTTATTATAAAGTTTTTAACCGTGTTTCGACTTTTGTCGAGGAAATAGGAGGAGGATTTATTTTATGAAAACACAGCTTAACTACAAGTTCTGGTTCTGTACTGGTTCACAGGATCTCTATGGTGATGAGTGCTTATCGCATGTAGCTGCACATTCAAAGGAAATCGTTGAGACTTTAAACAAGTCAGGACGTCTTCCATTTGAAGTAGTTTGGAAGCCAACCATGATTACTAACGAAGTAATCAGACGTACATTTAACGAGGCTAACAATGATCCTACATGTGCTGGTGTAATCACATGGATGCACACATTCTCACCTGCTAAGTCATGGATCTTAGGACACCAGGAGTACAGAAAGCCACTTTGTCATTTACATACACAGTACAATCGTGAGATTCCTTACGAGACAATGGATATGGATTTCATGAATGAGAATCAGGCAGCTCACGGTGATAGAGAGTATGCTCATATCCTTTCTCGCATGGGTATCGAGAGAAAGACTATCGTTGGATACTGGCAGGATCCAGAGGTTCAGGAGGCACTTGGATCATGGATGCGCACAGCAGTAGGTGTAGTTGAGTCTAGCCATATCCGCGTTATGCGTATAGCTGACAATATGAGAAACGTAGCCGTTACTGAGGGTGATAAGGTAGAGGCTCAGCTTAAGTTCGGTTGGGAAGTAGATGCTTACCCAGTTAACGAAATTACTAAGTCAGTAGATGCTGTTTCTCAGTCAGATGTCAATGCACTCGTTGATGAGTACTATGATAAGTATGATATCTGCCTCGAGGGTAGAGACCCAGAGGAGTTCAAGAAGCATGTGGCTGTACAGGCACAGATCGAGATCGGCTTCGAGAGATTCCTTGAGGAGAAGAATTACCAGGCAATCGTTACTCACTTCGGCGATTTAGGTTCACTTAAGCAGCTCCCAGGTCTTGCTATTCAGAGACTTATGGAGAAGGGCTATGGCTTCGGTGCTGAGGGTGACTGGAAGGTTGCTGCTATGGTACGTCTCATGAAGATCATGACTACAGGCATGAAGGATGCTAAGGGTACTTCAATGCTTGAGGATTACACATACAATCTTGTAAAGGGTAAGGAAGGAATCATCCAGGCTCACATGCTTGAGATCTGCCCTACTATCGCTGAGGGTCCTATCCAGATTAAGTGCCAGCCACTTTCAATGGGTGACAGAGAGGATCCAGCTCGTCTGGTATTCCAGTCTAAGGAAGGCAAGGGTATTGCTACTTCCCTCATCGACTTAGGTGATAGATTCCGTCTTATCATTCAGGATGTTGATTGCAAGAAGGTTGAGAAGCCACTTCCTAAGCTTCCTACAGCTATCAACTTCTGGACACCACAGCCTGATTTCTACACAGGAACAGAGGCATGGCTCCTTGCTGGCGGTGCTCATCACACAGCATTTACTTATGATCTTACAGCTGAGCAGATGGGTGATTGGGCAGCAGCTATGGGCATCGAGGCTGTATACATCGATAAGGATACTAAGATCCGCGACTTCAAGCGTGATTTAGCACTTGGTAACCTTGTATACGGTAAATAAATTGCCATCAGTAAGTCATAAAAATGATTGAAGCAATGACGTAAAAGAACTAAACTTTTAGTTATGGTGGGGTAACCATATGGTAACTAATAGTTTGTTGGCATAGCCAACGCAAAAAAAGGAGAGATAAAAATGAAGTTATTCGTTGATACTGGAAAAATTGAGGACATTAGAAAAGCAAATGAGCTCGGAGTAATCTGCGGTGTTACTACTAATCCATCCCTTATTGCTAAGGAAGGTGGACGTAGTCAGGAAGAGATCCTTAAGGAAATCGCTTCTATCGTAGATGGTCCTATCTCAGGTGAGGTTAAGGCAACAACAGTTGATGCTGAAGGAATGATTAAGGAAGGCCGTGAGATTGCAGCTCTTCATCCTAATATGATCGTTAAGATTCCTATGACACTTGAAGGACTTAAGGCGGTAAAGGTCCTTTCTGCAGAAGGAATCAAGACTAACGTTACACTTATTTTTACAGCTAATCAGGCTATTCTTGCTGCTAATGCAGGTGCTACATACGTATCACCATTCTTAGGTCGTCTTGATGATATCAACCAGCCAGGTATTGAGCTCATCAGAGACATTGCAGATATCTTCGATATCTACGGTTATGAGACAGAGATTATTGCTGCTTCTATCCGTAATCCTATTCACGTACATGATTGCGCTCTTGCTGGTGCTGATATTGCAACAGTTCCATATTCTGTAATCGAGGCTATGTCTAAGCATCCTCTTACAGATGCCGGTATTGCTAAGTTCCAGAAGGATTACATTGCAGTCTTCGGTGAGTAAATATAACCATTAGGGGGAAATGCACATGAATATTAACGAGATAATTGCTGAGGGACAGAAGACTGCCCTCGGTATTGAGTTCGGTTCTACTAGAATCAAGGCTATTCTTGTAGACGAGGATAACAAAGTCCTTGCTCAGGGAGACCATGAGTGGGAGAACCATCTAGATAATGGTATCTGGACATATCCTCTTGAGGAGGTATGGGCAGGTGTTCAGGATTGCTACGCTAAGCTTAAGCTGGATGTTAACAACAAGTATGATGTTAAGCTTAAGAAGATCGGTGCAATCGGATTCTCTGCTATGATGCACGGTTATCTTGCATTCGATAAGGATGATAATCTCTTAGTTCCTTTCAGAACTTGGAGGAATACTATCACAGGTGAGGCTGCAGCTGAGCTTTCTAAGGAACTTAACTTCAACATGCCTCAGAGATGGAGTATTTCACATTATTATCAGGCAATCTTAAGTAAGGAAGCACACGTCAAGGATGTGGCTTACTTCATGACACTTGCTTGCTATGTACACTATAAAATGACAGGCAAGAAGGTAGCTGGAGTGGGTGAGGCATCAGGTATGTTCCCTATCGATTCTAAGACTTGCCAGTACGATAAGACTATGCTTGATAAGTTTAACAAGCTTGCTAGCGCTCACGGAGTTACATCTAAGGTTGAGGATCTGCTTCCTCAGGTACTTGTAGCTGGTGATGATGCTGGTTGCCTTACTGAGGAGGGTGCTAAGCTTCTCGATCCTACAGGAGATCTTGAAGCAGGCTGCCCACTTGCACCACCTGAGGGTGATGCAGGCACAGGTATGGTTGCTACCAATGCAGTTTCAGTTGGAACGGGCAATGTTTCTGCAGGTACATCAGTTTTCTCTATGGTTGTTCTTGATAAGCCATTATCTAAGCCATACGAGGAGATTGATATGGTAACCACACCAACAGGTGAGGCAGTAGCTATGGTACACTGCAACAACTGTACATCAGATCTTAATTCATGGGTTGGTATCTTCAAGGAGTTCGCAGATGCCTTTGGAATGGATATCTCTATGAATGATCTCTATGGTACACTTTACCGCAAGGCTCTTACAGAGGATGCTAATTGCGGTGGAGTCGTTTCCTTCAACTACTTCGGTGGTGAGCCTGTAGTAGGTGTCAATGAGGGAAGACCTATGGTTGTACGTCAGCCAGATGCTAAGTTCTCACTTGCTAATTTCATGCGTTCTAATCTCTATGGAGCTCTTGGAGTTCTTAAGATTGGTAATGATATCCTTCTTAAGGAAGAGAATGTACCTATTAAGTCTATTACAGGACATGGTGGATTCTTCAAGACAAAGGGTGTTGGACAGTCAGTTCTTGCTGCAGCACTCAACGCACCTATCACAGTTATGGCAACAGCCGGCGAGGGTGGTGCTTGGGGTATGGCAGTACTTGCTAATTACTGCATCCGCGACGATAAGAGCCAGGATCTACAGAACTATCTTGATAATAAGGTATTCGCAGGTCAGGAATCTACTACTATGGATCCAGATCCAGCTATGGTTAAGGGCTACGATGAGTGGATGGTAGATTATAAGAAGGCGCTCAAGGCTGAGGCATGCGCAGTGGAGTCGTGGCGATAAACTGAGTTTAATTATTCAATGAGCTGGTAGTCAGCAAGCTCTTAGAACTCTCAAGTGAAACATATGTTGAACGGAGAGTTACTAAGGCTTGTAGACGTGACC
>JAILNO010000076.1 GCA_024691465.1 Pseudobutyrivibrio sp. | reverse complement strand
CCTCCTCCAAGCCTTGCTCAACACCTACTGCGAATCGGCTGTTGACCTCGCCTGATCCTGTGCCTCCCTTAACTGAATGTCTTACACCATTACCATAAGCTGCAAGCTTGCATGGCTTGTCTAATGGAAATGTGTTGTTATTCTTAAGAAATAATGTGGTCTCTGCCGCTGTTGCTTTGACAAAGTCCAGATGCTTCTGTTCGTAATCGTACATTATAACTTCTCTCCTTTACATGCATTAATCTTGTAAAAAAGATAACATTTTAATATTTCGATGATATATAATATCAAATATAAATATATTATTTCGCATTATTTTTTCGAGAGGTTATTATGGATAGAAATAGGGATTCTCAGGAGTTCATCCTAGGATTTTTGGATGAAGATATAGATTCTAATAACATGGATATTGCAGAATTAATTCCCAGCAAAGAGACCCTTAAGATTAGGAAACAGATTCACAAGGGATATGCTAACCAGATATTCGTAGAGACTAATAGTGATGGAGATTCCTACTCCACCAAGCGACTTGTGGAGATGTCCAATATGCATTATGTTAGGACTGGCAATATCAATATGATTAAGCAAGCCATTGCCATGCGTGGGGAACTGAATTACTTCTCACCTGAGGTAGATAAGTATATCGGTGAGGTGTCTGATAATCCCCTCAGGCAGGCCATCAGTATGTTCGTAAGTAGTATCACCCTTGCCACCCGTGCCGCCATGGACGGTGGTCTCCCTGAGCATATAGCTTATGCCATCAGCGATAATTACATACGCTACTCACTACCTGTAACCGATGTGAAGATTATCAACTACCTGAATGCCTGTGCCCTATATGATTTCACCTCTCAGGTCTACCACTACAAGTATCGTAATTGCGGACCAATCGTAAGGCGTTGTTGCGAGTACATACAGCGCAATATGCACAGCAAGATTACCCTACACGAATTAAGTGACTTAACAGGCAAGAGTACAGGCTATATATCCGAGTGCTTCCTCCATGACCTGGGCATGCGTCCTATTGAGTACATCCGCAAGGAGAAGCTATCTTACGCCAGCAACATACTTACCTTTTCTGATATAAGTGTGTCAGCCATATCGGACCTGCTTGCTTTTCCTAGCACCAGCGCCTTCATTACCTATTTCAAGAGGGAGTATGGATGCACACCGCTAGCCTATAGAAATGATATTTAGTTTTTCGTACTTTTTTCATATTTTAGACACTAATGTTATGGATAATATATACAGATTCGTGCCGAGATATTAGTTCAGCTATTATCATATAAATGGAGAAGTATATGGATTTTAGTTTTATTAGAAGGCTAGTAGCTTTCACATACACTTTAATATTATTACTGTTCATTGGACTAGGATTCTGCTATACCAACGAAACCAATGGGAATTTAACTGAGAACACAGTAAGCTTTAGCGATTATTGGGAAGTAGATGGCAAGATAATAACCTTTCCCTACAGTCATGATAGTGAGTTTACTATTGAGAATACTCTTCCTTTAGTATATGGTGATCAGATGCTTGTAATCCGCACTTATTTCACTGACTATACTGTTGCAATAGATGGAGATGAAATAATTGAAAGTAGGAATCACACTCTATTCGGTCACCCTACCAATGTAGGTAAGAAAGAGCTTTGGATACCACTTAAGCATGAGTACTCTGGCTCTCAGATTTCTGTCACTCTTAAACTACAGCACTCTCTCTATGCTTCTGAGATTACAGAAGCTTTCATTACTACGCGCTCAGCCTATGGCATAGATACCCTCAAGAAAAACGTGCCTTCCGTTATCTTATTTATCGTATTTACGGTAACAGGTATTATAGAAATATGTATCGCTGGGTTCTTTATCTTAAGAAGAGCTGCCCTAATCAGGAAGCTCACCTTCGAAGCCTTATTCTATGCAGGATGCTTCTCTATTGTTTCAGCTCAGTGGATTATAAATGAGACCCGTATCCCATTTATTATATTTGGTTATACCATCGGTTTCTCTATACTTAATATCATTGCCTTCCTACTTATGCCTATGCTCTTCTTCGAAATGTCTCGCGCTCTATTTCTGCGTGTAGGCAAGATGGATAATGCCATTGATGGCGCCATAGCCTTAAGCATCGTTACAGGATGCTTGCTTAGCATTACAGGTGTCATTGATTGGGGTAGCTTAGTATATTTGGCCCACGTATTAATACTAGTGGTTATGATTTTGGTGGGTTACTATTCTTATACCAGCGTTAGGGATGAGAAGAAGCTCAGCTCTCGCACATCGATTGCTATTGCTAATTTCATATTCTTATTGCTTGCAATTATTGCCCTTGCTCAGTACTTGAACAACATATACTCTCACTACATCCTGATAATCATAATAGATCTAATGGTATATATCATGGTGCAGGTAGGACTCATATATCGTAGAATCGGCCTCAATGTCAGGGAAGAGCGCGAGTTCGCTCAAGCGAAGCTATACGCATTTACGGATGAGCTCACTGGACTAGGCAACAGGCGTCACTTTTTATCCGTGGTGGATGATTATGAGAAGAACAAACTCCCTACCAATCTTACATTTGTAGCTATAGATGTTAACAGATTAAAGTACTTCAACGATCAGATGGGACACGAAGCTGGTGACGAGCTATTAAAGGGAACTGCCGAATGTATGAAGATGGCCTTCAACACATGCACCACTACCACTTTAGGACGTTTAGGTGGCGATGAATTCGCTATTCTTGTGGTTGCAAGCGAGGCTGATATTAATCGTCGCCTTTTTAATATGAAGATTAGCTTAAGTAAATGGCGTGGAAAATTCATTAATGGAATCGATGTGGCGGTCGGAGTGGCTTCTGTCAGAGAGAATTCCAGTGTAACAATTGATGATTTAGCTAAGATAGCTGACGAAAGAATGTACGAAGATAAAAAGGCATTCTACGAGTCAACCGGCTACGATAGACGGTCGCCTCTGTAAAATGCCCATGGTTTACCACATTTTATAGCGTCCGCTCAATGCAAGCATGGCGAACATATACAGGCAATTGTCGTAGTATCTCCTGTCTCCTGTTCTAAGAGGAGTATTCCAGAATTCTTCAATTGCCCTGTGGGAATACTCTCCATCCGCTGCCAAGCTCGCTTGTGCGATGGTGGCAGTCAAGCCTACTGGATGGAGAGCGTCACCCTCAAGTATCTTACCATCAATCATATATATTCCTCGCCTTTTATCCGAGGGAAGATTGAAGAAGAAGCTCTGTAAATTATTCGCAGTCTCTATGCACCAGGCACCGAATTCCTCGTGCTTGTCAAACCACTCATAATCTAGTGCAATATTGGCAATGGTCCTATAGGCATCGCTGTAGAACCAATCATGCCTTCCGCCGAAGCGGCCGTCATCTGGGTAAGGACTACCGTCATAGTAGCTGTACTCTGGAGAGAGTCCTGTGTCCTTGTGACACGCCGTCTTCAAATACTCACGGCTGGCATCAGCCGCTTTCTTCCAGAACTGGCTATCCTCAGGATAGCAATTCTTGGCAAACAATTCATAGAAATGTGGCAGATGATAAGAAGGATCAGTGAATTCCAATCCTGGGACGAACTTAATCAGTCCCTCATCACTCCACATGTTATGACCTCCATATAACTCTTCATGATGAATGCAATCTCTCAGCAAG
>JAILNO010000066.1 GCA_024691465.1 Pseudobutyrivibrio sp. | reverse complement strand
GAGAAGCCAGATGGTGCTATCGTTCAGTTCGGTGGTCAGACAGCAATCAAGCTTACTGAGCACCTTATGAAGATTGGTGTGCCTATCCTTGGAACCAAGGCTGAGGATGTAGATGCAGCAGAGGATAGAGAGCTCTTCGATGAGATATTAGAGCAGACACAGATTCCACGTGCAGCAGGTGGTACAGTATTCACAGCTGAGGAGGCTAAGGAGGTAGCTAACCGCCTAGGCTATCCTGTACTTGTGCGTCCTTCATACGTACTTGGTGGACAGGGTATGCAGATTGCTTTCAATGATGATGAGATTGAGAAATTCATGAATATCATCAACCAGATTGCACAGGATCACCCAATCCTGGTAGATAAGTATCTACAGGGTAAGGAGATTGAGGTAGATGCAATCTGTGATGGTGAGAATATCCTCATCCCTGGTATCATGGAACATATTGAGCGTACAGGTATCCACTCAGGTGATAGTATCTCAGTATATCCTGCTCATACAATCACTCAGGATATTAAGGATAAGATAGTAGATTATACAGAGCGACTTGCTAAAGCGCTTCATGTACTTGGAATGATTAACATCCAGTTCATTGCAATGGATGGAGAGGTATACGTAATCGAGGTTAATCCTCGTAGCTCACGTACAGTTCCATACATTAGTAAGGTGACAGGAATTCCAATTGTAGACTTAGCTGCAAAGGCAATCCTCGGTCATAAGATTACAGATATGGGATATAAGCCAGGACTTCAGCCAGAGGCAGATCATATTGCAATTAAGATGCCAGTATTCTCATTTGAAAAGTTACGAGGAGCCGAGATTAGCCTTGGACCTGAGATGAAGTCAACTGGCGAGTGTTTAGGTATTGCTAAGACATTCGAAGAGGCATTATATAAGGCATTCCTTGGAGCTGGAGTAGTACTTCCAAAGCATAAGCAGATGATTATTACTGTTAAGGATGCTGATAAGCCAGAAGCTCTTGAGGTCGCTAAGAGATTTGAGAAGTTAGGATACAAGATATACGCTACACGCTCTACAGCTAAGTACTTACAGGATGGTGGAGTAGATGCACTTAGAGTTAACAAGATTACTCAGGAATCTCCTAATGTAATGGATCTTATCTTAGGACACAAGATTGATCTTGTTATAGATACACCTACTCAGGGACATGGAGACAAGACCCGTGATGGATTCCTTATTAGAAGAAATGCCATTGAGACAGGTATTAATTGTATAACTGCTATGGATACTGCAGTTGCATTAGCAACTTCACTAGAGTCAGCTACTACAGAGTACACACTTGTAGATGTTGCAAAGATATAACAAGTCAAATGGACTTTAATAAGATAAGAGAGTCGGATTTTATCCGGCTCTTTTTCATTATTGTAAATGTGTGGCAAAACAAGTATACTTTATCAGAAATATAAGAAGTGAAATATGGTATATCAGTGAGAAGAGGATAAAGTGACAAATAGATTTATTATTCGTAAAGCTTTTTATAAATCAATGCCTGTAATGGCAGGATATTTAGTACTAGGAACAGGATTCGGCATATTGTTGAGAAATGCTGGGTACGGTGTCCTATGGGCATTTGCAATGAGTGCCCTTATATATGCAGGATCTATGCAGTATGTAGGAATTAGTTTACTGTCAGGAGGGGCTTCCATTATAGCTACGATTATAACGACCTTTACTGTAAATGCTAGACACTTGTTCTACAGCATTTCTATGATAGACAAATATAAGGATTCTGGACTATATAAACCTTATTTGATCTTCGCTTTAACTGATGAGACTTATTCCTTATTATGCGAGGATGAGAGTGTAAACGAAACTGATATAAATAAATATAGATTTTTAGTTTCTTTGTTTAACCAATGTTATTGGGTGACAGGAAGTATAGTAGGAAGCATATTAGGAGGAGTCATCCCTTTTTCGACTGCAGGAATTGAATTTTCAATGACAGCATTATTTATAGCTTCATTTACGGAACAATGGATGACATCAAAGAATCATTTCCCGGCTATTACAGGAATTATATGCACGTCTATATCTTTATTATTGCTTGGACCAGACAGATTCTTGATTCCGGCAATGCTGTTAATAACACTTGTGTTAACTATTTTTAAGAAAGAGGCTTAAAATGTATTCTGCAATATTAGTTGCCACAATGGCAATTACAACTATATTACTTAGATTTCTTCCATTTATTTTATTTGGAAAGAATACACCTAAATATATAACTTATTTGGGAAAGGTGTTACCTCAGGCGATTATAGGTCTGCTTGTTATTTACTGTTTGAAAGATGTATCTTTAATTAATAGTCCTCATGGAATGCCAGAATTGATTGCGGGTTTATCTGTAGTCGGGATGCAAGCATGGAAAAGAAATGCAGTTATTAGTATTCTGTTTGGAACTGTTATTTATATGGTTTTAATTAGAATAATGATTTAATTTAAAAAAAATCAGAAAAAGTATTGACCTTCCACCATGTGGAACCTTTATATTTAAGCTAACGACAGGGCCATGTCTAAATTAAAAAGGAAGGAATAGATTCTATAGCTAAGGAGACAGCATGAAAATCAACCAGGTAGAAGAGTTAGTTGGAATTACAAAAAAGAATATTCGTTTCTACGAAGAACAAGGACTGATTAGTCCTGATAGAAACAGAGACAATGGATATCGAGAGTATTCACTTAAGGATGTAGATCTTCTTAATAAGATTAAATTACTTCGAAGACTTGATGTTCCATTGGAGGAGATTAGAAGACTTGAATGCGGAGAGGTTTCTATGGCCGATTGTCTTGATAGACATATTTCTAATTTTACACGTCGACAGAAAGAGTTAGATATTATGAAAGAGATGTGTAGAGAGATGATAGATGAAGATGTAGAATTCAAGACACTTAAAGCAGACTCTTATCTGGAGGATATGTCAAAGCTGGAGAAAGGAGGCGTTAGATTTATGGACGTCAAAAAGACTGATGTAAAGAAGACTAAAAGAGCTCCAATTATTGCAGCAGGTGTTACTATAATATTCTTTATTAGTATGATTGCATTTATGTGTTGGGCCGAAATTAATGACCCAGAGACGCCAATTGGATTAGCATTTATATTTATAGTTATATTCGCTGCTATGATAGTTGGAGTGCTATTAGCATTAAAACAAAGATTACATGAAATAGATGGAGGAGAAATAAATGAAGCTAGTAAGTATTGAAATAATTCCAGGACAGAACTTTGAGGTGTTAGGAATAGTAAAGGGCACTATAGTTCAATCTAAGAACTTCGGTAAAGATTTCATGGCGGGCATGAAGACTTTAGTAGGTGGTGAGATTGAAGGATACACAGAAATGCTAACAGAAGCAAGGCAGATTGCCACTAAAAGAATGGTTGATGAAGCTGAGCAGCTGGGAGCTGATGCAATAGTTGGTGTCAGATATTCATCATCATCGGTAATGCAAGGTGCAGCTGAGGTGCTTGCATTTGGAACAGCAGTAAAGTTCATATAATTCAAAGGGCAAAGCTACGATGCTTTGCCCTTTTTTATGGAGTTAGTTATTGCTAATCAATTATAAAAGAAGTATACTGACCACGAATTTAAAAATGTCATAGGGGGAAGAAGACATGTTATTAACAATTATACTTTCATTGACGATGATGGTTGGTCTATTTCTATTATTATTTGCTGGGGTGGCTTTAATTCAAGATAAGAGGTTATTTTCCTCTGCACCTAAAGAGGTTGTAGATGTAATTCAACCAAGGGAAGAACGATTTAAAGGAGCTCATATATTGGGATGGATTATAGCTGTTGTTGCTATGATACTTATGATTGCACCGTTTATTATAGGGGCTATTAATGGAATTAGATTAGAATATACCTTTTTACAATTTTTTATTAGATTCTTTATAATGGTTCTATTAATAAAAGTCTATGATATTGTTTTTTTTGATTGGATATTATTGTGTAATAAAGGTCTTAATTTTTTTCCGCATTATTATCCAGAGACTAGGGACGTGCTAAATCCTAGTTTGTTTGGATTCAATAAGAAGTCTCATATTATTCAATTTGTTTGTTACACTGTAATTGCTATAGTAATTGCCTTTGTATGTACTTTATTTTAACTGTGGGGACACTATATGAAAGATAATAGGGTGATAGGAATTATATATGCATATGCGGCAGCAATCTTTTATGCACTTAATGTACCTTGCTCTAAATTATTACTTGATGAAGTTCCGCCTACATTTTTAGCTTCATTTTTATACTTAGGAGCTGGAATTGGCGTAGGCCTCATGTATTTATTATATTATCCGAAGGAGGCTAGCGAGGTACGCCTGAAAAAAGGAGACGAAGTTTATACGGTGCTAATGATATTGTTAGATATACTTGCACCAATTCTTCTTATGATAGGCGTTAAATTAGGAACAGCAAGCAATGCATCCTTACTAGGAAATTTTGAGATTGTTGCTACTACCTTAATTGCTTTTCTATTATTTAAAGAACGAGTATCTAATAGACTTTGGTGTGCAATTTTACTTGTAATATTATCAAGCTCCATTTTATCTTTTGAGGGAACTGAGAGTTTTAGTTTCTCAATAGGTTCAGTGTTTGTACTTGGAGCAACAATTTGCTGGGGATTAGAAAACAATTGTACTAGAAGAATCGCCGATAGAAGTACATATCAAATTGTGACCATCAAGGGACTATGTTCAGGAATGGGTTCGTTTATAGTTGCGATATTGCTAAGGGAATCTCTGCCACAGGTGAAGTATATTTTAATCAGCATGGTTCTAGGGTATATAGCATATGGTTTAAGTATTTTTACTTACATACGTGCACAGAAAGAATTAGGAGCATCAAGAACCAGCGCTTACTATGCAATCGCCCCATTTGTTGGAGTGGCATTGTCGACAATTTTTCTGCATGAAAAGTTATCAATAGCATTTATAGTAGCATTATTTATAATGATACTTGGAACTATATTAATAGTATATGATTCATTGATTCATAAGCACTATCATGTACATATACATGTTTTTACCCACATGCATGATGGAAATGTTCATACTCATATAGTACAACATGATCACAGTCATAAGCATTTATTGTCTGAAGATAATCATAGTCATACTCATAGTATTGAAGAATTAGAAAAAGAACTACATCATAGTGGAGTTTAATTGAAAGGATACTATATGGATTTTTTATTTGTAGCATTAGGTGGAGCTGTAGGTGCCATGGGAAGATATGCAATTAGCCTTATTCCTATCAAGGCAGATTTTCCATTTCTGACATTTGTAACTAATATATTAGGAGCCATATTAATAGGATTTGTAGTTGGTATAGCTAGCAGTAAGGAAGGTATATCAGATAAGACTATATTATTCTGGAAGACTGGAGTATGTGGGGGATTCACCACTTTCTCCACATTTTCCTTGGAAGCTTTTAATCTGATTGATAATAGACAATATACAATTGGTTCACTATATATAGTTCTTAGCTGTTTATTCTGTATTCTTGGAATAATTAGCGGTAAAAAACTTGCTATGGGGAAGTAACAGGGTTTAAGTTTAACAATATCTACACTATTATTTCTATCATTAGTCAGAGAAATAAGTTAGAATACTGATTAACAATTCACGTGATTTAGGAGTATAAAATGTCATACTTAATTAAAGATACTACTAGAGAAGAGAGAGCACAGATTGTAAAAGAGTCATTGGGATACATGGAATCTAGTTGTGATGGATGTATGCCTGGACTTGCTGAGATGTATGAAGATTACATAGAGGGTAAGAAAGAACTTAGAGACATTAACATGGAGTTCAATGCCAGATATGTTAAGGACGATAATATGGAAGGCCGCGGTAGCAGCTGTGTAATGTAATTTGAGGTATCTATGAAGATTAATCTCTATCATACAGGGTATGAAATAATCAAATCTCCAGATATTCACTATGGCAGGAAGAATGCTGATTTCGGTCAGGGGTTCTACATGTCTGATAATGGAGAGTTCGCTGGAAGATGGGCCAAGGAAAAAAGGGGATGCGACATAATCGTCAACTCTTATGAGCTTGATACTGAAGGATTACAGGTTAAGGAGTTTCAGCGAGATAGTGAATGGTCAGAGTATATTTTTAACAATAGAGCTGCCCGTGATGATTATTTAAAAGAATACGATGTAATCATAGGTCCCATTGCTAATGATACATTGTTTAATACCTTTGGGATAATTACTAGCGGATATTTAAGTAGAGATGAAGCGCTTCAGTTACTGCTAGTAGGACCTTGTTATAAGCAGATCGTTCTTAAGACTACTGAAGCGGCTGATAGGCTCAAGTGGCTTTCTGCTGAGGTAATGGATATTAACATAATACAAGCCTATGCAAAGCAGGTAACAGCTGAAGAAGAGGATTACCAGGAAGCTATTGCAAAAGTTATGGAAGGTTTCTAACTCAAGATGTACAGATTTATAAGAGAAGGCAAGAATAAGAATCGCACCACCAGGGAAATTCTTATAAATATATTAATTGCCGCAGTGAGCTTGTTTATTAATGGATTCGGAGTGTATCTTACTATTCAAGCTAATATAGGAGCCAGTCCTTGGGATGTATTGAACCTAGGGTTATCTAATACATTTGGAATACTGTATGGAACTGCTTCTATTATAGTTTCATATTCTATATTAGGAATTGATATTCTCATGAAAGAACCTATAGGCATAGCTATGTTTATAGATGCTTTTGTAGTGGGTAAGTCAGTGGATTTGTTCAATAGGTTGGATGTGGTTAAGCCTTGCAGTTCTCTACCAGTAGGGATATTAGTAATGATTATAGGACTATTTATTATAGCCTATACCCAATATACCTATATGGCTGCTGCATTAGGCTGTGGTCCTAGGGATACTCTGTTAGTAGCCCTAACTAAGCGCCTTAAGGGATTTCCTATAGGATTAGTTAGTGTGATTCTATTAAGTCTTGCCACTTTAATAGGATGGTTATTAGGAGGTCCTGTAGGTGTGGGAACTCTTATATGTGCTTTTGGGCAGGGGCCTATTATGCAGTTGGCATTTAATACTGTTCATTTTGATGCTGCAGGTATCAAGCATCAGAGACTTAAAGAGTCGTTTAAGACTATATTTACTAATAACAAAGTCATTTAAAGGAGGTTACTTATGTGGTGGTTGTATGCACTTTTTTCAGCAATTTTTGCAGCACTTACATCTATTCTTGCTAAAGTAGGTATTGAGGGAGTTAATTCCAATTTAGCTACTGCCGTAAGAACTGTAGTGGTAGTTGCTATGGCTTGGCTTATGGTATTTATTACGAATACTCAGTCTGGAATTACAGAGATTAGTAGGAAGAGTTGGATATTCTTAATCTTATCTGGACTTGCAACTGGCGCTTCTTGGATGTGCTATTATAAGGCTCTTCAGATGGGAGAAGCCTCTAAGGTAGTTCCAATTGATAAATTAAGCGTAGTTATAACACTAGTGCTTGCATTTGTATTCTTACATGAGCAGTTCACTATGAAATCTGCTATTGGTGCTGTTCTTATTACAGCAGGTACACTTGTAATGGTACTTTAATCTATAGGACATAAAAGACCAAGCTTATGCTTGGTCTGGTGAATGTCCTGAATTACCATATGGTTCTATTTCATCTATCTTATGCATATCTTCAGCGGATAATGTGAAGTCGAAGATATTAGCATTCTCTGTGATACGAGATGGGTTAACTGACTTAGGAAGTGGTACTATATCATGCTGTACTTCCCATCTTAGTATAATCTGTGCAACTGTCTTGTGATACTTATCAGCTAAGGACTCAAGTACAGGGTGAGTGAGAGACTTGCCACGTCCTAGTGGACTCCATGCCTCAACTAATATTCCGTGATCTTTACAATAATCTACAGTATCTTTCTGCAAGAATCCTGGATTAATCTCAATCTGATTAACCGCAGGAGTAATTTCCATATCAATTATGGTATCTAAGTGGTGAGTGAGGAAATTAGATACTCCAATAGCCTTTACTCTACCTGACTTATATATCTCCATCATGGCCTTCCATGTCTGGCGGTTAGTATTCTTCCAATCATCATCAAAAGCATATGATGCTGGCCAATGTATTAAATATAGATCCAGGTAATCCATCTGCATCTCGTCCATGGTCTTATCAAAAGCAGCGAGAGTCTTCTCATAGCCAAGCTCTGTCTTCCAAGCCTTGCTTGTAACGAAGATCTCCTCTCTGGTAGCAGCCCCAGTTGCAATGAAATCCTTTATAGCATCGGCAACCGCTGCCTCATTCTCATAGAATGCAGCAGTATCGATATGTCGGTATCCCAATTCAAGTGCAGATTTAACTGAATTGTAAGCTTCTGATAAATCCTTAATTTTGTATGTGCCGTAGCCAAACATTGGAATAGAAGTGTGGTTATTTAATTCTATACGTGTTGTAAGTGATCCCATAATTACCCCCTTTATATTTTGTTGATATAATAACATATTTGCTTATGGATTAAACCTATAATTTTAATAGAGCAAGTATTAGTTAATATAAAACAATGATTTTAAGACTCCCCAATGTTATAATGTGAGCTATGTGATGTTAATTAGATGAAATGGAGGATTTATAATGGTAAAGCATATTATTTTGTGGACTCTTAAGGATGAGCTCAGTGCTGATGAGAAGGCACAGGTTAAGGCAGGTATCAAGGAAGGACTAGAGGGACTTGCAGGTAAGATCCCAGGTATGATTGATATTAAGGTTAATATTAATGGATTAGCTACCTCTAATGCTGACTTAATGCTGGATTCTACATTTGAGAGTGAAGATGCCTTAAAAGGATACGCCGTTCACCCAGAGCATGTAGCTGTGGCTGATGGCAAGGTACGTCCTTATACTAAGCTTAGAAGTTGCCTTGACTATGAAGTATAAAGATATAGTTGGGACATTTAGTAGTTTTTACATTTAATGTTACTTGAAAGAAACGGAGAAGAATAATGTATATTGAAGATGACGGAATTAAGCTTAATGCTAAATTAGATATGCCAAAGGATGCACAGGATAAGTGTCCCCTTTGCATTGTGTTACATGGATTTACTGGACATATAGAGGAGGATCATATAGTTGCTGCTGCTCAAGCCATGAACGAAGTAGGTGTGGCTACCCTTAGAGTAGATCTATATGGTCATGGTAACAGTCAGGGTGAGTTTAGGAATCACACACTTTTTAAATGGCTAACCAATGTTATGACTATTATTGATTATGCTAAGACACTGGACTTTGTTACTGATATGTATATATGTGGCCACTCTCAGGGCGGACTTACTGCAATGATTGCAGCAGGCATGGAAAGTGACGTATTCACTGCTTTAATAGCACTTTCACCTGCTCTTGTTATTCCTGATGGTGCAAGGAAGGGCAATTTATTGGGACAGCCTTTTGATCCAGTGCATATTCCAGATGAGCTGGTATCCTGGGATGACAGGAGACTCAGCGGTAATTATATTAGAGTGGCGCAGACTATAGATGTAGATACTTATATTAGTAAATTCACAGGGCCTACCCTCATAGTACATGGGGACGAGGATGAGGCAGTACCAGTGGAGTATTCTATAGATGCTGCACCTAAGTACGCTAACGGTACACTTAAGCTTATAGCAGGAGATGATCATTGCTATGGACGTCATCTAGATCAGGTTGTTGGGGCTATCAAAGAGTTTTTACAAGAAATTCAATAGATAGGATATTTTTTAGATGAGACTTTTATTTATAAGACACGGAGACCCAGATTACGTTAATGATACATTGACTGAGAAAGGAAGGAGAGAGGCTCAGTTACTAGCAGATATAATTTCTGAGTATAATATCGATGATATATATCAATCACCACTAGGAAGAGCTAGGGATACTGCGTCTTTTTCTCTTAAGGCATTAGGCAAGGAGGCGGTGACCTTAGATTGGTTACAGGAGTTTCCTGCTCAGGCTGATCCTAATATATCAGAGGATGTAAGGAAGGCATACGCCAATGCACTTAAGATGGATGAGTCAGATGGAAGCTATAAGACTCGCATACTATGGGATATGTTGCCTTCTTATTATGGAATTCATCCAGAGTTATTTGATAATAAGGACTGGAGGGATTCCGACTTAGTTAAGGCCAGCGACATGGTGTCTGTATATGATAATGTAATCAGAGAGTTCGATAGCTTACTTGAAAACTACGGCTATGTTAAGGATGGCATGGCTTATAAAGCTGTTGAGAATAACGATAGGACCATTGCATTCTTCTGCCACTACGGAATTACTTCTGTATTACTTTCTAGATTATGGAATGTATCTCCATTTGTACCACTCCAGTTTACAGCACTCGCACCTACGTCTGTTACAGAGGTAGTTACAGAGGAGAGAGAAAAGGGCATTGCAACCTTTAGAACTCTTAGAATGGGTGATATTAGTCATCTATTTTACAAGGGAGAGAAGCCTTCCTTCTCAGCAAGATTCTGTGAGTTATACGAGAATGAAGACGAGAGACATTTTTAGAAGGGCAATTTAATAGGTTATGGAAAAGAATCTTACACAAGGTAGTTTATTAAAGAATATAATCGTTTTCTCAGGACCATTTTTCCTGTCTTATTTCCTACAGACCTTATATGGAATGGCAGATTTATTTATAGTGGGGCAGTACAATGGTGCTGCCTCTATTTCAGGTGTGTCTATAGGGTCACAGGTTATGCACATGATTACAGTTATGATCGTGGGATTAGCCATGGGATCTGTTGTCATGATAGCCAGATTCGTAGGAGCGGGTGACAAGACGAATATTTCTAAGACTATCGGAAATACGATAGTGATATTTATAATTGTTGCGGTAATTCTAGATATTATTCTGTTGGCATGTGTTAATCCTATTGTAGCTATTATGAGTACTCCATTTGAGGCAATTGGAGAGACAACTAGTTATTTAATAGTTTGTTTTGCTGGCATTCCTTTTATCGTTGCTTACAATGTCATAGCTGCAATCTTTAGGGGACTAGGTGATTCTAGAAGTCCTATGTACTTCATAGCTATCGCTTGTTTCTTCAATATCATACTAGATTATCTATTCATAGGTGGATTAGGTATGCAGGCTGTGGGAGCCGCTTGGGCCACTATAATAGCTCAGGGTATCAGTGTGGCCATCTCACTAATTGCTATATATAAAAAGAAGCTTGTTACTATTGGAAAGTCCGATCTTAAGATAGATAGAGCTATATCATCCAGTGTACTTAAGATAGGTGTGCCAGTATGTCTTCAGGATGGATTCATTCAGATATCATTTCTTATAATTACTGTAATTGCCAATACTAGAGGTGTGGAGATTTCGGCGGCGGTAGGAATTGTTGAGAAGATTATCTCTTTCCTATTCCTTGTTCCATCGTCTATGCTTTCTACTATATCAACTATATCTTCTCAGGCAATTGGAGCTTCGAATAAGCCTCTTGCCAGGAAGACACTATTCTATGGTATGTCCATAGCAGCTTCTATAGGAGTTATTTTCGCCATAGTTTTCCAGTTCGCAGCAGAGCCTGTAATAGGACTGTTCACTGATGATATGGTGGTTGTGGCTCTAGGAGTTTCATATATTAAATCTTATGTATTAGATTGTACTGTTGCTTCATTTCATTTCTGCTTCAGTGGTTTCTTTGTGGCATCTGGATATTCGTATATTTCATTTATCCATAATGTGGCATCTATTCTTACACTGAGAGTACCCGGGGCATATCTTGCATCCAAGTACTATCCGGATACGCTATTTCCTATGGGACTGGCAGCTCCTGCAGGCGGTCTGCTTCAGGTATCTATTTGCTTGATGGCGTACATGATTTTGAAAAAGAAGGGCAAAATATAATACTTGCTGAATTATTCATATTTTTAACATATATTTTAATTATAATGATACATAATTCGTCTTATGTTGCAGTAGATTAATGAGAGGAGAGCGGCATGGAACAGTCAAAAGCAAAGAGATTTAATATTCATTCTATTTACGCAAAGATACTATTGCTTGTTATTGTGAGTGTAGTAGCGTTTTTTGCATTAAATATCACCTACATTATTCCTAAATCTAAGGAAACCATCCAAAAGGTTAACGAGAATAATATGCAAGATCTTGCAACCCTTTGTTCTGAGATTGTTGAGCAAGAGATTATTATTACAGGAGCTGATAATGTAGATTATGAAATTCTCAAGCCTATCTTCGAGGGAAGAGGACTTAACGGAATTGAGTCTAGTTATATCTATGTAGTTAATGAGGATGGTAACTTCTTATATCATAAGAAGGAAGACAAGATTGGTACTGAGGTAGCAAATAGTTCTGTCAAGGAATTATTAACTCAGATACCAACAGGCAATTATGAAACCAGTGGAATTATTCATTACACAGATGAGAATGGTGTGAATAAGTACTCTGCTTATAAGGTCATTGATTCAGTAGGCTGGGTCACAGTTTGTGTTGCCGATGAGACTGATATTATGGCTGAGATTAATAAGATCCGTAATCTTGGAATTATTTTCTCATGCATAGTTGCTCTTATAATATTTGCTATTGGAATGATTTCTGCTAAGGGAATTACTAATCCAATTAAGATTATTACAGATGTAATTGGCAATGTGGGACGCCTTGATTTCTCAGCTAATGATGCTCTAGAACACATCGAACACAATAAGGATGAGACGGGTGTTATGGCTAGAGCCGTAGGTTCTATGGAGAATAGCCTCAGAGATATAGTAGAGCGTATTGCTAGCACATCGGTAGACCTAGAGGGACATGCTCTTAGACTTAAGGATATTACCATGGAGATTGATTCAGCTAATGCTGATAATTCAGCTACTTCAGAGGAGCTTGCAGCTAGCATGCAGGAGACTAGTGCCACTACAGATGTAATTAGCGAGAGAACAGCACTTATCAAGAGCAATGCAGACGAGATTGCCGAAGAGGCAAAAGCAGGAGCTGAGAGTGCAGCTGAGACCAAGAAGAAAGCTGCTGATGTATATAATGAGACTGTTATTGCCAAGGAGAAGACAGAGCGTATCTACGAAGAGATTAATTCTCAGGGTCAGGAAGCGCTTGAGAAGTCTAAGGCTGTTGAGAAGGTTAATTCCCTTGCTTCCGCTATCCAAGATATTGCAAGTCAGACTAATCTACTAGCTCTTAATGCATCTATTGAGGCAGCTCGTGCTGGTGAGGCTGGTAAGGGATTTGCAGTAGTAGCTACAGAGATCGGTGGATTGGCAACGCAGTCTAGCGATACAGTTGCAGGTATTATGGAGATAGTTGCTGAGGTACAGAGCTCAGTTAATTCAATGAATCAGTGTCTTACACGTACACTTAATTACATTGAGAGCGATGTGGCTTCAGATTATGATAACTTCCTTAAGATGGCTGATAATTATAAGTTAGACGCAGAGAATTTCTCTGATGCCATGAGTCAGATATCTGATAAGATTTCAGATTTACAGGAAGCAACTACAGCTATTTCAGAATCAGTAGATCAGATTTCACGTACAGTAGGAGAGGCTGCTGAGGCTGTTACAACCGTTGCAGAGAAGGCTACAGATGTGGCTAA
>JAILNO010000244.1 GCA_024691465.1 Pseudobutyrivibrio sp. | reverse complement strand
GGATTTTCATTGTTTCCCAGTAAGAAGTATTTCTACTTGCTGATTAGTATAGCTATAAAAATGACGACGGTCTATAGAATTATGTAGAATTGAAGTTTAAGATACCTCCTGGGCTGACTCTGACGGACCCTACTGCTGGGGGCGAAGTATTAGAATCAGTTATTTTGACGCTAGTAATACCTGTGAATTCTCTTTTTCTTGGTTTTGTGGCAGACTTTAGGTGGTGCCAAGTATTAGAAATTGCTATATAAGCCTAGGTAATACTTTTGAATAGGCATAGATTAGGATGTGAGTATTTATTTTTGCTTAAAAAGTATTAGCCCCCCAAAAAACACAGAATCTAATACTTTCATTTTCCAAATTCTTCAAAAAAAGCTCCAAAACAAGGATTTCCAAGTATTACTCTATTGAAAATCAGCAAATCTAATACTTTCCTTTTCTTCCAACTTATTTTCTGTATAATATTACTATCAAAATCACAGGGAGATTTAGTATGACTAGAACAGATATTTTAAAGAAAGAATACGAATTACAGCAGCACCCAGAGGGTGGCTGGTTTGCAGAGGTGTACACAGCGCCATTTGAGGCTGAGGGACGTCCTATGGCGGGCAGTATATATTTCCTGCTTGATGTAGGTGAGATCTCACATCTGCACCAGATAGACTGCGACGAGATCTGGTATTATCACGAGGGCTGCGGCATGAAGGTAACCATGCTAACAGAGGCTGGCAAGGAGGAGTTCCTCCTGGGCAATGATGTGGCTGCTGGCCAGCGCGCCATGGTGGTTATCCCTAAGGGTGCCATCTTCGCAGCTGAGAATCTCGAGGCTGACGGCTTCACCTTCGTCTCCTGCGCAACCACTCCTAACTTCACCTATGAGGGCTTCAGATTGGTAAAAAGTGACGAGATCCGCAAGGATTGGTCTAAGTACGCTGATGAGGTAGCTCACCTAGCATACTAGACCCTGCCCTGCCAAATATGACCCAGGAATTGCAACTACTCAAGTGTAAGCAGCAGTGCCATCTTAAATTTGTGATTAGCTTTTACATAGTGGGCGCCACCCTTGGCGAAGGCGAAATTCTCCCCTGCCTTAATAGGATGTTCCTGCCCCTCGTATCCGATGATGCCCTCTCCATCTAAAGCGAATATTATTGCTTCACCAGGCGCTGCATGCTCAGAGAGGCCTGTGCCTTCATCGAAGGACATCACTACGAATTTCATCTTTTCATTATGGGCGATATCCATATTTACGATTTTGCCCTCCTGATATGGCACAAGTTCTGCCAATTTAAAAACCTCTCCAGCATTAATTACTTCATTCATTTCATCTGTCCTCCTAATCTGAATCTCCGTATATACGGTATCTATTTCTGTTCTCATACCCACAGGCTCATCTGTAGGTGTAAGTATTGCGTCACCTTCGGCTAATTCGTAACTTTCTCCTGCATGGGTATATACCTGCAGGTGGCCCTGAGCCACTATTATCAGCTTGTGATAAGGATATATCTCAGCACTGATGTCCGTATGGGCGGCTAGGGAAAAGTAACTAATAGCGTTACTTCCAGAATGAATCTCCTTAGATATGGTGCACCCTGGCACAGCGGGATTATCCCTTCCTATGTGGTAAACACATCCTGTAATTTCTTTCATCTAATCACCTCCAAGCTACTTGCAATAGTACAGGAAGCTGCCCAGCTTCCTTGCAGAAGCCTCATCGAAATCTCCATCTATGGCAAGCAGGTAGTATGGAGCCTGGCACCTGTCCTTAAGCTTGTAATTCTCCATAATCATAGAGATATTCTCATATCGAGGGGCCATCTGAATCACGCCATCGCATATGTTGCCCATGAGTATTGCCTTGGCGAAGCGATAGCTTCCATTGCCTGCATCGAAGACTCCCAGTCCACCAGCCGATGCCGCTTCCTGAAGTGCCTCGATGTCACTGTAGATGCCCTCGCCCAAGATATTCCTGATTCTATCCAAGTGAGCCTTCATCTGTCCGATTCCGTAAGTGTTACCGTGATTCTTGACCCACAGGAATAGCAAGTACTCCGCCATGCCTGCCTGAAGTACTCTGAACTCCTTCTTGATTTCCTCCAGCCTAGGGTCTGCCAGCCTTGCCACAACCATAGGCTCACCTAAGACTCCTATGACTCCCTTGTCATCCCAGGCATCCTTACTGCCCCTGGCAACTTGCTCCAATTCCTCCCAGGTAGGAATGCTATTAAACTCCTCTTTAATCAAACCATTCTTAATGAAATCGCCCGCAACTATAGCCCTAAATAGTCCATCCGCATCCTTAACAATCTTAGGAATATCTTCAATAACAGGCGCATATATATGCTTGCCCTGGATTCCCTTAGCCTTAAGCACCGCGCTGATTGCATAAGGATATTGGCCATCTGCCTCGGCTCCCTTGGTGGAAGGAATGATATATGTACCCTTAGCATCATGTCCTAGCACCTGCTCAGCATATGCTGTAAATGGCAGATATTCCTTCGTCTCCGTGACGCTGCGACCTATCTCCATCTCTTCCACATCAGGTATCTTAAGGAGCCTCACCCCATTGTGATTCTCCTCAAGATACAGCTTGAGCATCTCAGAATATACTCCGTAATCAGGTACGAATAGTTCCTCATCTGTAAAAGGCGACGAAACAATATTCGTATATACGGTATCCACGTCCTTGATGTCATGGGAAGGGTCAGCGTAACTTTTTACCGAATTCAGGCTGTTAAGGAAAGCCTCAATCCTAGTGATTACTCCCACCTTAGAGAAATGCTCATCCACCTCAATCTGCAGGTAGGGCTTGTCTCCCATCTCTTGCTTGAACAGGTGTGAAATCATAGTATCTGGGCCGCATCCGTGGTTGGTCAGATACACTGCATATAGATTAGGATGCTTGGCAATCATCTTCGCGCCCGAGATAATGTGCTGTCCAAAAGGCCAGTACAGATTAGGGTGGTCAGCAGATACATCCAGGTCATGAGCTGGCAGATGGGACAGGGTAATTACCTTATATCCCTTCTTCAGTAATATCTCTGGGATTCTCATATTGAGCACATCGTCATTGATGCCATAATTCCTCGTGATTATAACCAGCACCTTATCATCAGGCTTGATGCCATCAAGCAATGCCTTACCCTGAGCCTCTATAGCTGTATCGTATCTACGAATCATCTGAGCTCCACTCATCAGAGCTTTTATGCACAGTGGTTTAGGACGATTGATAATCTTGCCTAGACCTATCATGGATGAGACCATGGCTTGCTTGCCGAAGTCCAGGTCGAACACTGGGCTCAGCAGGGTAATTCCCTTACTCTCTAGATCTAGTGCCTTAGCCACCATCTCAGGGGCAGCCTGCATGTATGCACAGGCATAGTTGTGGTCCAGCTGACTGCTGGTGTGCTTGAGAGTATGAACCTTAGGCATGAATATGTAGTCCACCCCTCGCTCTACCAACTGCTGGAAGTGGCCATAGATAAGCTTGACTGGATAGCAGGTCTCACCCTGAGCCTTCTCCTGGCTCTTAAGAATTATCTCTTCATTGGTGGCATCTGAAATCACCACATTGAATCCTAGGCTCTTGAAATATGCATTGGCCATAGGGAAAAATTTATGAAGCATCAACACATATGGCACGCCCACAGTCTTCTTGTTAGGATCAATCGTACCATCGTAACCACTGAAGAATATTTCCTTAGGTCTGTTAAAGAATTGAATATTCTTCTTCACTTCCTCGGAAAGTACTTCAGCCCCTGTGTGGTCCTCCTCTATGAATCCATGGAAAGTACTAGGTCCTTCCACTCTTTCCTCCTTGGCAAGCAGTGCCGCACCTACCGCTCCACTTATGGAGAAGTATGGAGAGACCTGCACTCTATCTCCGTAATTATCCTTGAAGGCCGCCACGATTCCAGGGTTGTAACATACGCCACCCTGCAAGAGTATCTTGCTTCCCACAGCTTTGTTCATCACTACCTTGTGGAGATAATTCTTAATTATGGAATGACATAGGCCTGCCGCTATATCCTCCTTCTTAGCTCCATCACTCATAGCTGATGATATGGAGGTCTCGATGAATACGGTGCATCTCTCCCCCAGGTCGATAGGATGCTCAGCGCTGAGCGCCATATCCCCATACTTATCAAGGGGAATACCTAGTCTGGCAGCTTGCTCCTCCACGAAGGAACCAGTTCCTGCTGCACATATCTTGTTCATCTGAAAATCTACTACCGCACCATCTCTAATGGAGATATATTTAGAATCCTGCCCGCCTATTTCAAAAACAGTATCCACATCATCAGCTATATAAGTAGCGCACTTAGCCTGGGCAGTTATCTCATCCTTGATACAGTCAGCTCCAATCAGTCGCCCTATCCTCTCTCGCCCTGAGCCAGTCACGCCCACAGCAGCGAATTCCAAGCCTTCGTAACTTTTACCGAAGGTCTTAAGTCCCGACCTGACAGCAGCCTCTGGGTCACCCTTAGTCCTGAGATACAGGTAATCATAGAGCTGTCCCTCAGGGCCCACCAGAACCAGGTCAGTGCTGGTGGAACCTATATCGATGCCCAGATATGGCTTGACACCAGCTGGCATAGGCTCCCTCTCAGGGTCAGTCACATAGTTATCCTCCGACTCTGGCAGCCTGCCTAAGGAATGCTCGTAGATATTCACATTCAGCTCCTTGATTGCAGACATAAGCTCACTGATATCCACCTCCTCAGTGGCCCTAAGGGCTGCACCCATGGCGCCGAATACCAGGGCATCCTTATGAATAATCAGCTCATCATCCTCTAGCGCAAAAAGCTCCTTCACTGCCTCCACTACTCCAGCATTCTTAGACACGCCGCCGCACAGATATACTGGCTTGGCCACATCTGCATTCTTCACAATAGTAGCCTTGAAGTTGCGCACCATGGCGTAGCACAGACCCTTGAGTATGTCTGGAATCTGCACTCCCTCCTGCTGCCTGTGGATGATATCCGTCTTGGCAAACACGCTGCACCTACCTGACAGTCGTGGAATGGAAGTGGCAGTCTGCACAAGCTTAGAGTAATCCTCTATGTTAAGCCCCAGCCTGCTCATCTGATCTTCGAAAAAGGAACCCGTGCCCCCAGCGCAATGCTCGTTGCCTGCGAAGTCTGGTGCCTTCCTATCTAGCCCTGTCACGAACTTAGAACTCTGAGCGCCTATTTCAATCACGCTTCCTTGTGTAATGCCTGCAGCCTTGAGTCCATCTATCAGGCATGGAATCTCCTCGTAATATGCCAGTTCCCTGGTAAGTCCCTTAGCCTGCTGGCCTGTGATGGCCACTGCAGCTCTATCCACTCCAGATTCCTTAAGGGCCTCTATTATGGCCTCCGAAATCTTGCCGTAATGCTTCCTTACAATTGTCTCGCCATCCAACACCGCCAGCTTCACTGTGGATGCACCTATGTCGATTCCTATCTGCTTCATAATTACCTCACCGTTTCTATGGTTTGTTGTATATAACTTGTGTTAGTTGTATGAAGCTATTATAATAACCAAAAGAAAGGAAATCTGTTGCCATGGCAACATGGATGGAAAATTATGAAAGACATGAATCAGATATTAAGCCAATGTAGCTTGTTCGATATGATTGACGAAGAGAATTATTCTAATGTATTGAAGTGCCTAAATGCTCACAGGAAGGCATTTAATAAAGGGGAAACTATTGCCGAGATAGGCGACTCCACCGACACGGCGGGCATTGTATTAGATGGTAAGATTGAAATTAACTTCTTCGACGAGGACGGCAATCAGATTAATATCCGTCACATCGCTGAAGGGGAAGTATTCGGCGCAGCCCAGAGTTGTGGTGCTAAGGCGCCTATTAATGTAATGATTCGAGCCATCGAGGATTGCGATGTGGTCTTCATGAACTTCGCCAACCTGCTGCAGGTCCAGAACAATTACTGTCCATATCGGGCGCAGGTGACTGCTAATCTGCTGAGGGATTTCGCTAAGAGAACGGTCTTCTTGAATCAGCGCATGCACATAGTCTGTCAGAAAAAGTTACGAGATAAAATAAAGGTATATCTGCAAACTCTAGGTCACGATGAGAGCGGCACCTTTAACCTGCCTTTCTCCCGCGCCGAGTTCGCAGACTACCTCTATGTAGATAGAAGCGCACTATCCCGCGAGCTCTCCAGGATGAAATCCCAGGGAATCATCGACTACGATGGGCGCACTATTAGAATTATAGACGATACATTTCTAAATTAAGAGCGGTGTAACCATCTCTTGAACTTGTCCAATACTTTTATATCTTAGTAGTTCTCCTCGCGCACTTCGAAGAATGCCTTAGGATGCTTACATACTGGACATACATCAGGTGCCTCTGTACCAACTACGATGTGACCACAGTTGCGGCACTCCCACATGGTGAC
>JAILNO010000218.1 GCA_024691465.1 Pseudobutyrivibrio sp. | reverse complement strand
TTTATCACGTCTCGAAAAGGTTGTACGTGAGCGTATGACAACACGTGATTTAGAGGATATTTCTCCTCAAAACCTCATCAACATCAAGCCTGTTACAGCTGCAATCAAAGAATTCTTTGGTTCATCACAGTTGTCACAGTTTATGGATCAGAACAACCCACTTTCAGAGTTGACACATAAGAGACGTCTTTCAGCACTTGGTCCTGGTGGTCTTTCTAGAGATCGTGCAGGTTTCGAGGTTCGAGACGTTCACTATTCACACTATGGACGTATGTGCCCTATCGAGACACCTGAAGGACCTAACATCGGTCTTATCAACTCTCTTGCAAGTTATGCTCGTATCAATGAGTATGGCTTTATTGAGGCGCCATACAGACGTGTTGATAAGTCTGACCCAGAGAATCCACGTGTAACAGACGAAGTTGTTTATATGACAGCAGACGAAGAGGATAATTATCACGTAGCACAGGCTAACGTCAAGCTTGACGAAGAAGGCCACTTCCTTAGAAAGAACGTTTCTGGTCGTTTCCTTGATGAAACACAGGAATATGACAGAAAAATGTTTGATTACATGGACGTATCACCTAAGATGGTATTCTCAGTTGCTACAGCCCTTATCCCATTCCTTCAGAATGACGATGCTAACCGTGCCCTCATGGGTTCTAACATGCAGCGTCAGGCAGTGCCTCTTCTTACTACAGAAGCACCAGTTGTTGGTACAGGTATGGAGCCAAAGACAGCTGTCGATTCAGGTGTCTGCGTAGTTGCTAAGCGCGCAGGTATCGTAGAGATGTCTGAGACAAAGAGAATTATCGTTAAGGCTGACGAGGACGGAACAAGAGATGAGTATGATCTTCTTAAGTTCACACGTTCTAACCAGTCTAACTGCTATAACCAGCGCCCTATCGTATTTAAGGGTGATCATGTAGAGGCAGGCGAGGTTATTGCTGATGGTCCTTCTACAAAGAATGGTGAGCTTGCCCTTGGTAAGAACCCACTTATCGGTTTCATGACTTGGGAAGGTTACAACTACGAGGATGCTGTTCTTCTTTCAGAGCGCCTCGTTCAGAACGATGTTTATACATCTATTCATATTGAAGAGTACGAAATTGATGCTCGTGATACAAAGCTTGGACCAGAAGAAATCACTCGTGATGTAGCTGGTGTTGGTGATGATGCTCTTAAGGATCTTGATGAGAGCGGTATCATCCGTATTGGTGCAGAGGTTCGTGCAGGTGATATCCTTGTTGGTAAGGTTACACCAAAGGGTGAGACAGAGCGTACACCAGAAGAAAGACTTCTTCTTGCAATCTTCGGTGAGAAGGCTAGAGAAGTACGTGATACATCACTCAGAGTTCCACACGGTGCTTATGGTATCGTTGTTGATGCTAAGGTATTTACTCGTGAGAATGGCGATGAGCTTTCTCCAGGTGTTAATAAATCAGTACGTATCTACATCGCTCAGAAGAGAAAGATCGGTGTAGGTGATAAGATGGCCGGACGTCATGGTAACAAGGGTGTAGTTTCCCGTGTTCTTCCAGTAGAGGATATGCCATATCTTCCAAATGGTCGTCCACTTGATATCGTACTTAACCCATTGGGCGTTCCTTCACGTATGAATATCGGTCAGGTCCTTGAGATTCACCTTTCTCTTGCAGCTAAGGCACTCGGATTTGACATCGAGACACCAGTATTTGATGGTGCAAACGAAATTGATATCCAGGATACACTCGAACTTGCAAATGACTATGTAAATATGCCATTCGACAAGGAAGAAGCTGAAAACGGAGAAGAGACATTCTACGATAAGTATGTTGATATTCTTCGTGAGGATGTTATGGATTACTTATCTACAAATCGTGCTCACAGAGCACTTTGGAAGGGTGTTCCAATCTCTCGTGATGGTAAGGTACAGCTTCGTGATGGTCGTACAGGTGAGCCATTTGATGGTCCTGTAACAATCGGACACATGCATTACCTTAAGTTACACCACCTTGTAGACGATAAGATCCATGCTCGTTCTACTGGTCCTTACTCTCTTGTTACACAGCAGCCACTTGGTGGTAAAGCGCAGTTCGGTGGACAGCGTTTCGGAGAGATGGAAGTTTGGGCTCTTGAGGCTTATGGTGCTTCATATACACTTCAGGAGATCCTTACAATGAAGTCTGATGATGTTATCGGACGTGTTAAGACTTACGAAGCTATTATCAAGGGTGAGAACATCCCTGAGCCAGGCATTCCTGAGTCATTCAAGGTATTACTTAAAGAATTACAGTCACTTGGTCTTGATGTACGTGTTCTCGATGAGAACCGTGAAGAGGTTGAACTCATGGAGACAAGTGAATATGGAAATACAGACCTCAACGCAATTATCGCTGGTAGCGATAGAAACTTTGCATTCGAAGATGACAATTCATTCACTCAGGCAGGCTTCTCTACAAAGAAGTTTGATACAGAGGGCGAGCTCGTAGATGACGAGGATGAACAGCCATTTGAAGATGAAGATGATTTTTCTGATATACCAGAAGATTTTGATGAGGAATAAATAGGAAGGGAGCTACAAAATGCCAGAGAATAAAGAAGCGACATATCAACCAATAGCATTTGACGCAATACAGATTGGATTGGCATCACCTGAGAAGATCAGACAGTGGTCTCGCGGCGAGGTTAAAAAGCCAGAGACAATC
>JAILNO010000143.1 GCA_024691465.1 Pseudobutyrivibrio sp. | reverse complement strand
TTAGCACAGTTTCTCTTAAATCTACGAAGAGCGCTGTCTAATGACTCGTTTTCTTTAACTGTAACATATGACATAGTCTAATCCTAACCTCCCTCCATTTGGGGACTTGTACTCATTAATCTAAAAGCACTAACAAGCATTTTATCATAAAATCCCTGTTTGTCAACATTATTTATGTGAAGTCATGCTATATCACTCTTTAAAGCATACCTTCAAGTACGGACTTAGCTTCCGATAAGGCATCAGCAATACCTGCTGGGTTCTTACCACCGGCCTGAGCCATATTAGGGCGACCACCGCCGCCTCCGCCTACCTTAGGCGCGATTGCCTTAACAAGGTTACCTGCATGTGCACCCTTGGCCTGAGCATCATCTGTAGCCATAACTACCAGATTAACCTTACCATCGCAATCTGATGCAAGAACTATTACGCCCTCGCCTAACTTAGTCTTGAGATCATCACCTAGATCACGAAGACCATTCATATCAACACCGCTTACAGATGTAGCAAGAAGCTTAACTCCCTTCACCTCACAAACGGAATCCATGACATCGCCAACTGCAGCCTGTGCTGCCTTAGCCTTGAGTGAATCTAACTCAGAATTAACTTCCTTAAGCTGCTTCTGAAGGTGTGCAATCTTCTCTTCCACCTCACCTGGCTTACACTTAAGAAGTGCAGCTGCAGCATTAAGCTTAGACTCAATATCATTATAATACTCAAATACAGCAGCACCTGTAATAGCTTCGATACGACGAGTACCTGAAGCCACACCACTCTCAGAAATAATCTTGAAAGCAGAAATCTCTGCTGTGTTAGATACATGTGTACCACCGCAAAGCTCAGTTGAGAAATCTCCCATCTTAACTACGCGAACTGTATCACCATACTTCTCACCAAAGAGTGCCATAGCACCACTCTTCTTAGCCTCATCGATAGACATAATAGCTGTCTCAACAACAAGTCCCTCAGAAATCTTCTGATTAACAAGAGCCTCAACCTTAGCTATCTCCTCATCTGTCATAGCAGAGAAGTGAGAGAAATCAAATCTGGTTCTGTCAGCATCCTGATATGACCCCTTCTGCTCTACATGTGTACCAAGTACCTCTCTAAGAGCCTTCTGAAGAAGGTGAGTAGCTGAATGATTCTGGCAGATACGAGCACGTCTAGCAGCATCAACTGTGAGAGTAACCTGCTCACCTGTCTTAATCATACCTGATACCATCTGTCCCACATGGCCAATCTTGCCACCCTTGAGCTTAATAGTATCTTTAACCTCGAACTTACCATTAGATGTAGTGATAACACCAGTATCACCTATCTGACCACCCATAGTTGCATAGAATGGAGTCTCTGGAACAATAATAGTACCAACCATTCCCTCTGCAAGGGTATCTACAATATCAGTCTCAGTTGTAAGTACTGTAACTGTAGACTCTGAAGAAGTCTTATCGTAACCTACGAACTCAGATGTAACTGTAAGATCAATATCATCATAGACACTGGCATCAGCGCCCATGTAGTTAGTCTCCTTACGAGCAGCACGTGCTGTCTGACGTTGCTTCTCCATACATGCCTCGAAGCCCTTAGCATCGTATCCGAAGCCCTTCTCCTCAAGAATCTCAGCAGTAAGATCTACTGGGAATCCATAAGTATCATAGAGCTTGAATGTATCCTCACCAGAAAGTTCCTTAGAACCAGAAGCAACAAGCTTCTCTTCCATACCAGCAAGTATCTCAAGTCCCTTATCAATAGTCTTATTGAACTGCTCTTCCTCAGCTGTAAGTGTCTTGAAGATGAACTCTCTCTTCTCCCAGAGCTCTGGATAACCATCCTTACACTCATTAATTACAGTCTCAGAAAGCTTAGCCATGAATAAGCCCTCAATACCAAGAGCTCTACCATGCTTAGCAGCACGTCTGATGAGACGACGAAGAACATATCCTCTACCCTCATTAGAAGGTGTAACACCATCTGATACAAGGAAAGTAGACGAACGAATATGATCTGTAATAAGTCTGATAGATACATCATCAAGTGCATCTACCTGGTACTTCTTACCAGACATCTCGCAGATCTTATCACGAATAGCCTTCATAGTATCAATATCAAATACTGAGTCTACATCCTGCATAACAACAGCAAGTCTCTCAAGACCCATACCTGTATCGATATTCTTCTGCTCTAACTCCTCGTATCCGCCATGGCCATCGCCATTGAACTGAGTAAATACGTTGTTCCATACCTCCATGTAACGATCGCAATCACAACCGACCTTACAATCTGGCTTACCACAACCATACTTCTCTCCACGATCATAGTAAATCTCAGAGCAAGGACCGCAAGGGCCAGCACCATGCTCCCAGAAGTTATCACACTCGCCTGTCTCAGGATCGCGATAGAATCTGGTAATGCGCTCAGGAGCTACGCCAATCTCCTTAGTCCAAATCTCAAACGCTTCCTCATCCTCTCCATAGATAGATGGATATAGACGATTAGGATCAAGCTCAAGTACATTAGTAAGGAACTCCCAAGACCAAGCAATTGCCTCATGCTTAAAATAATCACCGAATGAGAAATTACCAAGCATCTCAAAAAAAGTAAGATGGCGAGCCGTCTTACCTACATTATCAATATCACCTGTTCTAACACACTTCTGACATGTGGTAACGCGTCTCCTTGGAGGAATCTCCTGTCCTGTAAAGTATGGCTTAAGTGGTGCCATACCAGCGTTGATAAGCAATAAACTGTTATCATTCTGTGGTACAAGAGAAAAACTGTTGAGGCAAAGATGATCCTTGCTCTCAAAGAACTCCAAGTAGGCGCGTCGTAAATCATTAACACCAGTATTCAAAACAATAGTCCTCCAAAAATTATTCCTCGGAAGAGACTTCACTAGATGTATTAGCCTTCTTCCTGTCGCTAGACTGACGGAGCTTAATTCCGATAAATCCTCCGCAGATACCCAACGCAACGAGTATGATCATTTTAATTAGATAACTTGCAAAACTAGATAAAAATGCAGACATAGCAATTCCTCCTAATCACAAAATTTATAGCCAATTAAACCGTATTACATACTTGGTTAAATTATAATCCAAAGTATTTTTAAATTCCACCAGTATTTCAGAAAAATACTAATAAAATTAACAGAAAAACTTGCCAAATAATAAAAGAATTTCTCAAAAGGTAAACTGCCTCTCTAATAAGCCTAGGCTCTGGATTAGCATCCATATCTCCCACAGTTCCATGCTTCAAACTAATATTGAGAGCACCTGCATATACTGATATAGCCTTGTTCCTGTCTCTAAGATGGATATACCTGGCATTCTTGCTATTAAATGAACCGAAGGTATACTTGGTGGCAAGTAGCGCCACTGCGCCACTAATCCTTCCAGGAATATAGTCAATCAAAGTATCTATCCTAGCGACATAATATCCGAAATCAGCGTATCTTTTGTCCTTATGGCCTATCTCTCCATCGATGATATCTATGGTGCGATATAAGAATCCTCCCACTGGGCCAAACAGAAACATAATAAAAAGTGGCGACAGAACCGAATCCGATGATTCATTAGCCACATAAGTGATAACCTCTTCAGTAACCTGTTCTTTAGTACAATCCTCAATATCTCTGCCAGTAAGAAGGGATGCTGAGTAGTTCATAGCCTTAAGCCCATGACCATAGTAATCATCCATTACGCCCTTAGCTCCGAAAAAGATACGATGCCCCTCCAGGCATAGATAACTGGCGAAGGCTTCAAAAATCACCCCCACAAAAGGGGCAATCTCATAACTAAGCATCGTGAAAAAAGCAGAAAGAGCAAACACCGGCAAAAGTACTATTATTACCAACCAAAGACCTAAAGTCCTCTGCTTGCCAGGCTCAAGTAGAATAATCTCATCCCCTAGAAGCGCTCTGTCCAAGTACTTTATCAAAGCTCTAATGGAATCAAATGGATTCCACAAACTATATAATCTTCCAAAACAATAATCCAAAATAGTGCCTATAAAAAGCGCTAAAATATGATACTTAAACATTATTCATCCCCATAATTTATAGTGACAAGATAAAGCTAACCATAGCCGCAGAAAATACCCACGCTGTCTCCGAAGTGATAATATAATCATCCTCTAAAAGCGGTAGCATCTCATCGGTGGTCTTCCTGAATTTATTGATATATCCCAAGAATGTAAAAAAGGTAAAAAGAATAGGACATATAACAAGATGCTCAAACTCTAGATACAACATTATATTGAGTATAACATAACCAATAATCAAAAATGCAACTGTCCATCTACTCTGATTGGTGGACTCATTGAATAGGGAACTGAGAAGCCCAATATAAATTCTTGAAAAAACAAACCCTGCAAACAATAAAGGAAACATATAGTTATATGTGTTAAGCATGGCAATGAACCACATGGAAAGCGCCACTATAAATCTAAACACTCCCCTATGACTGCTGTCCTTCCATGTCTTAAATCTATACTTGTATGTAGGAATCCCATCAATATAATCAATGAACCCCAGTATATGCCTGCCGCCAGTAACAATACCTGCCACCAGAAGTACACCTAGCGCAATTGATACATCATTAAATCTACTGTGCCAGCCAATCAAAAACCAAACGTAAGAAATCACAGAAATAATAGCACCAATTAAAGGCACAAATATATACTTGTATCTGTCCCCTTCATCCTCGTAAAAAGGAAGAGGCATAAAAGAATACTCTGCGAAAGCATTTACAAAAGACTTAAACACATTAATCATGGCTTATTTCTTCTTTCTCTTATGATAGAACTGCAACTGTTGCACATAGCCCTGGTAACCAGGATATGACCCATTAATATAATCTAGATAATCATCCTTAGAATAGTTGCTATAGTCCTCATTAATAATCTTCTTCATCCATGTATCAATAGGATAGCTCTCCATAAAATGGAATCCATAAAGCATAATACAATTAGCGACCTTAGGACCTACCCCCTTGATAGCAAGCAGCTGACTCATAGCCTCATCATAAGGCAATGCACTAATAGCCTCAATATCTAAAGCACCATCAACCACCTGTTTAGAGATACCGATGATATAACTAGCCCTATAACCTAAGGCGGTGCCATCCATCAACTCTTCTTCAGGTATATAAGCCAGCTTATCTGCCGTAGGGAAATGTATGCCATCCGAGTATCTTTCACACAGAATCTTAATTGATTTCTTAATCTTAGGAATATTATTATTCTGAGAAATAACGTATGAAATAAACACTTCCCACAAATCCTGCCTAAGGATCCTCATGCCAAAAGAATCCTTGAGAGACTCATTTAAAAATACATCGTCACTTTTCCTAATGATGTCGTTATATAACTTATAATCTGTGTCGAAGTCAAAGTATCTCTGCCAGAAATCCCACTGATCCTCTTCACATACAAAATCCCATGTATCTGTATCACGATTCAAATAAAAATATACGTCATTATTTCCAGAACAGGCGCTGTAAGTATCTGAATAACCGTCCTTACCCTTAGTCTCCTTAGTCATCCTAAAGACCTGCCCCGAGTTCATTATAACCTCCGGATTAAATTCCTCCGGAGTCAAGCTCTTACTAAATACCATTCTAGTCCTCTAATTCAAATATCATATTCTCTCTATCTATATCAATTACCCTATCCCGTAGCGTAGATATATCCGGTCTGGATTTGAATCTATCAATCCACTTATAATCTCCCCACATCTGCATAGGAAAAATACACTCACAATCGATATTCTTAATAAAATAATCTAAACCTAGATAATATCCATCCTCACCCATACGAGAATCAAGTAATACAAAGGCTAAATCAAAGTGTCTATTTAAATACGGCCTCAGGCTCCTCTTATATTCCCTGCCATATTGCTCAGCATATAGCTCGCCTCGTCCCTCAGCATTCCACCAATTGTTATTTCCAGCGTAATATATATTGAGATCACATACATTAATTACAAAAGAAACTCCTGCCTCAGTAGACCTGAGGGTCTCAATTGTCATATCATCTATTTCATACTTACTCATAGAAGATACTCTGTGCATCTTACCTTTTAAATAATCAGGAGTCCCGCCTGAGAGAATACCTCCCAATAATCCATTAGAAATCTTAATATCCTTTGAAAATATATAGGTAATATTATCTCTATCCTTAGCCCAGTTAAGAACCTCATCAGTATAGTGATCCTTGCGGTTATTGCTGGCAAACACATATAGATGCTTAGAATCGTCAAGAAGAGGCAATCCTCCCTTGTAATCTACTGTAGATGTAACTTGATTCTTGTCGAAGTAATCGAATAACAAATATCTATCCTGAAGCTCTACTATAAAGCTACTATGCATTAAATAATATACTTTGGTCATCACTATCCTCCTGCAATTATTTTAGCATAATTAAAAAAGGACATCCACGTAAAGTGGATGTCCTACAATAATCTAATTACTTAACTGCACGAGCAAGTGCCTCTTCGTAATCCTTTGTTCCAACGAATACTTCGTTAGAGTATGGGTTCTGCTTGTTAGCGATAGATCTCTTAATAATAACTGAGATGCAAAGAATATTGATGAATAATGCAAGCATTGCAACGAAGCTCTGCATAGATGGATCAGCTGTAATACCCATGCTAGCAATTGCATCACCAGCAGCTGTAGTCTTACCCTGACCTGCATTATAAAGCTCAATAGCCTTAGCATAGAGATCCATAGTTGTAATACCAGCTTCCTTAGCACCACCGTATACACGTGGAAGTGCAGCTGCGAATGTTCCGCTAAGCTGGAAGAGAGGTACCATCTGAGCCCACATACACCAAATAGCAAGTGTGTTAGCACGGTTCTGAATCCATGCACCCTTGTTCCAAAGTGCGTTAGCAAATGTAGGAGCAAGAAGAAGTGCAACACCACAGTACCATGAGTGTGTAGGAAGGTTCAAATATGTATATTCGAAGTTCCATACATCATATGCAATTATGAACCAAACAGTCATATCTGGCCAAAGCATATCTGACTGATTCTTATCCTTAGATGTGTATAGGTGAACACAACCTGTCATACAGAAGATGTTGATAAGACCTGCTACAGCATTAACAACATTCCACCATCCACCATAGATGAATACACCCTCGTTAGAGCACCACCATGCACCTGAAAGGTCGCCAGCAATCTTATAAGCTGCAAGAGCAGACTCCATATCAGAAACATTAGCAATCATGATGTTAGCTGAAACGATGAACCAAGGCCACCAAGCGAACCACTTCTCTTTACCAATGCCCCACTTGTACTTGATCATCATGAAACCTACGCATCCTATATCAGCTGCGTAGAGCTTGAAGTAATGGAACCATCCGTCCATGTACATCATAGTTGTATTTGAATCGCCACCGAATGCTCCGCAATGAATAGCGATGAAATACACTGTTAAAATTAAAGGAATGATAACGAAAACGATCATACCGCCAACCTTAGTACGACGACCAATCTCGTTAACAATAATTAGTCCAGCAAATACAAGGCACCAGCCAATGACTTGCCATAAACTGTTGATTTGGAATATCATATCCAGCCTCCTTAAAATTATTTAATTAGAGAAACTCATTCTCTATCCCTCGGTTTCTATTATACCCATCTGTGAATTAAATAACAATATTACATTTAATAAAAATTTAATACATTTTTAATCTTTTGTATCAATTAGAAACCTCTAACTTTAAGAAGTTTTGACAAACATTCAAAGGAAACCTCTTTTAAAAAGCCCACATGCTCGCCATCTGCATGGACGCACATCTCCTCTCCCATAGTGATAGTCATTTTATCAAAATTTAATAAATCAAAGCCTTTCTTTCCCATATGCTTTCCAGCTACTAACAGAGGAAGCAGGGTGAAGCACTTGAATCTACTAATATCATGAGCAATAAAAGCAGTAAGACATCCGGAGTCTGCAGTGGCATTAGGTGCCATAGGAATACCACCGCCCTCAGCCTTACAATTCATAGCTGCAGCAAATATAGTGCTCTTAAGATTATAATCCTTCTGCTCCCCTTTATAATAAGTGGTGACTATTGCATCTGAAAAAGGCATTGTAAAAATATCTCCCACTGTTAAGATGCCATAAGTGGCAGATCCCAGACCGAATCTGTTTAAGAATTTCTTAAGCTTGCTGGTAAGGGCTTGCAGACACACATAAGCATCCACTCCTATTCCAGCACTCACTCCGAATAGCCTAGTCTCATCATTGCCATCCTTATTATAAGAAACTCTTCCTATATCAAATGCCCTATACCCATCATCGCTAATAGCCCTCTCAAGTATCTCCTTAGGAGTACCAGCAAGGCCTATTCCATTGACGAAATCATTAGCTGAGCCAGATGGAATAGGTGTGTAAAAGGTACGCTCAAAATCTACTATTCCATTCAAAGCTTCATTCAATGTGCCATCGCCGCCCATAACAAACAGTGCCACCTCTTCTCCTGAAGATGTAGCCTCCTTGGCAAACTCTGTAGCATCATAAGCTTTCTTTGTCACATGTAACTCATAATCTATGCCTCTTTCATTAAGATAAGCTTCTAGCTCATCCCAGAGTTCAGCAGCTTTCCCTGTTCTACTAGCTTTATTAACAATAAATACGTTTCTCATATATTTCTCTCCATTCTTTGATTTAATTTTCTAATTTATCATTTGTAAAGTCAATGTATTTCTTGCTCACAACTTGCGATAAGAGAAATAGAATGATAGCATATTTATTAGCAATTTTAAGGGGAAAACCATGAACAATACAGAATTCAAGAACAAACTATTACATAAGGTAGATCATAATGGTCACAGAGCTATGTCCGTTATTAGCTGGACTATAGCATCTATATTCATAGGAATATTCGTAGGACTATTTGCCACTGCATTTGGATTAGCAATGCAAGTCGTTATTCGCACTCGCACCAGCCATCAGTGGATTATATATTTCCTTCCTGTGGGCGCTGTAATAATTACCTTTATATATAAGAAGATTCTCAAGGTAAAGGATAGCGGAACTAATACTGTAATTGCAGCCATACAGTCTGATGAACGTCTGCCATTTAGACTTGCTCCTCTAATCTTCATAGCAACACTAATTACACACTTAGTGGGTGGTTCTGCCGGACGTGAGGGCGCAGCTCTTCAGATGGGTGGTGCCATAGGTAACGGCATAGGTCGAGTACTTAGGCTTAGCCCTACCAATAAGAAGACTATGATTATGTGTGGAATGAGTGCAGCTTTCTCCGCTCTATTTGGCACACCTATGGCAGCTGCTATATTTTCAATGGAAGTAGTCTCTGTTGGTATTATGCATTACGCTGCCTTAGTTCCTTGCGTAATATCATCCCTGGTGGCTAGATACATCGCTACATATTTCGGTCTGCATGCAGAGGAATATCTCATTCCATCTATTCCTACCTTTAGTATCAAGACAGCTGTTATCGTATGCATTTTTGCCGTATTATGCGGCTTAGTTTCCATACTATTTTGCACTGTTCTCCATCGTTATGAGGAGTTCTTAGCA
>JAILNO010000142.1 GCA_024691465.1 Pseudobutyrivibrio sp. | reverse complement strand
TATACATACTTAAGTCGGCGGGACTACTATAGAATGGAGATTTAATCTTATGAGAGCATACGAGAGATTACTTAGATACGTTAAGATTTACACAACTAGCGATGAGGATAGCACTACTGTGCCTTCAACCATGCGCCAGTTTGACCTTGCTAATATCCTAGTTGAGGAGCTTAAGGCTCTTGGAGTAGATAATGCATCAGTAGACGACCAGTGTTACGTCTATGGCAGCATACCAGCTACACCAGGTTACGAGGATAGGAAGGTAGTGGGATATATTGCCCACATGGATACAGCTCCTGATTTCTCAGGTGAGCATGTTAATCCAATAGTTGTTGAGAATTATGATGGTGAGGATGTGGTGCTTGGCACATCAGGAAGAACTATCAAGGTAGCTGACTTCCCACATCTCAAGACACTTAAGGGTCGTACACTTATTCACACTGATGGCACTACACTTCTAGGTGCTGATGATAAGTCAGGTGTGGCTGAGATTATGACATTTGTGGAGGAACTGCTATCTAGCGGTGAGCCTCATGGCAAGATCTGTATCGGATTCACTCCAGATGAGGAGATAGGAGCTGGTGCTGATCATTTCGATGTCAAATTATTCGGTGCTGACTTCGCATATACGGTAGACGGTGGCGAGGAGAATGCAGTTGAGTATGAGAACTTCAATGCAGCTTCCGCCGAGGTCAAGTTCAACGGTGTCAATATTCACCCAGGTGATGCTAAGGATATTATGGTTAATGCAGCGCTTGTTGCTATGGAATTCAATGCCATGCTTCCACCTACAGAGACACCTAGCCAGACATGTGGTTATGAGGGATTCTTCCATCTCACTGATATGTCAGGTGATGTGGCAGCTGCTGAGCTATCATACATCATCCGTGATCATGATGCAGGCAAGTTCGCCGATAAGAAAAAGGTGATGGAGCATGCAGCTAATATCATCAATCAGAAGTATGGTGAGGGTACCTGTGAGCTTACTATCAAGGACCAGTATCAGAACATGCTTGAGATGATCAAGCCTCATATGTTCCTGATTGACTATGCATTCAATGCTCTTAAGGAGGCCGGTGAGGATCCTAAGGCAGTTGCTATCAGAGGCGGCACAGATGGTGCTAGATTATCCTTCATGGGATTGCCTTGTCCTAACCTTGGTACAGGCGGATATAATTTCCATGGCCCTATGGAACATATTACTGCAGAGGGCATGGATACAGTAGTTAAGGTACTTCACGGAATCACTAGACAGTTTGCAGAGGTGTAATATGTCGGCTGAGAAGAGGAAAGAATTACTTATAGATATACTTATGGATGCCCTTTCAGGACTATGCATAGGTATCGCTTTATATAATTTTGCAGCAGATGCCAAGTTCCCACTTACAGGACTTACTGGTATCGCCATGATTTTCTACCAGTATTTTGGATGGAAGATTGGTCTTGTTACAATTATTATGAATATTCCACTTATCTTTGCAGCCTACAAGGTACTTGGGAGGAAGTTTTTACTTAAGTCACTTAAGACTATGGCAATAGGCACTGTATTTATGGATTTTGTAGCACCATTTATTCCTAGGATTAAGATTGATAATTTGCTACTTAATGCTCTTGTGGTAGGTGTCTTTACGGGGCTAGGTTATGCCTTAGTCTATATGAGGAATTCATCCACAGGTGGAGCAGATTTCGTCATGATGATTATCAAGGCGAAGAATCGTCACCTTTCTCTTGGAAGGATATTCTTCATAGTTGATGCAGTTATTATTGTTATTGATACCATTGCTTACGCTCATTCATTTGAGATGCTTTGCTATGGTTTCGTAATTAGTTATGTCGGATCCATTGTGGTGGATAAGGTTATGATCAATGCTGATTCAGGTATGATGTGCATGATCGTTACTAATAAGGCTGAGGCAATTGCTGACGCCATTGACCAGGCAGTTGAGAGGGGCACCACTATTTTTACCGCCAAGGGTGGTTATAAAGGAGACGAGAGACAGGTGCTTATGTGCGCTTGCTCTGATAAACAGATGTACCAGGTCAACAGAGTTGCTAAGAAGATTGATGTGGATGCATTTATTGTTATAATGGAGTCAAAGGCAGTGTATGGTGAGGGCTTCAAGAGATTTAAGCCTTAGGGGAAATAAGTAATTTGGAGTAAGAATATGTCAGAGAAAATTTGCGTTCTTGGTGTGGCAGGAGGATCTGCTTCAGGCAAGACAACCATAATCAACAAGCTGCAGGACTTCTTCGGTGAGGATATAGCAGTTATTAGTCATGACGCTTATTACAAGGCACATCCTAATATGTCCTTTGAAGAGCGTTCTAGACTTAATTACGACCATCCAGATTCATTCGAGTCAGATAGGATGGCAGAGGATGTACGTAAGCTTATCAAGGGTTATGCCATTGATATGCCAGTGTACGATTATGTTAATCATGACCGCTCGCAGGAGACTGTCAGAGTGGAGCCTAAGACTGTTATTGTTATGGAGGGTATTCTCATCCTTGAGAATAAGGAGCTCCGTGACTTAATGGATATTAAGATATTTGTGGATACAGATGCTGACGAGAGGCTTATGCGTCGAATCAAGCGTGATATGATTGAGAGAGGACGTAGTATCGAGTCCATTATTGATCAGTATTCACAGACAGTTAAGCCTATGCATGAGGAGTTCGTTGAACCATCTAAGAAGCATGCGGATATTATTATCCCACGCGGTGGAGAGAATGAGGCAGGCTTAGATATGCTTATTACATACATGACTAAGAAGCTTCATGTAGATATGTAATAATTAGTTGCTTTTTATTGGGGAATAATGAGCAATAAGGGTGTAGAGAGGAAGTATAATAATGCATGAATTAGGAATAGTGTTTCACGTAGCGAAGCAAGTGGAAGCAGTCTGTGATGAGAACCATGCAGATCATATCAATGAGGTGGTTCTATCTATAGGTGAGGTATCTACCGTAATTCCAGAGTACTTGATTGACTGTTGGGCATGGAATGCCAAGAAGTACCCTAGATTAGAGGGAAGCAAGCTCACATATGAGACTATTAAGGCAGTTACATTCTGCGAGGATTGTAAGCAGGAGTATGAGACAGTTGCCCATGGCAAGACTTGTCCACATTGCGGAAGTGAGAATACCTACTTAGTAACAGGAAATGAAGTCATTCTTAAAGAGGTTATAGTTGACTAAACAAGTGCAACACATGTTCATGTGTTGCATTTTATTTTGAGATTGATAGAATACCTATATGAAGAAAATAATTAAAAACATACTAATACTATTAACATTAACAATTGGATTTATGGTTTGGGCCCCTGAGGTACAGGCTAAGGATTTGGTATATACTGCCTTAGGAGACAGTCTTACAGATCCAAATACTTACGAGGGCAAGACCTGGACTACATATCCTGCCTATGTGACTAACACTTTGTCTGCTACAGGCAATGTCACACTTTATAATCACGGTATGGGAGGATATAAGACCAGCGATGTACTCAATCAGATCAAGTCTGATGAGGAAGTCATCAACCACATCAAGGAGTCTGATATCATCACGCTTCAGGTGGGAGCTAATAACATCACTGCTGCTATGCTGGATAGCTTGGTGGATGCAGGACTTATTTCACTTCCTTTTGAGTACTACCTACCAGAGGGAACTAATGTAGGAGCCTGCGAGACTAATGCAGGTGCTGTGCTGGCTGATAAGGATAATGGTTATCATGCGAACTATATAACCAGTGCAGAGGCTGATATTAACGATATCATAGCTACTATCAGAGAGTACAATCCTGATGCTCGTATATATATTGCTACAGTATATTTCGAGCAGCAGTTCTTTACAGTATTGTTCCAGGGCATGTTCGCACTAGGTACTACCCAGGCAGACTACTTAGCTTCAGAGTATTCAATCTCTGCAGTAGAGCTTCAGAACTACTTCATGGATGCTGCAGCTTATAATGATGG
>JAILNO010000111.1 GCA_024691465.1 Pseudobutyrivibrio sp. | reverse complement strand
GAAGTCTGGGAGAACATGGACGAGGGCACTCTTACAAAGACGAAATAGATGTTGGATGCAATGCATAAGGCTAAAATAGATATGGCTGACTCCATAGATGTAATCAATGTCGGAGACTACGTAGGATCGAGTACCAAGAGTGAGATAGAGTACGCTATAGCGCATGGCAAAGAGGTTATACGCTCTGACTATTTGACTAAGACACAAGGAATGATAGAAAATGCTTTGAAGAATGCAGAATACGCTATAAATACTTCAGGAAGTGCTGTTGATAGGGCACAGGCCACAAAAAAACGTGACAAGTACATCAAACAGCTTGCAGAAATAAGGGCATATTATCCAGCGTTGTCCCATATTGCATTGTAAAGAATAGATATGGATTTAGATGATGGAGTTAAAGCTAACCATGCAAAGTTCCAAGGGATAGAGGTTTCTATTGAAGGCGAAAAGAAACAGAAAGGAGGTCTTTTTCTATGTTTAAAAAGACAAAAGTGAGAAGTATTTTAGAACTTCTTGGAAAAGATTTAAGCGGAAGGAATAGAATCATGGCTATTCCTGGGTATAATTTTCAACTAAATACCTTGCTATATCAAACGTTTTATAATTAGTCAAATTATAATCTGATATAATGTTCAGAGGGGAGCAATTGGCTCACCCTTCATTGTTTTTGCGGTGTCAAGAATTATTGAAGAGCTTTATGAGAGGGAAATATGCTAGAACCGGGATTATATGAACAAGTCATAAATAAACAAATTCAGGCAGAGCTCCAGGAAACGACAGAAGATATTAAGTATGTTGAGAAAATAGGTGGTGCAGAAGCTTCAGGAGTATTAGCACGTTACGTCTCTGAGATTGTTCACAAAGCTTTAGATCGCATATCGGATGATGGGGATCTTACTGCTAAGGTTGATCTTGTTAACAAGGTAGTAAGACTAATTTCTAATGATGCAAACATGAATGATCTTAAAGATATGGCAGTAGCAGATAGTGCTGAGCAGCTTTTGGCACTGCTGTCTGAGTCTGATCCGATGTATAAGATTGGTCAGAGAAAAGCTAAAGATATAGTACGCCCTGAAACATCGGTTGCACAAAGTAGCCTATTTACCGGAGCGATACATGAGCCTCAGATGTATTCTGAGCTAAAAAAGGAAATGGAAACAGCAGATCGCATTGATATGCTTGTTTCATTTATTAAATGGAGTGGTTTAAGGCTTCTATTTGACGAATTAAAATCATTTGTTACTAGGGGCGGACAGCTCAGAATCATAACAACTTCATATATGGGAGCAACGGATGTCAAAGCTATTGAGGAACTAAGTAAGCTCCCAAATACTGAAGTGCGTATTTCCTATGATACCAAGCGAACCAGACTTCATGCCAAGGCATATATTTTTTATCGAAAGACAGGCTTTACGACGGCTTATGTCGGGTCTTCAAATATGTCAAATGTAGCTATGTCCAGTGGGCTTGAGTGGAATATTAAAGTTACTACCAAGGATATGGCACCTACGATACAGAAGATAGCTGCAACTTTTGACAGTTATTGGCATTCAACAAATTTCGAGAAATATACTCAGGATAGTTATGAAAAATTGAAAAAGGCAATTAAAGCGGAGCGATATGGAGAGCAGACAAATAGCTTTGGCTTTATTGTTGATGTTAATCCGTATCCATATCAACAAGAGATATTGGATAGGCTTGATGCTGAAAGAATTATTAGGGGTAGAAATAAGAATCTTGTAGTTGCTGCGACGGGAACAGGAAAAACTTTGATAGCAGCATTTGACTATAGGAGATTTTGTAAGAGAAACTCTGATAAACAGAACAAGCTTCTTTTTGTTGTACATAGAGAAGAAATCCTCAGGCAAAGCAGGGAAGTCTTTAGAGCTGTTCTTAAAGATCCAAATTTTGGTGAGTTGTATGTTGGTGGAGAAAAACCATCAAACCTGGATTATCTTTTTGTGTCTATACAGACTGTGGCTTCACAGAAAATATATGAGCTGTTAGCTGAAGATTATTATGATTTCATTGTTGTTGATGAATTCCATCATGCTGCAGCACCTACATATCAGGGGCTTCTAAGTTCTTTTAAACCCAAGATTCTTTTAGGACTTACTGCTACACCAGAGCGTATGGATGGTAAGAATGTTCTTGACTATTTTGATGGACGAATTGCTGCAGAAATAAGGCTGCCTGAGGCAATAGAAAGAAAACTATTGTGTCCGTTCCAGTACTTTGGTGTTTCTGATGATACTGATTTGTCAGAAATAAGATGGGTTAGAGGCGGCTATGATAAGACTGAGCTAAGTAACCTGTATTCTATGAATAGAGCTATTGCTGAGAAGAGAGCTAATCATATCATCAATTCCCTATATAAGTATGTCACTGATATGAGCAGAGTGCATGGTCTGGGGTTCTGTGTTTCAATTGATCATGCCAGGTTCATGAGCGATTATTTCAATGAGAAAGGTATTTCTTCAATAGCACTTACATCAAGTTCATCTGACGAAGACAGAGCAAACGCTAAGGCAAAACTCTTATCTGGTGAGATTAAGTTCATCTTTGTTGTAGACCTGTATAATGAGGGAATTGATATTCCGGAAGTTGAGACAGTCCTTTTCTTAAGACCAACGGAGTCTCTTACGATCTTCCTGCAACAGCTTGGAAGAGGACTTCGCTTGTCAGATGGAAAAGAATGTCTTACAGTTTTGGATTTTATAGGTCAGGCAAATAAGAAGTACAACTTTGAAGAAAAGTTTGCTGCGCTGTTATCAAATACCAATCACAGTGTTCAGTATGAGCTCAAGCATGGATTCACAGCACTTCCGAAGGGGTGCTATGTGCAGCTTGAGAAGAAGGCTGTACAGGTCATAATGAACAACATACGTCAGTCCTTTGATAGTAAGGCTGGTCTGATATCCAGAATAGAGACTTTCAAAGAGGATAGTGGACTAGATGTGACATTGAAAAATTTCCTGAGCTATTATCACCTTAATGCTTACAGCATCTATTCAAAGTATTCATTTGCCAGGCTTTGTGCAGAGGCAGGAGTTGTAGAGAATTTCAACGAAGCGATAGAGGAGAAGCTGTCAAAGGCATTTTCGAAGTTTATTGCGGTTGATTCTTATAGATGGATTAAGTTCTTAATTGAAATACTGCCAAGACTTAAGGATATTGATATAAGTGCGCTTCCTATGGTTTATCAACGCATGATGCAGATGTTCTATGTGACTATTTGGCAGAATGCGGTAGGAAACTGGAATGCGCCAGAGGTTAGACAAAACCTGAAAGATTTATGTGAGAGTAAGTATATGCTTGGGGAGTTGCTCGAAATATTAAATTACAATCTAGAAAAGATAGATGTAGTAGGTGGGGAAGTTGACCTTGGATTTGATTGTCCTTTGGATCTTCATTGTACATATACAAGAGATCAGATCCTTGTTGCCATGGATTTCATGAAGCCCAATACGGTACGTGAAGGAACCAAGTGGTTAGAAGATAAGAAAGTTGACGTATTTTTTGTTACGTTGAATAAGTCGGATAAAGACTATTCACCAACCACAATGTATGAGGATTATTCTATCAACGAAGAATTCTTCCATTGGCAGAGCCAGAGCACAACGTCAGATACATCACCTACTGGTCAAAGGTATATTAATCATGTAAGTGAGGGGAGCAAAGTACTGCTATTTGTTAGAGAGTTTAAAAAAGACATGGCAGGAGCAGCGCCATATACATACCTGGGAACTGCTAAATACGCGAGTCATTACGGTAGCAGGCCTATGAGTATAACGTGGCACTTGGATAATCCAATACCTGCTAAATACATTAAGAAAACAAGTAAGTTGGAAGTAGGATGAGTATAAAAACTGTTAATGTTGTCGCAGCTATAATCTGTGACGATTATAAGAAGAAAACAAAGATATTTGCAACCCAACGTGGATATGGTGAATTTAAGGATGGTTGGGAATTTCCTGGAGGTAAGATTGAAGAAGGGGAGACACCACAGAAGGCCTTAATCCGTGAGATCAGGGAAGAACTTGGGGCTGAGATTGAAGTGCATGATCTGATCGATGTTATAGATTATGACTATGAGAAATTTCATCTTCATATGAACTGCTATTGGGCTACAGTGGTAGAGGGTGAGCTTCAACTCTTAGAACATGAAGCGGCAAAATGGCTTGAGTACAGTGAACTAAGAAGTGTTGACTGGCTTCCGGCAGACTTGTTGCTTATTCCAAAGCTTGCAGCCGGAATGTGTGAATAAACGTTACTAACTATATAATGGTAAAAGAGATAGTTGTTTTTTTAAGGAGGACGAATATGAAGCGTGATGAAGTAGTTACTAAACTTAGAAAACTTGCAGAAAAAGCTGATGTTTCAAATATGGATTTTCTTGCTGTTCAGGTGAATCTGACAGATCAGGATCCAGGAGTGTTCTATGTTGAAGTTAAGGATCACAAGATCAATATAGAGCCATACGATTACAATGACAGGAACTGCGCTATCTCAATCAAGTCAGATGATTTTAATAAGCTCATCAGTGGCAAGTTAGATCCGGTATTAGCTTTTACTATTGGCAAACTTAAGGTTGAAGGTGATGTTGGGAAGGCTCTGGAGTTTTCCAAGCTTCTTAAATAATCGTAAGGAATAAGCAGATAAGCTGTACTAAACCGGAGATGTGGTTGGCGGAGGGGATGCTGGAAAAACTTGGATTTACTCATTGTGGAACGATTTATGTTCACGAAGACAACGATCCAAGACTTGCTTTTGAGAAGATAGTGTGAGGTTTTTTATGGATAATATAAAAATTCTTGTTGTTTCCGACTCCCATGGAAATAATGGCAATATAAAGAAAGCAATTGATATAGAGAGTCCTTTCGACATTTTGGTACATTGCGGTGATGTTGAGGGACCAAG
>JAILNO010000070.1 GCA_024691465.1 Pseudobutyrivibrio sp. | reverse complement strand
GATACCTCGCGATCCTTGGCTGAGATGATACCTGTGGTTACTGATGTACCGTAACCCATGGCATTGCCAATGACTACTGTAGGCTCGCCTACTACGGCTGAATCAGAGTCGCCTAGTGTGGCTACTTTGATAGCTGATAGTGTGTCGTCAGGGATGTCGGATACCTTGACTGATACTACGGCTAAGTCGCACGAAGAATCTGTACCCTTGATGGTACCCTCTACGGCCTCGTCATCATTGAATGTGATGGTGAGAGTCTCTGCTCCGCTGACTACGTGGTTGTTGGTAGCGATGTAGATGTACTCATCATCCTGGGAAATGATGATACCTGAACCTGCTGAGGTGGTCTCCTGCTGCATGGTTCCAAAGAAGGTCTGGTACTCTGTGAGACCTACATTGGTAACCTGTACGATGGCTGGAAGAACGCTCTCGGCGATGGCAGATACATCTGTGTTAGATACAGTAGATGCTGCTGTGGTGGTGGCTTTAGTGTTAGCTACGGCACCTGAATTATCCTCAGAAGATGTATCCTCTTCCTCATCCTCCTGGACCTTAGCAGTGGTCTCGATCTGAGCATCTTTGTCGAAGTACTTGTTGGAAACTACTACTACGGACTGGAAAGCTAATCCTGCCACTAGTCCGAATACTAGAGCGATGGCTGCTGTCCTGCCAAGCTTGCCTAGGAAGCTGCCTGACTTCTTAGTCTTCTTATTCTTCTTACCGTCATCATAAGGTGACCACTGATAGTATGACTCACCCTGGTTAATCTCGTCTTTCTTATAAGAGTACGAACCGTCGTTTTCTTTTACACTCGAGTCATTATTGTTGTATAAATCACTCATAAACTCGCCTCCATTTCATGTTATGTAGGTAGAATAAGCTCACAATGTGATAACTACGTGACGATTTATTCAACAGTAACTGATTTAGCTAAATTCCTAGGGTGATCCACATCGAATCCCTTACCCACAGAAACATAATAGCCGAATAGCTGTAGTGGAATAATTGCCAGCGAGTTGGTGAAGTACTTGTTAGTCTGAGGTACGTACATTACGTAATCAGCTACTTCCTCGATATCCTCGTGACCTACTGTGGTAACAGCGAGGATAAATGCTCCACGTGTCTTACACTCTACGATATTAGATACTGTCTTAGCATAGATGCCTTCCTGTGTGGCTACAGCACCTACGAGAGTGCCATCCTCGATAAGTGAGATGGTACCGTGCTTGAGCTCACCAGCTGCATATGCCTCTGAATGAATATATGAAATCTCCTTGAGCTTAAGTGAACCCTCCATGGCGATGGCGTAATCGATGCCACGACCGATGAAGAATACGTCCTTAGCTGCAACGAACCTATTAGCGAACTTCTGGATGCGCTCTTTGTTGCCAAGAAGCATCTCAATCTGCTCAGGAAGCTTCTTGAGGTCAGTGATGAGTGACTTCATCTCATCTGCTGTGAGGAGTCCTCTTACATCAGCGAACTTCATAGCAAGTAGATAAAGTGCGATGAGCTGTGCTGAGTATGCCTTAGTAGTGGCAACTGAGATCTCAGGGCCTGCCCATGTGTACATAACCTTCTCAGACTCACGAGCAATAGATGAACCTACTACATTGACAATAGCAAGGGTCATATTGCCCATAGCGCGAGCCATACGAACTGCTTCCTTAGTATCAGCTGTCTCACCAGACTGGCTGATTGCAATAACTAGCTCGTTATCCATGAGGATTGGATTCCTGTATCTGAACTCTGAAGCGATATCTACCTCAACTGGGATACGTGCCATCTCCTCAAATACATACTTGGCTGTGACGCCAGTATGATATGCACTACCGCAAGCTACGATACGAATACGTGAGATAGCCTTAATCTCCTCATCGCTCATACCAAGCTCCTCGATATCAACTGTGTCATTCTTAATACGTGGATTAAGGGTATCACGAACTGTCTTAGGCTCCTCGTGAATCTCCTTAATCATAAAGTGGTCATAGCCACCCTTCTCAGCAGCATCCACATCCCAATCGATGGTCTTAGACTGCTTCTCGATAGGCTGTCCATCCACATCAAAGAACTCGATAGAGTCTCTAGTGAGCTTAGCTATCTCTTCATTCTCAATGAAGTATACATCACGAGTATACTTGAGAACTGCAGGCACATCAGATGCAATGAGATTGCCATCCTTACCAAGACCTACGATAAGTGGACTATCCTTACGAACTGAATAGATCTCGTCTGGATAATCTGCGAATATAATACCAAGAGCATAAGCGCCCTCCACACGGTGCATAACCTTAGTCACGCATGTAAGAGGATCATTGCCCTTCTTATAATAGTAATCAAGTAAGTGTGCTACTACCTCAGTGTCTGTCTCAGACTTGAAGCTGTAACCACGACCAATAAGCTTGTCCTTAAGCTTAGCGTAGTTCTCAATAATACCATTGTGAACTACTGCAATGGTCTCGTCCTCATTGAGATGAGGATGAGCATTAGTCTCGCTAGGCTCACCGTGAGTAGCCCAACGTGTATGACCGATACCAATGGTACCCTTGAGCTCAGCGCCATCGTGAGTCTTCTCACTAAGGAGACGCAGACGACCCTTGGCCTTCTCATACTCAATCTTAGATCCGTCATAAACAGCCATACCAGCTGAATCATAACCTCTGTATTCTAGTTTGCTAAGTCCATCAAGCAGTATAGGTGCCGCCTGTGACTTACCAACATAACCTACTATTCCACACATAAATTTGTTCCTTTCTTTTCTATTTATGCAAGCCCTTAAATTTTACTACGAATCCCGTTAAAAGTAAAACAAAAGGACATCCACAAGAAAGTGGATGCCCTATTAAATCTAATCATATTCTGAAAAAGTAACTAATTGCCATCAGTAGTCTGATTAACGTCTGCACTAGATTCAGACGTGCCTGTCTCGTTAGCAATGTAATCAGAAATTACATCAACTGAATCGTCAGTAGCATCGTAATTGTCCTGATCGTATAAGAACTTGTGAAGCTCTACTACGTTGCTGGTAAGTGTACATGGTACTGCCACGAATCCCTTCTTGCCAAGGGTCATACCCTTAAGTGCGAATGGGAATCCTGATGACTCGCCTATCTGATAATCTCCTACTGAAGTAGCCATAGAGAGAATCTGTGTTAACGAAAGTGATGTAGAAATCTCAGGGAATACATCATCGGCAATATCATTAAGAGTACCTATATCAGCCTTCTTAGCCTTCTCAACGATGAGCTTGATAACTGTACGCTGGTTCTCAGCACGACCGTAGTCATTGTCAACAGCGTATCTGTTACGACAATATCCAACTACCTGTGCACCGTTTAAGGTGTAGGTGCCTGGTGAATCGAAGTAGCAATCAGACATCTTGAAGTAGTCTTCCTCATTAGGATAATACTTAAGTACGTTCTCAACCTCGGCAATATATCCTGCTAAGGCATTCTGTCCTGTCTCAGGATTGTTAGTGTCAATCATCTTCTGAGTAACCTCAAGCTCGAGACCACCTAAGTCATCTACTATCTTAGCAAGAGCGTAGAAGTCAACTGATACATAACCTGATATCTTAAGATCCAGGTTAGTATTGAGCATGCTGATAGCCTGCTCTACGCCACCGTGATTGTATGCGTAATTACACTTCCTATATGTGTCATCTGATACCTGCAGGTATGTATCACGCTGTACGGATACCATCCTGACTTCCTTAGTATCATTATTGATAGAAACTAGAATAATTGTATCTGAGTTACCTGTATCCAGGTCACCATTAGAACGATTATCTACACCGAACAGTGCAAGTGTAGTGTAGTTACTCAACAGCTCCTCTGTCTCAGTATCCAGATTGTTAACCTCGATATCATCCATATTGATCTTGTCCCAGTTAACCTTACCGAACTTATTCCATAGGAAGAAAATAACTAGGAGCACTAGTAATACAACTATCTCTACTACGATAATAGTGCGTCTGGTCTTCTTCTTCTGAGCCTTCCTACTACCTCCGCGACGTGCAGCTGATGCGTTCCTAGAACCTCTAGCATCTCTAGGGTCTCTAGCACTCTTAACATCTCTAGAATCTCTGGCACTGCGTGCATTCTTAGAGCTCTTAGAACTCTTAGTACTCTTAGTACTCTTCTTAGGTCTAGAAGCTGAGTGTGAAGCTGAGCTCCTGTGCGCTGATGAATGACCTGATGATGAACGGCCTGCTGGACGAGCAGCTGATCTGCTGCCAGATGAGGCACGTCTAGGTGTAACTGTGCCCTCACTAAGGTCATAATCATACATTTCCATCTCACTATCTAAATCATAAGAAAGGTCCGATGACATACCGTTCTCTCTACCATATCCTCTATTGACTGGTCTGCCGGCAGAAGCGCCGCTGCGAGATCCGGTACCTCTGGTAGTGTTCCTACCAGTACCTCTTCTTAAATCGTAATCTTCGAAATTACTCATTAGATTCATTTCTCCAATCTTTTTTAATAACTATGCTAGTCTACTCTAACCGCCGAAAGGTTGTCAAGGAAGTGCCAATTTTTCTGTCACATTTCATAAAAATTGCGGTAGAATTTTGCTAATTTTCCTCTTGTGTTCCTGGCAAAATGTAGTTTTCCATTCCAACTGGTAAATATTTATTGTAAAAGCCATCTCCAGCCTGAATTATTTGTCCATGTTTCTCCATGATGAGCTCATGAGCATCAGATGAAGTGATGACCTCACGGTTCTTAACTCTGGCAATTACTCTAGGAACCACTATAGTCCTATATCCTCTGGCCTTAGCCCTGAGGCAGAAGTCAAACATGGCATCCTGGCCTGATAACCTGGTATCGAATCCATGTAACATGCGATATACCTTGGAATCAATCATACAACAAGAACTATCTACCATAGCCACATCGCGTGGCATGCTTCCCAATCCATCGTAACTCTCCCTGAATATCCTCTGGCCGTGGAAGGCAGGATACCAGGCGCCGTCTGTATCGTAGATATAGCCGACATTATCAATGGTGAAGCCTCTATCTATAAAACGCACTCCCACTACGGCCACATCGGGCTGATTGAGGTATGCGTACATTTTCTTGGCATTGTTGCGAGTATAGAGCTTGACATTGTCATCCCTTAAGAACATGTAGTCCCCAGAGAATCGCCTGAAGGTGCTCTGGTCATAATCCAGATGCCACTTCTTATAGGAAGCATCCACTCGCCCCTCACATATAACCCCTGTCTGTCTGAGATATGACATAGCCAGGGCCATATGTTCCTTACAATAAAAAAGGGCGTCAGCCCTCTGTTCCTTGTTCATAGGCCTATTGTCAGTACGCTTGTGGTAAAGCAAGGATGGGATGTGATCTATGCGCTCCTTCTTAAATGCAGCACGTAAAAGATACTCATATACGTAGGCTGTCTGGGCCTTCTCATTGAACTCTCCCAGACGCTTCATGAGGTTCTTTGATATACAGATGGACTCACCGATGTAGTTCATCTGTAGGAGAAGCTCCTTATTGAAATCCCCCTTGAAATGAGGATTCATCCTATCTAGTCCCACCAGCTCATCATGATCTGTGTAGATGATACTGTCATAGTCCTGTGTCTCTATATGCTCATCAAGAGCCTTGAGTGTATGGAGGCTAAGTCTATCGTGCTGACCTAGGTACAGCACATAGTCGCCCTCAGCAAAATGGGCACCTATATTGTAAGCATAGGCCCCACCTGACTTCTTCTTCAACCTGCGATAGTGCACCTTATCAACGATATCAGGGAAGAACTCCTTGATGGTAAGCTCTATCACATTAGAAGCATTGTTATCTAAAATATATAGTTCGAAATTACGATATTCCTGCTCATCGATGGACTCAAGACAATCCTTGAACTGATCCATAACAGTATCCATGGTCCAGATGACTAAGGAAAAATATGTATCCGCCACTATTCAGATCCCTTTCCACCAAATACAACAGCAATAGTCTTAAATAATATCTTGATATCTAGTCCCAATGACCAGTTAGAAATATACTCTGTATCTAGAGCAACCACCTGCTCAAAATCCTTGATATTGCTACGACCGCTCACCTGCCACATACCTGTGAGTCCTGGCTTGATAGAAAGTCTAGCCTTGTGATGGAGAGCATAGTTCTCATACTCATCCTCAAGTGGTGGTCTGGTACCTACTAGGGACATCTCGCCGATGAGTACATTCCAGAACTGTGGCAACTCATCTATAGAGTATTTCCTTAGGAAATGACCGATAGGTGTAACTCGTGGGTCATTCTCAATCTTGAACATATTACCAGTCATCTCATTCTGAGCCATGAGCTCCTTCTTACGCTCCTCCGCATCCATATACATGGTACGGAACTTGTAGAACTTGAACCTGCGTCCATTTTTACCTATACGTGTCTGGGTAAAAAATACGGGACCAGGAGACTGAATCTTAATAACTGGTGCAAAAATAATGAATGCAATAAATGCAAAAATAAGTCCCACAATGGAACCTACTATATCCATAAGTCTCTTGAAGAAAGCCTGTCGGTTGTTAGCGATGTGCATACTGGTAGTAAGCACTACGTAATCACCGTAGGTCTCCATGATACGATTAGGCATGAGATTGTTGGTATGGATAAGGGACATGTGAACTGTAAGTCCCTGCTCAACCAAGCGCCCAGCCAAGCTCTCCTCGCTGGCACGAGTATTACCGTCTAGGAATATCTCATCCACAACATTCTTCCTAAGATACTCGAATAGTCCGTCCGCATTAGTAACTACAGGGATGCCCTGTATCTCGCGGCCTGACCAATCCTCATCTACCACAACTACACCCTCTACCTTAAACTCAGTGTATGGGCTGTGGGCTATCTCTGAAAGACAGTGCTCAACTGTGGTGGACTCAGCCACGACAATCATGGATGTCTTGTTAACATCAAGTAGCTTCCTGCGACGAATCACGCGCTTCCAGA
>JAILNO010000029.1 GCA_024691465.1 Pseudobutyrivibrio sp. | reverse complement strand
CCTTACGATCAGTGTAAGGACTGCTTGAAGAGAGAGATTTTCCCTAAAGTTAAGGATTTCATCAATGAGAATTATGATGTCAATGAGATGATTGTGGCTCAGGAGTTCGGAATTGATAGAAGCATCGTCCACGAATGGGTTAAAGAAGGCCACTTAGAGTATAAAACAAAGCCTCAGCAATAAGCTGAGGCTTCTTTTATACACGGCTGTCATGACAGGTGAAATATACCGTCTGTCGCTCATCCGCAATCTTATGAAGGAGCTTAAGCGACTCCTTAATTTTCTTATCATCGAAGTTAGTAAATGGATCATCCAATATGAGAATAGGCTTCTCCTCTGGATATAGCACATCTACAAGAGCCATTCTAGAGCATAAAGCTACTAAATCCTGATATCCCTGTGAAAGATACTCAGCACTCTTAGTACTACCTGAATACGAAAGCTTAATATTCAGATCCATATCTAATTCGAAATCATCTACAGCATATCCTGAAGTAGTTCCCTCTGGACTATCTATGAGACCGAGATACTTGTGTAAGCCATTCTGAAGAGGCTGCATATACTTAGCCTGGAAACTCTCCCTGGCGCGCTGCAGGAAATCCTCAGTCTTAGAGAGTAACTCTGCATTCTTCTTATACTCACCCTGCTGTATCTCTAGACGCTCTATCTGCTCAGCTACATCGCTGAGGCGCTCCACCTCCTCAAGGGCTGTAGAGAGATTATCCTTCTGCTGCATAATCTGCTTGCTAAGCTCCATAATCTGCTCATCGAGCACAGTCTGTTGCTGCTGCAAATCATCCACCGACTGAACCTGCTCATCTAGATTGTAGGTAGCCTCGAACTTAGCCATCTCCTGTCGTAGAGTATCTACTCTAGCCTTAATAGATGCATAAGCTCTCATCCTAAGGGCAATAGTCTGAATCTGCTCTGCCCTCTCCTGATTATTATCTAATGGATAATTCTTAAGGACCTTATTAATATCCTCCGTCATGGTCTTGATGGAGGTCTCGTGACGAGATATCTCCTCCTGCTCCTCAAGATACTTAGAGTATCTGTCTGCATCCTTCTTAAGCTGGGCTAAGAACTCATACTCACCGCCCATATCATATAGATTGATTCCATAGCAGGTGGCATATGGCTGAATCTTAGTATATAGCTCTAGCTGTAGGTCAGCCAGCTCATCAAGTGTGCCCTCAGCCTCTTGATGGCGTGACATCTCCTCTTCCGACAAGTGTCTGTACTGATCAAGCTTACGTCTGATCTCGTATACATTCTCCTGCATGGTCTCGGCTCTAGTCAGCAAAAAGTTGGATAGGAAATCCTCACACTCCTCCTGAAGCTCTCTAAGCTCCAGCTTGCTAATCTCAAGTGCATCTTCTTCCTCTGCTACGCGCTCACTGTAATCTGCCGAGCGCTTAAGCTTACTCTTATGAGCTCGCCTGCCAGAGATAACCAACAGTACCACATCAATGATAATAGCCGCAATGGAGCACCACTCCACTATCTGGCCAATCTCCTCTGAGATATATCCACTGAAGAATACTAATGCAAGTATAAAAATAACTAAGAACACCGTACCTAACACATGCCATACTGTAACTGTATTCCTCTTGCTAAGCTTCTCATCAGCCTCCTGCTCAGCTCTGAGGGCTATGATTCTCTCATTGCTCTGATTAACCCTGGCCTCCAGACCTGTTATGAGTGTAGTCTGTCTCTCTATATGTGCCAGCTGCTCATCTGTAGGAAGCAATTTATCAAAGAAGAACTTAAGCTCTGTAAGCTGCTTATTAGACTCCTCCGAGAGCTTAGAGTGCTCCGCCTTGGCCCTGAGCTCTGACAGCTTAGATGCCATCTTATTCCACATAGCAAACTCACCATCATCTGGCAGTCTATCCACAAATGGTTTCTGAAAAACTGGATATCCCCTCTGGGACTCCTCCTTCAATCCTTCAAGAGCTCTCTCATGAACAGCCAAATCTCTCTCAGTCTGCTCAAGCACAACTATCTCATCCTCAGTAGGAAGGCCTGCCTTAAAGAACTCCTCCAGCTCCTTAACCTTAAGCTCCTCGCTCTCAAGATTCTCCTTGTGAATCTTATATGCTCCCAGCTCCTGCTCCTTCTTACTCTGGATCTGTATAGTCTCCACCAGCTTGGCCTTCTGAACATTGAGCTCATCTAAGGCTCCCTGTTTCTCCTCAACTATACAGCTCATAGCCTCCACACTCTCCTCGAGAGCAGGAAGCTGCTCATAATCTTCCTTACACTTATTAATCTCAAGCTTCACTCCATATAGCTTACCTGGATTAATCTTGCTATTGCGAGTGTACTCTACCTTAGCGTCCTTGACACTCTTGAGTGCCACATCGAAATTGCTAATATCATCCCTGGCTGCTGTAAGGTTACCCATCTTAGCATTGAGGGAATCAGTCATGGCTGTAGCCACCGACAGCTGAGGGATATAAACACTCTTCTCAAAGGAATCTCTATCAACCTTAAATAGCTCCTCACCAATCTCCTCTGTATAATCCTTAGACTCTAAGCCAGTGACATCATCATACAAAGCAAAGGTATCGTCCTTATCTGTCTTACCAAAGGTACGCTCTATACGATATCGTCTCTCCCTAGTCTCAAATACTATATTACCTCCACACAGACTACCGTCCCATGGCAGATAATGATTACGCTCCAGTAGCTTCTTCTTAGTATTAGGGGAATATTCCAGTCCATAGAACATAGCCTTGATAAATACTGAAAAAGTAGTCTTACCCCAGCCATTCTCCTGAATGACTGCATTGAATCCATCCTGGAAGTCATAAGAGAAATCCTTAATCTTACCAAAATGGGCAATATAACAAGAAATTAACTTCATTCTATATCCTCCCCCATAATGGCTCTGATTCCAATCTCTATAATCTTGGCTTTCTCTTCCTCATCCATATCCTGAGCCTGCACCAGTCGTACGAACTCACCCTTAAGGCTCTTATCATACTTATAGCTCTCGTAATCCACCAGTGTCTTGGTCCTGTCATAGCACTTGACGAAGAAGTACTTATTCTCAAATAATCTCACGAACCTAATGATATCAAGCTCATCATCCAGCTCACGCTCACCTGTAATAACGAACTTAATCAGATCCTGAGGGTCCACATCATCTAACATATCCTTAGCAATCGCCACAGCATCCTGGATATCCATATCAGCTGTAACTCTGACTTCTATCTCGTGCAATCTCCTATAGGCAAAAGGGATGAATTCCGAAGATATCTGGCCATCCTCAATCTCCATAAGAACGAATCCTTTATCACCTGTCTCGTCGAAACCACGGCCCTCCAAGCAACCAGGATAACAATACACACCCCTATCATCCAACTGCTCATAGATATACTTATGGACATGCCCCAGTGCTAAATAGTCAATAAACTTACCCTTAAGGGCTGAAGTATTAACTATCTCAGCACCATCCTTGCCATCATAGTCAGACTGCTGACCATGGAGCATAACTATATTAGTACTAGCCGAATCAAGCACCAGCCTCTGAGCCATAGTAGCTACATTAGCAGAATTAATCTCCATACCGCTAATAACCACATCATCCAACTCATAGCTAGTCCAGCCATCAGCATTAAACATATGAAAATTAGAAGGAATCTCATCAATTCCTTCTTCCATAAAATCACATCGATCATGATTGCCCTTGAGATAATAGAAGTCAATCTGTGGGTTAGCAACAATCTGCTCCACCACTCTCCTCTTAACTTCCTTACGAATATGAGTCTTATCAAAAAGATCTCCGGCAATCAATATAGCACGCACCTGGTTCTCCACGGCGTACTCCACCATTCGCTCGTAGGTCTCAATCAACTCTCTACGGCGAGTAAGGGCTTGTTCTTTATCTAAATTGCTTTCCATTTTGGAATCTAAGTGCAGGTCTGCACAATGAATAATCCGCATATATTCTCCCTAATTAAGTCCAAACTCTTGTGTAAATATTTTAGCATATATCAATACCCCTTATACATTAATTTTTACACAAAAATACCCTCCCCAAATTCTACAACGCACAGACAAAAAAGGGCCCAGGGCATTGTCCTGGGCCTATCAGACTAAACTAATTTAAGTTCACGGAGTCCATTATAGATACCATCATTATCCACAGCAGTAGTTATGGCATTAGCCAGAGTCTTAAGATCATCTGAAGCATTACCCATAGCCACACCCATGTGGGCGAATTCAATCATCTCGAAATCATTAGGGCCATCTCCGAAAGCCACAGTATCCTCGCGGCTAACTCCCAGATAATCAATGAGCTTCTGCATGCCATATGCCTTATTAATACCTGCAATAGTAATCTCGCCCGAGCCATCCTTCTCATTCTTGAAGCTCATGGCTGTCACATCATATCTACCTGCAAGCTTAGCCTGCACCTCCTCAAGTGAGCGAGACGAATTATAATAGCACACCTTCTCAGCGTCCTTATACTTAGCAGCATTCTCAATCAGATTATCATCTGTAGTCTTATAATCAAATATCTGATTAATATTATCAGGCAAATCATCACCCAATATCCTCTGGAAGTTCTTATACATAGCATCCATATTAGAACTGGTTGCCACGATACCACTGGTGCACTGTAGCATAGCCACAGTATCAATCTCTTCCATATAACCTAGGACCTCTCTAATCTGGTCCTCACTCATACAATTATTATATACAACCTGTCCATGGTACTCTACATACGCCCCAGCACCACAAACCAATCCATCGAATCCAAAATCCAGGAGTCTCTTCTCCACCTGGCACTTACTTCTCCCCGAACAAATAACTATCCTATGGCCGTTCTCCTTAGCCTCAATCAACCCCCTCTTAGCCGACTCAGGAAACTCTCCGCCAAAATTAATCAACGTACCGTCGATATCAAAAAATATTACTTTCTTACTCATACTAAAACCTCTTACTATAAATCCCTATGATTATTCCACAAAATCTCCCATAAGTCCACCCCAGGTGCCCCC
>JAILNO010000227.1 GCA_024691465.1 Pseudobutyrivibrio sp. | reverse complement strand
ACTCTGTCTCCCTTAGAATCAGTGATATATCCAAAACCAGATGCAAGTTTCTTAGCTGGGGATAATCCATCTAAGCGACCAGAGATAGCCACTAGCCTACTCTCGTATCTATCTATCTTAGAGTTCATCACCTGATTAAGTCTAGTGTACAAGGCTCTTAATCTCTCTTCATTAAGCTTAATCTTATTCTCTGGCCTGAGAGCCTGTAGTCTGAGCTTATAGTTCTCAAGTCTCTGATCAATGCTCTGTATCTTATAATCAAGTGCTCTGTTAAGCTTATCTAAATATCTGTCTAAGCTGCGAGCATAATCCTCGAATACGAAATTAGCAAGCTCCGCAGCCTGGGATGGTGTAGCCGCCCTTCTATCTGCAACAAAATCTGCAATGGTAAAATCAGTCTCATGACCTACTGCAGAAATAATAGGCGTAGAGGCTCTAAATATAGCCATGGCTACTTCCTCTTCATTAAATGCCCACAGGTCCTCAATAGAACCTCCGCCACGGCCTAGAATAATTACATCAAGCCCCATGGCATCCAGGCAATTAATACCTGAGATAATAGATGGTGCTGCCCCCTCTCCCTGTACCTGTGCAGGATAAAGAATTAACTCCACGAAAGGATTCCTGGTCTTAGATACACGGATAATATCATGAACAGCCGCTCCCGTAGGTGCTGTTATAATACCTATCTTCATAGCGTGAATAGGAAGAGGCTTCTTATACATAGGGTCGAACATGCCCTTCTCCTGAAGCTCAAGCTTAAGGGCTTCAAAACGCTGATATAAGTCACCTACACCCGCCAGCTCAATCTCATTAGCATACACCTGATACTTGCCTGCCAGAGCATACACGCCCACATAACCAGTAACTACTACCTTATCTCCGTCCTTCATAGGGAACTTGAGACCCTTAGCGCGCTTGCCTGCAAACATAACACATGAAATAGCTGACTTCTCATCCTTGAGGGTAAAATAAATGTGTCCTGTATGATTGTACTTGCAATTAGAAACCTCCCCAGTTAAGGAAAGGTTTCCAAGCATAAAATCATCAGAAAACATACGCTCAATATATGTATTTATCTGAGATACACTATATATATTTTTGTTCATTATACTAGCTTAGCTAATGCTCCATTAACAAAACCTGCAGAACTGTCAGTACCGAATTCATCTGCGAGAGAAACTGCCTCATTAATAGCTACACCTACAGGGATGTTCTCATACTTAATCTCATATAAAGCAAGTCTGATTAATGTAAGATCCACCTTGCCCATGCGGGAAGTCTTCCATCCATCAACTGACTTGTTAATGAGTGCATCAATCTCTTCAATCTTAGAAATAATATCCTCTGACTTAGTCTTGATATATGACTCGTCTTCCTCGGACTTGTTATTCTTAGGAAGGTCCTCTTCCTCAGCATTATCTCTGCCATCTAAGAAAGCTTCGATTACCTGATCCATCTCCTCTGTATCGTGAAACTCATTCATAAATACAGCTTTAAATACTTCTTTTCTGATCTCGTGTCTATTCATTAATAATACTCCTGAAAATCTAATTATTTAGACTAATTAAGGGTGCTATGTAAAATAGCACCCCATAATTATACATTACTATGCATAAAAAATAAATAACTGTAATTAGTTGTTTGATGCAACGCTAACAGTTGCAATGCGAATATCTACAGCTGTAACATTAAGGCCTGTCATAGTCTCAACTGCTGACTTAACTTTCTCCTGAACCATGTTACTAACCTTAGGAATCTCGTAACCATACTTCATGTTAATAGCCATGTGAACAGCAATCTTACCTGTGTCACCACCATCAACTACCTTAATAGCCTTGGCAAGCTTACCTGGGCCTGCCTTAGAAATTGAATCAGCTGTAAGATTACCAGCAAGGCTCTCTACACCATCAACCTCAACAGCACCAAGACCTGCAATGATACCAACTACTTCCTCAGAAATATTGACACCACCGTCGCCATTGATATTTATAACAAAATTCTTATTCTCTGCCATCATATGCCTCCTAAATTATAGAAAAACTAGAATAATTATATCAATAACCCACGTTATTAACAACCCCTACTGAAACATATCCGTCCAAAATTGCTTTAAAATCAGTGCCCTCTTCACACTCTTCATTATAGTGGCCATTAACCATGTAACGGATGCCTCCATCCTCTAATTCCTCGATCTCATCATAGGTATCCTTGTAAAACATCCCCTCTGATACTGTCCTGTCATAAGCAATACCTTTACAAAGTCCTATCTCGCAGCCAGGGAAATTGACATTATGTATAAGTCCCTTTTCAAGAGGCTTATCTAAGAGTTCCTTAAGAACCTTCCTTAGATAATGATCTGTAACCTCATGACAATCACAAGCCCCCTCTGATAGAGCAATTGCATGATACCCCTGAAATGCTGCTTCAAAAGCCGCGCCGCAGGTAGCCGAATACTGGATATCAGACGCTACATTGTATCCATAATTAATTCCCGAGAGTACCACATCAGGCTTATGATTCATTACATTAAGCCCACCCACTCTCACACAATCTCCTGGAGTGCCACTGCAGTAGTAAGCTCTAACTCCCTCTACCGGAAAATCATTGCATGGATATATATCTATAGCATTATGCAGTGATATGCTGTGGCTGGCAGCGCTGCGCTGTGTCTCTGGGGCAACCACCCACACTTCTCCGAATTCCTTAGCTATATGAGCCAGTCTAACAATGCCTTCAGATGCTATTCCATCATCATTTGTAATTAATATTCTCATAAATAACTCCCTAATAAAAAATAGAGGCAAGCCTCTTGCTTGCCTTTAAATTTATCATATTTATTATCTGTTATCCACTCTCTCAGGATACATATCATGGTTGGCCATACGGTTAAAAGCTACCTCTTCCCACTTAGTTCCTGGCTTGCCATAATTACAATATGGATCTATTGAAATGCCTCCTCTTGGTGTGAACTTGCCCCACACCTCAATATATTTAGGATCCATAAGCTTAATTAAATCCTTCATGATAATATTCACACAATCCTCATGGAAGTCTCCATGATTTCTAAAACTGAATAAATATAATTTCAGAGACTTACTCTCAACCATCTTTTCTCCAGGAACATAAGAGATGATGATATTAGCAAAATCAGGCTGACCTGTAATAGGACAAAGTGATGTAAACTCTGGACAGTTGAACTTAACAAAATAATCATTCTCTGGATGCTTATTTATAAATGTCTGTAACATCTCAGGTGCATAATTATCAGGGTACTTATTGTTCTGATTCCCTAGTAATGTAATTGTTCCTTCTGACTTTCTATCTGCCATATATTCCTCCTACTAATTACTCTCGTACTCTATTGGATCTACTAATCCATTTAACTCAAAAGCTGCCTTTCTATCGATACAGGTACCGCATTTGCCGCAGGCCTTATCATGTCCCTCATAACAGCTCCAGGTCAAATGATATGGAACACCTATTTCACTTCCAATCTTAACGACGCCTGCCTTATTAATACCGATGAAAGGAGCCTCTATGGTAAGCTGTCTTCCGCTACCCTCATAGATGGCTGTATTCATAGCATCATTAAAGCTCTTAGAGCAATCTGGGTATGCATTTCCTGCAGCATCATCAGCATGTGCTCCATAGTATATCTTAGAACACCCCTTTGAAAGAGCTATAGCACTGGCACTAGATAAAAACAATCCATTCCTGAAAGGCACATAAGTGCTAACAGGTAACCCGTCTGTCTTCTCAAGCTGCTTCTCATATGACTCCTCTGGAATCTCTCCCTCAGAGTGCTTAAGCAATGAGCAATCACTGAACTGAAACATGGTTGATAGATCTAATGTAATATGCTCAACCTTATAATAATCGCACACGGCATCTGCTGCCTGGATTTCCTTATCATGTCGCTGACCATAGAATATAGATAGTCCCACCACATTATCTGATCCGTATTCTTTTACTGCCATTCCAAGGCAAGTGGTTGAATCCACGCCACCGCTAACTAGAACTAATGCTTTCATAATCATTCCTTTTCCTTCGTAATTTCTATCTAAGTCTTGCAAGGAGACTTCCATCCTCCCTGAATCTGCCTCTTAGGGTCTGAGTGTATGTCCTGGCACTGGTATTCTTAATACCTCTGGCCGTCATGCAGCTGTGGCTGGCCTCTATGAATACCGCCACATCCCCTGAACCTGTAACCATCTCAATTATCTCAGCGATATCATTGCCAATCCTCTCCTGTAATTGGAGTCTCTTAGCCGCCATATCGGCAATACGCGCTATCTTGGAAAGGCCAATTACCTTGTCCCTTGGTATATAAGCCACGCTGACTTTCATATCATACATAAGAGCTAAGTGATGCTCACAATATGAAAAGACCTCTATATCCTTCACATAGACTAGATCCTGATTGTTATCATCATAGTAGTCTTCATCGAAGGTCTTGTTAAACATCTCAGCAATCTCTTCGTTACTATAATTCATACCCTCGAATACTTCCTCATACATACGGGCTACTCTATCTGGAGTCTCTATTAGACCTGCACGATCAGGGTCATCCCCTAGAGCAATTATGATATTCCTAATACTTTCTTTAATTAATTCTTTATTAATAGCCATTGCATACCTCTTTACACTCCCCGCTTATCAGGGTCCCATATGAATTTGTGAAGCTGGAGCTGAAGCCTAATATCATTACGCCTATGCTCTATTAAATAATCCACCATATCAGCAGGTTCAATCCTTCCAAAGACAGGACTGATAAGCACAGTACACTTATCGTATATACGATATCTGTCAACTATTTCGCACACCCTATCTAATTCCGATATATCAGAGCACACGAACTTAACTGTATCCTTAGGTAAAAGATACGAGAAATTATCGGTATCCATATACTTTTCCATACCAGAACCTGCCAGCTTGTAATCCAGTGTAAAAGCTGGTGGATTATCTATTGCAGCTAAATCTTTAATAGATACACTTCCATTGGTTTCAATCTCTACTTCAATATCTGATTCCTTAGTAAAAGCTCTCAATAGAACCTCTATATCCTCAGCAAGAAGTGGCTCTCCTCCTGTGAGTGTCACCCTATTAATCTTCGTATCTTTTACGTATGAAACCAGCTCATCCTCAGACATCTGTTCAGCTGGGGCATCTGCTGTGCAAGCCCATCTGGTGTCACAGTATGAGCAAGCCAGATTGCATCCTCTAAATCTAATGAATACAGCAAGCTCTCCAGCATGCTGACCCTCTCCATTAATGCTAACGAATCGCTCTACTACATTAAATATTGCCATGTCGCACCTCACGCACTGTATGTGGCACAGTTATTAGGTGTCTCATATACAGTAACCTCAGCCACCTTAAACCCATAGGTTGCAAATCTGTCGGCGAAATATTTGGCGAAATTCTCAGCGGTAGGTCTATACTCCACTTCCCTAAGTAAGAAATCCTCTCCAAGTAATGCCTCTACAGTGGCAGGCTTAAGGGAGTTCTTTTCATAGATGAAGCTATGGTCGAAATAATCCGTCTCCTTCTTAAGAGCAGACTTAATATCAGAGAAGTCCACAAGCATGCCTCTCTGCTGTCCCTCCTCTTGGAGAGTCTCAGATTCAATCTTAATAAGTACTCTCCACCTATGGCCATGCAAATTAGAGCACTTGCCCTCATAGCCAGATAAAAAATGCGCCGCATCAAATGATGCTTCTGCAGTTAAGTAATACATGAATTCCTCCTGAAACAGGACATGACATTAGAAAAAATAAGAAAGGCCGCAGTATACCTGCAGCCTAAATACTCAAAATAATAATGAATGTCTAGTCCTGGTTTTGTTTATGGACAGGATGGTACAAACGAACTGTCCCTCACTAAATAGTGAATTATATAAAATTACAACTTCTGTATGATAAACCCAATTTTAAGAATTTGCAATCTTTTTCTTCTGCTGTCTACCAGTAATCTTAACGAGTATAGGATAAGGCACCACATGAGAAAAGACTGTCGCAAGCTTCATCCTAATCGAAGGCACGATGATGAGCTTACCTCTATCCATACCTCTAAGAGCTTCCTTAACACATTGTTTAGCGCTGATTCCCTTTAGGGCAAAAGTTACGTCTGCCCTATCGTTAAACTCAGTATCAACAGGTCCTGGACATAGAGCCGATACCTTAACATTGCTCTTAGCTTCCTTAAGCTCCACAGCAACTGCTCTGGTGAGACTCACCATGTATGCCTTAGACGCATAGTAGCCTGCCATATAAGGACCTCCTGGCAATAATCCAGCTGATGAAGCCACATTAATAATCCTGCCCTCTCCTTGAGTATGCATATCCTTGACCATTCCTTTGAAAAGTATATGCATGGCTATATCATTAACCTTAATCATGGATACTTCTCTCTTAACATCAGTCTCAAGAAATGAGCCAGCCAGGCCGAATCCAGCATTATTGATGAATACATCTATGTCCTCATCCTTAACCTTGTCAAGGAGCTCGAAGCACTCCTTCTTCTTGCTGAGATCTCCAGTGATTATATCAACAGGCACATCAAGCTCCTCCTTAAGAGCCTGTAGTCTATCCTCTCTTCGACCAGTAACGATTAGTCTATATCCCCTAGCCGCCAACTGCCTAGCGAACTCCATACCAATTCCTGATGTTGCTCCTGTAATAAGTGCAGTCTTCATATATCCTCCTTTATAAAGATAGTGTGTTATTCACCCTTAAGAAATACCGTCTCTGGTATATGATTAACCGCAGGTAGGAATTTATCCAAAATATCTGCTGTCTTAATCTTAAGACTAGAAGTATTAACACATGGATGGCAGCCTATGAACTCACCCTCCATTACATCCTCATCTATGAGCAGTTTAACATTGCCTAACTTATCATTCATAAGTCCCATGACACTGACAGAACCTGGCTCTATATCTAGATACTTGATCATATCCTCAGCATCTGCAAATGATAGTCTGGCTGAATTAATCTGCGATGATAATTCCTTAGTCTTGAACTTCTTATCCCCTGGCATAAGTAGCAGATAGAAATTAGTCTTCTGCCTATTGCATAAGAATAGGTTCTTACACATAAGAGTATCAAGGGCCTTATCAACCGCTTCGCAAGCCTCCATAGTGTCAGCTGCCTCATGGTCTGCTCTAATATAATCAATACCTAGCTCATCTAAGAATTCGTATACACGTATCTCTCTATCTAATCTTCCGCTAAGATCCTCAGGTCTTCCTTTAAATATTTCCATTAAATGCACTCCATTTACACTATTAATCACAATTACAATCTATATTAAAATACCTCTAATCTAATCCTTATGTCAATAATCCTTCTAACCATTCTGTAACATCTGTCCCCTAAAAATCATTTAAAATTGCCCATTTATTAATGAACAGCATAGGACTATTATCTCTTTTAAATAATACCCGGGGCAAATATAGGAGAACAATTATGACTAATACAAATGAAAGATACGAATTAAATAAACAGCTGGCCCAGATGCTTAAGGGCGGAGTAATCATGGATGTAACTAATGCCGAGCAGGCACAGATTGCCGAGGAAGCAGGAGCATGCGCCGTTATGGCTCTAGAGCGTATCCCCGCTGATATCCGCGCAGTAGGCGGTGTAGCCAGAATGAGTGACCCTAAGTTAATTAAAGAGATTCAGAAGGCTGTATCAATACCAGTTATGGCCAAATGCCGAATCGGTCACATTGCTGAAGCAGATATATTAGAGGCACTTGAGATTGACTACATAGATGAAAGTGAAGTCCTCTCTCCTGCCGATGATATATACCACATTGCAAAAGTTAACTATAAAGTTCCATTCGTGTGTGGAGCCAAGAATCTTGGGGAAGCCTTACGAAGAATTTCAGAAGGTGCATCTATGATTAGAACAAAGGGTGAACCTGGTACTGGAGATGTGGTCCAGGCTGTTCATCATATGCGACTGATTAATTCAGAGATAGCACAGATTGTATCTTCACGGGAGGATGAGTTATTTAATATATCAAAGGAGCTGGCTTCCCCTTATGAATTAGTAAAATACGTCCACGACAATGGTCGTCTGCCTGTAGTTAACTTTGCAGCAGGTGGTGTAGCCACCCCTGCCGATGCAGCCCTTATGATGAAATTAGGTGCAGAGGGTGTCTTCGTAGGTTCAGGAATATTTAGTTCAGGCAATCCTATGAAGCGTGCTCAGGCAATAGTTCAGGCTGTCTCTAACTATGAGGACTCGTCACTTTTAGCTGAACTCTCAGAAGATTTAGGTGAGGCCATGGTTGGAATCAACGCTGATGAAATTCAATTACTGATGTCTCAACGAGGAGCATAGGAGTCGATTATGGATAATAATAATAAATCAATAGGTGTATTGGCCCTGCAAGGGGCCTTCGCCGAACACATAGATATGTTAAATAATCTAGGAGCAACCTGCTATGAAATTCGCAATCTAGATGATCTTGCCTGTCGTGATTATGATGGATTAGTCCTGCCAGGAGGAGAAAGCACTGCACAGAGCAATCTACTAATAAAGCTTGGAATGTACGACAGATTGCGAGAGTTGATAGCCTCTGGTACGCCTACCCTGGCTACCTGTGCAGGCTCTATCCTACTCTCTAAGTCCATAGCCAACAGCTCAGTTCCCCACCTAGGTACGTTACCTGTATCTATTAAAAGAAACGCCTATGGCAGGCAATTGGGAAGCTTCTATGGTATATACGATATGGGAGAAATCAAGAATTTCCCTATGATATTTATAAGGGCACCTTATTTCGAAAAAATATTAGATGACAAAGTAAAAGTACTTGCTACCGTGGATGATAAAATAGTAGCTGTCAGATACAATAATCAACTAGCACTATCTTTTCACCCAGAGGTCTCTACCGATAGTAGAATTCACAAGTACTTTTTAGAGCTCACATATGATATTTCTCGCTAATCTTATTCCACTCATAAGGGGTGTTCTGGTATACGTAGTAACAGCCATTGCAACCATCCTCCTAGAAAAATATCTACGTGCTTATTAATATAAAAAGCCCGCTTAATGCGGGCAGAATAATTATTGATATTTGTTGTTTGCAATAATCATCTTTTATAATCTGCTGATACATCAAAAAATGTCCGTACCCCTGAGATGTAATCGTCATAAGCTGTTTCTGCATCTTTTCCGTGAAAAACTCTGCAAAGCCCACACATATCGCAATCTGCAACACATGGAAATCTTTGCTTAATATAATCACGCCGTTCTTGTTCAGTTGAATTTATAATATCAGGAGCTTCTTTCATAAATATACCTATTTTATTTGCCTATCCTGACGGTATATAGACATATAATCCTTATTAATATCACTAATTTCACGTTTTCCATCTATATAGTCCTGGTAAATATCCCAAGGACTACCGCCACCAAGCCAACAAGACGAACAGTTTTCACAGCCGCCTCCACAATCAAGAGATGCTTTTATAATCTCTTCACGCTCTTCTCGTGTTGTATCTTTAATAAGGATGGATTTCATAGGCCTTTACCCCACTAACATTTCCTTGTTAATAGTATCCTCGCTAGCTGCCATTGCTTGCAATGTTTTATCTAACAAATCATTAAGCTCCCAGCCAAGCTGATTTGCACCACGTTCTATAACCTCTCGTGAGCATCCTGCAGCAAATCCTTTGCTTTTGTATTTCTTTTTAAGAGATTTTAGTTCCATATCTTTAGTACTCTTGGATGGTCGCATTAGAGCTGCCGCCCAAATAAGTCCTGTCAGCTCATCAGCCGCAAAGAGTACTTTTTCCATCTCTCTTATTGGCTCTACATCTATAGTTTCTCCGCAACCAACAGTAATACCGTATCCGTGTGAACATACTGCATGAATAATATCATCACTCACACCGCCCTCTTTTAATAATTCTGGAGCTTTCAAACAATGCTCGTCTGGATACAATTCAAAATCTATATCATGTAAAAGTCCAACAATTCCCCAATATTCCTTTTCATCTGCATAACCAAG
>JAILNO010000209.1 GCA_024691465.1 Pseudobutyrivibrio sp. | reverse complement strand
GGCCTTGGAATTTAGGAGTTACATGGAATTTAATCATTATTCGGTTCTCTTGAATGAGACGATTGATAATTTGAATATTAAGCCTGATGGATTGTATGTGGACGGTACTTTGGGAGGCGGTGGTCATTCATATGAGATAGCTAGCCGACTTACCAGTGGTCATCTGTATGGATTCGATCAGGATACAGATGCTCTTAAGGCTGCCGGAGAGAGGCTTAAGTCATTTGAGGAGAAAGTTACTAAGATTCATAGTAATTATGAATTCATGAAAGATAGACTGGCTGAGCTTGGAATTGACAAGGTGGACGGCATAATGCTTGACCTGGGAGTATCCAGTTTCCAGCTAGATGAGGCTGACAGGGGATTCACCTACAGGGTGGAGGATGCTCCTCTTGATATGAGGATGGATAAGGACAATCCCTTGACAGCAGCTGACATAGTTAATACCTATTCTGCTGAAGATTTGACCAGAGTGCTTTTTACATATGGCGAGGAGAAGTTCTCCAAGCAGATAGTGAAGAATATTCTCAAGGAGAGAGAGAAGGCACCTATTCTTACAGCAGGACAGCTTAATAAGATTATTGCTGATAGTATTCCTAAGAAAGCCCAGGTGGGGCAGGGGCACCCATCTAAGAGGACTTATCAAGCTCTTAGGATAGAGCTCAATAGAGAGCTTACAGTTTTAGAAGACCACATAGATGACATGATTGACTTACTTAATCCGGGCGGAAGGCTATGTATCATAACTTTCCATTCACTGGAGGACAGAATTACCAAGGTCGCATTTAAGAGAAATGAAGATCCTTGCACATGTCCGAAGAGTTTTCCAGTGTGCGTATGTGGCAAGAAGTCAAAGGGTAAGGTGGTTACAAGGAAGCCAATCCTACCTAGCGACAAGGAACTAGAGGAGAATTCTAGATCCAAAAGTGCAAAGCTTCGAGTGTTTGAGAGGGGCACCGAGGGTTAACTGGTATTGGGAGAGTAATGCTAGTTTTAATCGCAAAAGGAGTTAGAGAATGCAGGAATTACAGACTTATTATTACAATCAGGGAAATGCAGTAAGAAAAGAGGTACAGCCATATGTACGTCCTGCTAGAATTCTGCCTACAAGAGAGCAGAGGGAGCGCGAGAAGCGCGAGGATGCTATCCGTCGTCAGAAGATTACAGATAGAAGACGTGCAGCTGCTCTTAGGAAGAATAGATTATTAACTGGCTATATGATTATTGCAGTACTTGTTACCTGCATTATGCTTGTAGGATATGTAGCACTACAGACTAAGGTTACTACTAGAATGAATCACATCGCATCCCTTGAGAATGAGTTATCTACAATCAATGCTGACAATAATGCAGCTGAGAGTAGAATTGCTACAACCACTAATTTAAACGATATTAAGGACAGAGCTATTAATGAACTCGGTATGGTGTATGCAACCAGTAACCAAATAGTGTATTATAGTGTAGATGGCTCTGACTACATGAGCCAGTATAAAGATATACCATAGAATAGAGATTCATTATAATGGCTGATAATAGAAGACGTAGGTTAAAACCGAATAATAAGATATTAAAAAGAATGCAACGCAAGCTCTGGTTAGTATTTGGAGTTGTTTGTATTCTTTTTGTCGTTTTGATAGGGCGAGTAATGTACATCCAGTACACTAGTGGGGATAAATACGAGAAAATCGTACTAGCCCAGCAGGATTATGACAGTACCACCATTCCGTTCCAGAGAGGTAACATAATCGATGCCAGAGGAACGGTACTTGCCACCAGCGTGGATGTATATAATGTAATACTAGACTGCAAGGTCCTCAATGCTAATGAAGACGATATTAGCACGACCATAAGCGCAGTGACTAAGTGCTTTGAGGAGATTGATGCTGATGCAATTAAGACACAGCTTTCAGAGAATAGCACGTCACAGTATTATGTCCTCGCTAAGAGGGTGTCATATGATGAGATGGCAGCCTTCGAGGAGCTTAAGACTAACGATGATTATAAGGGCAAAGTACACGGCATATGGTTTGAGAAGGAATATATCAGGCAGTATCCTTATGGAACCATGGCTGCAGCTACTATTGGTTATGCTAGTAGCGGTAATGTAGGTGTAATTGGTCTGGAGAATAAGTACTCCAGCGTGTTAAATGGTGTCAATGGTCGTACTTATGGTTATCTGAACTCAGACAGTAACTTGGAGCAGACTACTATTGATGCTACTAATGGCAACAATATAGTCCTTTCACTAGATGTTAATATACAGGCTATAGTTGAAGATGCAGTGGCATCTTGGAATGAGGAGACACTTGTCCAGTGGAATAAGGATCATCCAGATGATCCAAGGACTGTAGGTTCTAAGCATACAGCTGTACTTGTTATGAACCCTAACACAGGCGAGATACTTGCCATGGCTCAGTATCCTAGCTTTGATTTAAATAATCCTAGAGATTTATCCGCATATTATTCAGAGGAAGAAATAGACGCTATGACTACTGATGATAAGATGGATAAGCTCAATCAGATTTGGCAGAATTTCTGTATTACTTATACTTATGAGCCAGGTTCTACATTCAAGCCTTTTACAGTTGCTATGGGACTTGAGACAGGAGCTATGAATGGTGATGAGACTTACTTCTGTGATGGAGGTGAGATGATAGCTGGTTATCCTAAGCTCGTTAAGTGTGTAGCTTATCATAAGGGTGGACATGGTACACAGACTATTGCCGAGGCCCTTTCTAATTCTTGCAACGATGCTCTTATGCAGATGTCCTATGTAATAGGTGCTGAGACATTTGCTAAGTATCAGTCCATATTTGGATTCGGTCAGAAGACAGGTATTGATCTGACTGGTGAGGCTAGTACAGCAGGACTGATATACAGTGAGGATGATCTTAAGTCTACAATCAATCTGGCCACTAATTCCTTTGGTCAGAACTTTAATACAACTATGATTCAATTGGGTACAGGATTCTGTTCCCTTGTAAACGGCGGCTATTTATATGAGCCACACTTGGTTACTAAAATTACAGATCCTAATGGTAATACTGTTACAGAGATTGATCCCACAGTGTTGAAACGCACTATTTCTGAAGAGACAGGGGCGTTGATTCGTAGCTACTTGCAGTTCGTTGTGTCTGATGGTACTGGTAAGACTGCTGGAGTAGAGGGATATACCATTGGTGGTAAGACTGGTACTGCTGAGAAATTACCACGTGGTAACGGCAAATACTTAGTATCTTTTATTGGATTTGCACCAGTTGAGAATCCACAGGTGGTTGTATATGTAGTTATTGATGAGCCTTCTGTAGATGATCAGGCTCACAGTAGTTTCGCTCAGTCTATTTGCCATAGTGTATTCGAGCAGGTATTACCATATATGGGTATTGAGTCTTCTCTTACTGAAGAGGAAGAGGCTGAGGCGGCTGCAGCTCTTACTGAGGCAGCTCAGGCTACGGAATCTGTAGAGGTAGAGGAAGAGGGAACCAGCGATACTCCTGAGGGTGAGGATTCTACAGCGGATCCTACAGAGACACCTGAAGTAGAAGAGGAAGAAGCACAGTAGTGTTTTTATAGAGAATAGAGAATTATATTAGAGAATTGGAGTTTTGAGATGTTTGATGTATTTTTACCTATGTTATTTAGCTTTGTGGTGGTTGTGATATTATCACCTATTTGCATCCCTATCTTAAGAAGACTTAAGATGGGCAATACTGAGAGAGAGTATATTAAGGAGCACAAGGCTAAGAATGGCACACCTTCCATGGGAGGTATAATGATTCTTATTGCATTTGCATTGGGAGCATTTATTTTTGCAGGGGGTTGTACTGAGGTATATCCTATTGTTTTCCTTACTTTAGGTTTCGGAATACTTGGTTTCTTCGATGATTTACTCAAGGCTGTTAAGCGCAGTTCAGATGGACTTAAGGCTTGGCAGAAGATGTTAGGACAGATTGGCCTTACTGTTGGTTTTGCAGTATATATGGTTTATTTTTCTAATGT
>JAILNO010000199.1 GCA_024691465.1 Pseudobutyrivibrio sp. | reverse complement strand
CTCCCACCTGGAAACTGCCTTGTCACTAACTCCTACCTGATCTGCCAATTGTTTTTGTGTAAGACCTTTTTCCTTTCTCATCTCCGAGATAAATGAACCTGTCTTGATTAAATCTAACATGTGACCTCCTGCCGCTTCTTTAGTTACACCTTTAGACTATAGAAAAAGACTACGAGAATAAACCTATGTATGCTAGAATCCGCCTAGAATCGGACTCCACGAAAACTAGAACTCCCTAGATTACTGACTCCCAGAACTCCACTGCCCTATCAAGCCAACCTTCAGCCTTTGTGCGAACGCCAAGACCAATGCCATGAGGTACTCCGAAATACTTCTCATATACATGCTTGATGCCATGTTTCTTAAGAGCTGCATCGAACACATCAGCATGTCTACTGGCTGGGACAAGCACGTCCCAAGAACCTGAGTACATAAATGTAGGAGGATAATCCTCCTCGATATATTTCTGCACATCAAGAAGCTCTCGCCCCTTCCTGATATGTCTCATACCAAACATACAGAAGCTACCCCTGTTACTGAGCCATACACCCATAAGTCCTATCCAGATATTCCAGTATGGATGGTGTAGCCAATCATTAACACATGTCCAAGGATAGCCTAGAATCAGAGCCTTAGGCCTAGGTAATTGATAGTCCATATAGCCGAACTTGTGGCTAGCAAATATACCTGCCAGATTACCTCCTGCTGAGAATCCCATGAGAGCATAATCGTCCATAACCACATCGAACTTATTCAAGTTAGCCTGAATGAATCTAAGCGCTGCTCCCAAGTCTTCCATAGGGGCAAAAGGCGCGCAATCCCTGCCTGCTCTATATTCAAGCACGAATGCATTGATCCCTCTATCGTTAAGTGCTGCTGCTACAGGATACCCCTCCTGCTTAGTACACACATGTGCATATCCGCCTCCTGGTAGGATTACGACGAATCTCTTACTCTTAGGATTATCAGCACCGAAAAACATAAGCCTAACGTCTCTCTTGTGTTTATCCTTACTCATCTCCTCCATGGAATAGACAGGATATTGCATAAATCTACCAGCATTCTTGAGAGAATTAACACGTGCTCGACCTCCCCTGACATTGTTAGAAATGTGCTCGATATAATACATCCTTGCTACAGAATATATCGTAAATACGAATGTCAAAATCAAATATGCTACTATGAGAGTTCGCACGGTCTCTCCAAATCCATTTGCAAATAAATAAATATTCTTCATAATCTGAGTGTAAAATCCCTTTAGTTAAAATTACTTCAAACATTATAATAATATCACACTAAAAAACCCTTGGGTAGCATACAATCAGGGATAGATGTCAACACATAGCCTAACTGTAGCTAAACCCAAGGGTCTATATCATCTCTCTATTAAATTACTTACGACCACCCTTGAAAGTAACCTTAATACGCTGCTTTAATCCATTAGGAAGAACGTACTTAAGCTTATCCTCAGATGGTGTCATCTTAGAGCATTCTGGACGCTCACGATAGAGCTTAATTGCATCGAACTCACACTTGGTTGTACATACACCACATCCGATACACTTATTCTCATCAACAACTGAAGCGCCGCACTTGAGACATCTAGCTGTCTCCTTCTTGATCTGCTCCTCAGTAAGCTCTACTGTCTTATCACGGAATGAAAGTTCTCCGTCAACTGTAGTCTTAGAAACTCCTGGAATCTGGCGTGGGCTGTGATCATAATCATCGATACGGATATCATCCTTATTAAGCTCGATGAAGTCACGACGATTACGTCCGATTGTAAGTGAGCTGTGTGGCTGAACGAATCTATGAATAGAGATAGCACCCTCTCGACCTGCAGCAATTGCATCAATTGCGAACTTAGGTCCTGTGTACATATCACCACCAACAAAGATATCAGGCTCATCTGTCTGGTATGTAAGCGCATCAGCCTTAGGGCCACGCTCGATGACAACCTTAGAATCCTTGAATAAGTCACCATATACGCTACGCTGTCCTACTGAGAAAATAACATGCTTACACTCTACAGTGATTGTGTCATTCTCATCATACTGTGGAGAGAATCTGCCTGTCTCATCCTTAACACGAGTACACTTCTTAAGAACGATACCCTTAACAGCTCCTGCTTCGTCAACAAGCACTTCCTTAGGACCCCAACCACAGTTGAGCTCAACGCCTTCTGCCTCGACAATCTCAATCTCCTCAGGAGAAGCTGGCATAATGTCCTTTGTCTCAAGACAGAACATAGAAACCTTCTGATTACCTACACGGCGAGCTGAACGAGCTACATCGATAGCTACATTACCACCACCGATAACAACCAAGTCACCCTTGATATCATACTTCTCGTTCTCAGATACTTCGTGAAGGAAATCTACAGCTGTCTGTGTACCGATAGCATCATCACCAGGAACACCTGGCTTGTTACCGCCCTGACAACCAATAGCTACATAGAATGCCTTATAGCCCTGTCCACGTAACTCATCAAGAGTGATATCCTTACCTACCTCGACACCGCACTTAATCTCAACACCAAGTTCCTTGATGATATCAATCTCAGCATCAATTACATTGTTCTCAAGTACGAATGATGGAATACCATAGCGAAGCATACCACCTGGGTACTTGCTCTTCTCAAATATAGTTGGCTTATAACCCTTAAGCGCTAAGTAGTAAGCACATGAAAGTCCAGCAGGACCTGCACCTACAATAGCAACTTTCTCAGTGAACTCGCCCTTCTGTGAAGGAACGATCTTCTTAGGGATATATCTAGTCTCAGCCTTGAGATCCATCTCAGCTAAGAAACGCTTAACCTCATCAATAGCAATTGCCTCATCGATAGTACCACGAGTACAAGCTGCCTCACAACGTCTGTTACATACACGACCGCAGATAGCTGGAAGTGGATTGTCCTGCTTAATAAGAGCAAGAGCTTCCTTATAGCGACCCTGAGCTGCCATACGAAGGTAACCCTGGATAGCAATATGTGCAGGACAAGCTGTCTTACATGGAGCTGTACCTGTGTCATAGCAGTTGATTCTATTAGTGTCACGATAATCATCATTCCACTCATCTGTAGACCACTTCTTCTCTGTAGGAAGAACCTGCTTAGGATATGTCACCTGGCTACCATCAGCCTTACAGATCTTCTGACCAAGCTT
>JAILNO010000183.1 GCA_024691465.1 Pseudobutyrivibrio sp. | reverse complement strand
GCCTTACCTGCAAAAGTATTGTAGTCCATAGCGCTTCCATCAGCATCTGAGATAGAGCGGATAAGTGTAAATGGAACCTGGTTGATATAGCATGTCTGAGCAATACTTGCTCCCTCCATATCAGCAGCGATTGCATCGAATCTCTTGCGAATAGTCTCGCGCTGCTTGTTAGTATCAACGAATAAATCACCTGATGCAATTACACCAGTCTCATAATTGATTCCTCTAGCTGCAAGTACATCAGTAACTGCTGCACGTAAATCCTTATCAGCCTCGAAATTAATAATGTTAATTCCTGAGATAAGACCCTGTGGATCTCCGATTGCAGTAGTATTCATATCATGCTGAACTGCTGACTCTGCCACTGCCACATCAAGGACCTTAAGTGTAGGCACAAGTGAGCCTGCCACGCCTATATTGATGACATGATCCACACCGAAGTGCAGCACCATAATCTCTGTACATATAGCTGCGAATACCTTACCAATACCGCTAACTGCTGCGACTACCTCCACACCATCAACGGTTCCTGTGGTAAAAGTTACGCCGCTAATAACTTCTGTCTTCTGTCCTGCAATGCTTGGCTTAAGATTCTCAATCTCAATCTGCATTGCTCCAATAATTCCTACTCTCATTAGATATACTCCTTAATAGTTATTCTGGATATGTGAATTCCATATTGGTCCATGAATTGAGGACATCCAGATACCTCTGGCACTCCTTCTTAGCCAGATTGATATCGAGATTCTCATAGTGGCCACACTCAATTGCGCTCTTGCCAAATACATCACCGTCATGGTCAACTGTCTGCTTGAATACCTTCTTAACTACCTCAAATGTCTTCTTAGAATCAACACCCTTAATAACCAGATAGAATCCTGTCTGGCAACCCATAGGTCCGAAGTATATTACATGGTCTGCAATCTCTGAATTGCGCATGAAGGTAGCAATCATATGCTCTACTGAATGCATAGTTGCATTATCCATGTAATCTCCTGCATTAGGCTTACGTGTACGTAAGTCGTATGTGATAATGTCTCCATCATCCACTCGTGAAATGTAGAAACCTGGAGTAAGCACGTTGTGATTAATTGTAAAACTCTTAATTCTTTCCATTTAAAACCTCTTTACTATTTATAATAAACAATTGCCTTAGCCAATTGATCAGCTGCTGCATCACCACAGAATGTGCGCACTATCTCAAGGGCGAAAGGAATTGCTGTACCCATACCACGGCTGGTAATTATATGTCCATCATGGCATACATCATCAGTGGAAACATCTGCTCCCAATAGATCTGCCTCCATGCCTGGATAACAAGTGGCTTTCTTCCCCTTAAGGATACCTGCCTTACCAAACACAGTAGGTGCTGCGCATATAGCTGCAAGCCCCTTCTTGGATGCATTGAAACCATGCACCTGATCCATGAGTGGTTCACATAGACCTAGGTTAAGTGTACCTGGCATACCTCCTGGAAGTACCAACATGTCCGCTGTATCGAAATTAACTGTCTCAATAAGCTTATCACAATATGTAGATATACCATGAGCCCCTGGAACCTTCTTATTACCTGTGATTGAAACCATCTCAATCTCAATTCCAGCTCTTCTAAGTACATCCACAACTGTAAGTGCTTCGATTTCCTCATGGCCTTCTGCCATAAATATCAATACTCTACTCATAGCTACCTCCCGTCATATTTAATCAAATCTTTCCTCCATAATAACATAAAAGCTCTGTAATCGCTTAATAAATAAAAAGAAAACTAGGAGCCACAATTGACTCCTAGTCCATTACATTGCTTAATCTATGACTTCTTGCGAGAAAGTAATGAAAACTCCCGCAAGAATCCTGCTTCGCAGGACAACTTTTCCATTACATGTAAAAGTTGGTCAGATACGATTCCTGTTTTTCTGATGAAAAACAAGAATCTAAGCATATGCATCAAACATGCTTCCTGCTGTGGTATAGGATGCTGCTGCACCTGATAGCTCATAGCCTGTGTTAGTATTGGAAGCAAACTTCATGGCGATGTTGTTAAAATCACTAGATACCTGAATGGTCTTGCGCTGCTTCTCAAGTGGATCAACAGTCATCTCAAGCGAGTCATCGGTAATCTTAGCATTAGGGTATTGGACTGGGGATGTACCAGTAACTGCATCGCCGCCCTTAACCGAATCTGTATTGTATACATCGGAAAAATCTGCATCATTCTCAACTGTGTAATTCATAGGTTGAACTGATGAGATAGCACTATATGAACTTAATCCCATAATTGGTGAAATAGCCATAATGTCATCCTCCTCGACGCTCTTCCATAATACCATATTTCATGATTCATTAATAGGAAATCACAAATATTTCAAGTTATATTTCTCATATAAAAAATATGAGGATTAATACTCGTGGTCGAATATTAATCCCCATCAATATCTAGTGTTATCTTAAGAAACCAGCTACAATCTGCTCTTCAGCTTCCTCCTCTGTAAGACCAAGTGACATAAGCTTAATAAGCTGATCACCAGCAATCTTACCAATGGCTGCCTCATGGATAAGCGCTGCATCCACATCCTTAGCATCTAGCTTAGGAATAGCAACTACGTGAGCATTG
>JAILNO010000178.1 GCA_024691465.1 Pseudobutyrivibrio sp. | reverse complement strand
CGACTGTATGTTTTTGGCAGCATCTGATGTGGCGAAGCCATCAGAAATGGATCAGGAGCATATGGATATAGATAATCATAGGTTCCTTGCAAAAGCAGTATATAAAAAGGTAATAGCCTAGTGGTAGATTCTACTAATGGCCTAATAATAAGAAAAGAGGAATATAAGATGAAAAATACATTAATAAAGAGACTTACAAGCGGACTTTTAGTAACAGGACTTTTAGCAGCATCACTTACAGGATGCGGTTCAGATAGCGCATCAAGTGAAGTTAAGGCACAGACAAATGATGCGGCTTCGACTGAAGAAAGCGCAGCAGGATATAGAACATTAGATGAAATTAAGGAGAGTGGCACAATTAACATCGGAGTATTCTCAGATAAGAGTCCATTTGGCTATGTAGATGAGAATGGTGAGTACGCAGGATATGATGTCTATCTAGCTGAGAGAATTGGTGAGGATCTAGGTGTAGACATCAATTATGTTTCCACAGAGGCTGCTAATAGAATCGAGTACCTTCAGACAGGAAAAGTTGATATCATCCTTGCTAACTTCACAGTTACACCAGAGCGAGCTGAGGAGGTAGATTTCGCACTTCCATATATGAATGTTGCCCTAGGTGTGGTTTCTCCAGATTCTGCAGTTGTTGAGAGTTTAGACGATCTGGGTGAGGATGATCAGGTCATTGTAATATCTGGTACTACAGCAGAGACATATCTAACAGAAAACTATCCAGATATCAAGCTTCAGAAATATGATGCATACGCAGAGGCTAAGACTGCATTCGAAAATGGAAATGGTGTGGCATGGGCAAATGATAATACAGAGGTTATTGCATTTGCCATTGAGAATGAGGGCTACACAGTAGGCATACCTAGTCTGGGAGATCAGGACACAATTGCGCCAGCTGTAACAAAAGGCAATGATACACTGCTTGACTGGTTAAATGAGGAGTTAAAGACTCTTGGTGGTGAGCAGTTCTTCCACGCAGATTATGAGGAGACACTCCTTGATACATACGGTGCAGAATATGAGGAAACACTGGTGGTCGAGCAGGAATAATGGCTAATCTTCGTAAATACGATACGAAAGGATATTTGATTTAAAGTAATGGACAAGGATATTCTTATCGAATATCTCCCACTATATAAGGATGCGTTGTTCTTAACGCTTAAAATAGGATGGCAGGGCATTGCATTGGCCTTTGTTATAGGTCTAATTGGCTCTGCCATTTCACATTTCAGAGTGCCCGTATTTAAGAATGTGGTGGGAGTATACATAGAACTCTTTAGAAATACACCTCTATTGGTGCAACTATTTTTTATTTATTTCGCATTGCCTAAGGTGGGAATACAGATTACAGCTGAAGCATGCGGTATCATTGGCCTTGGCTTGTTAGGCGGAGCATATATGATTGAAACATTTAGAAGTGGACTAGAGGCCATTCCCATCATCCAAAAAGAAAGCGCTGATAGTCTAGGCATGACGAATTTGCAAGTCTTTTGGTATGTTATTTTACCTCAGGCTATTTCTATAAGCATTCCGGGGCTGCTTGCAAATGTAATATTCCTACTAAAGGAGACGTCAGTTTTTTCTACCATATCATTGATGGATCTTATGTTTACAGCCAAGGATCTGATTGGTATGTATGCTAAGACCATAGAGTGCCTATTCTTACTTGTGGTGTTCTATCTGATTATGCTTCTTCCTATTTCCATATTGGGAGCTGTACTAGAAAGGAGGATGCGTTATGGCCAGTTTGGGGATTGATGTCCTATTTAAAGGAACTAATTTCTTACGCTTGCTTAATGGACTGTGGATATCAATTGAAATCAGCCTGATATCAGTTGCTCTTAGTATAGTACTGGGACTATTAGTGGGCGGTTTGATGACAGTTAATAGTAGATGCATTAGAGCTATTCTAAAGATATATCTGGAGACAGTTAGAATCATGCCTCAGATGGTACTTTTATTTATTGTATACTTCGGAACTACTAGAGTTTTTGGCTGGGATATATCCGCTCAATCAGCAGCTATATTTGTTTTTACTTTCTGGGGTACTGCGGAAATGGGAGATCTGGTGAGAGGTTCCATTAAAAGCATTCCAAGTATTCAGTTTGAATCTGCTTTTGCGTTAGGAATGAATAAATTTCAGACATATTTCTACATTATTCTTCCGCAGACAGTCAGACGTCTGATACCACTTTCAATTAATCTTATTACGAGGATGATTAAGACCACTTCTTTAGTAATGATGATTGGTGTGGTGGAGGTCTTGAAGGTGGGACAGCAGATTATAGAAGCTAATCGTAAGGTTTCTCCTAATGCGGCATTTGGTGTTTTTGCAGTAGTGTTTTTACTATATTTCATTGTGTGCTGGCCTATTAGCAGGCTTGCAACATACTTAGAAAAAAGGTGGGCGTAATGAGCGAATTATTAAAGGTTACACATCTACATAAAGAGTTTGGTACAAATGTAGTTTTAAAAGATATTAACTTAACAGTTAAAAGGGGAGAAGTAGTAGTTATTATTGGCCCATCAGGATGTGGTAAGAGTACTTTTCTAAGATGTTTAAATGGTTTGGAAGATATTCAAGGTGGAGTAATTACTATAGACGGCCTTCCTGTGGAAGCTGGTAAGCGTGACATTACAAGGTTACGTCAGAAGATTGGAATGGTTTTCCAGTCTTACGAACTATTTCCACATAAGACCGTGTTAGAAAATGTAATATTGGCGCCAACCAAGGTTCAGAGGAGATCTGATGATGATGCGACCAAAGAGGCATTAGAGCTCTTAGACAAGGTTGGTTTGGTGGATAAAAAGGACTATTATCCTAGACAGCTTTCAGGGGGGCAGAAGCAAAGAGTTGCAATAGTGCGCGCACTTCTAATGCATCCTGAGGTAATTTTATTTGATGAAGTTACAGCTGCTCTAGATCCTGAGATGGTTCATGAAGTATTAGAGACTATGATTGCTTTAGCCAAGGCTGGCTCGACTATGTTAATAGTCACACATGAGATGGCCTTTGCCAAAGCGGTGGCGGATAGGATTATTTTTCTTGATAAGGGAGATATAGTTGAGGAATCAGATGATGTGAAGAAATTCTTCGCAGAGCCTGAGACCGAGCGTGCTAAGAGGTTCCTTAAAACCTTTTCATATGAGTGATGAATAGATGGTATTAGATAAGATGAAATAGTAATAAATATAATTGATAACTAATTATCATTTTTACTTAGATTATAACCTATTGACCTAGTAGGTAATAATATTTATTATATCAACAAAAGAAAAAAGGAATTAAAAAAGGAGGAGATAATATGAGCAATTATAGATTTGAAACATTAGCACTTCACGTAGGACAGGAGAATCCTGATCCAGCATCAGATGCAAGAGCAGTACCTATTTACCAGACTACATCTTATGTATTCAGAGATTCTAAGCATGCAGCTGATAGATTTGGTCTTGCAGACGCAGGTAATATCTACGGTAGATTAACTAATTCGACTCAAGGAGTATTGGAGGAAAGAGTAGCAGCCCTCGAGGGAGGTACAGCAGCTCTTGCAGTAGCATCTGGTGCAGCTGCAATCACTTACACTATTGAGGCACTCGCTGCTGGTGGCGGTCATATAGTTGCACAGAAGACAATATATGGCGGTAGCTACAATTTACTTGCACACACACTTCCACAATATGGTGTAACTGCTACATTTGTAGATGCACACAACCTTGAGGAAGTAGAGTCAGCTATACAAGAAGACACCAAGGCAATTTATCTTGAGACACTTGGTAATCCTAATTCGGATATTCCTGATATCGATGCTCTTGCTGAGATTGCACATCGTCATCAGCTTCCACTTGTAGTTGATAATACATTTGGTGCTTCTTACTGGGTAAGACCTATCGAACATGGCGCTGACATTGTAGTTCATTCTGCAACCAAGTTCTTCGGTGGCCATGGAACCACACTTGGAGGTGTGATTGTAGAGGCAGGAACCTATGATTGGAAGGCAAGTGGTAAATTCCCAGCAATAGCAGAGCCTAACCCTAGCTATCATGGCATTTCATTTGCAGATGCAACAGCTCCTGCAGCTTTTGTTACATACATTAGAGCCATTCTATTGCGTGACACAGGAGCTACTATTTCACCATTTAATGCATTCCTTTTATTGCAGGGAATAGAGACTTTACCACTTCGTCTGGATAGACATGCTGAAAATACAACAAAGGTCGTAGAGTTCTTAAAGAATCATCCAAAGGTTGCAAAGGTAAATCATCCTTCACTTGAAGATCACCCAGATCATGAGCTTTATAAGAAGTATTTCCCTAAGGATGGCGGAAGTATCTTTACATTCGAAATAGTTGGTGGAAAGGATGCAGCATACAAGTTTATAGATAATCTACAGATTTTCTCAATCCTTGCAAATGTAGCAGACGTAAAGAGTCTTGTTATACATCCTGCCACCACTACACACTCACAGCTTACAGAAGAAGAGCTATTGGATCAGGGAATCACTCAGTCAACCATCAGATTATCTATCGGTACAGAGCACATAGATGATATCATCGAGGATCTTGAGAGAGGATTTGCAGCTATTGATGGGGTAGTGAGCTCATCTAATGGATCAAATGTAGATATAGCTGCAGTTTAATACATAAGACTTAATACAAATAGATGCGGAGGACAATGATATGTCAAAAATATATAAGAGCGCAGCAGAGCTCATTGGAAACACACCACTTGTAGAGGTTACAAATATTGAGAAGGAGCTGGGACTTGAGGCAACTGTGCTTGTTAAGCTTGAGTACTTAAATCCAGCCGGTTCTGTAAAGGACAGAGTTGCCAAGTCTATGATTGAGGATGCTGAGGCAAAGGGTTACCTAAAGGAAGGCTCAGTTATTATTGAGCCTACATCTGGTAACACTGGTATCGGTCTGGCTGCAATTGCAGCAGCCAAGGGTTATAGAACTATTCTCACCATGCCAGAGACCATGTCAGTGGAACGTAGAAATATTCTCAAGGCTTATGGTGCTGAGATTGTTCTTACAGAAGGTGCTAAGGGAATGAAGGGGGCAATAGCTAAGGCTGAAGAGCTTGCAGCAGAAATTGAAGGTAGCTTCATCCCTGGTCAGTTTATTAATGAAGCTAATCCTAAGGCACACAGAAGCACTACAGGTCCTGAGATTTGGAACGACACAGATGGCAAGGTGGATATCTTTATCGCTGGTGTAGGTACAGGTGGAACCGTTACAGGCGTAGGAGAGTATCTAAAGGGCCAGAATCCTAATGTTAAGGTGGTTGCTCTAGAGCCTAAGGACTCGCCAGTCCTATCAGAGGGAAAGGCAGGTCCACATAAGATTCAAGGTATAGGAGCAGGATTCGTGCCAGAGGTTCTAAACACCAAGATTTATGATGAAGTATTTACAGCTGAAGGGGAGGATGCTTTTGCAACAGCGAAGCTTCTTGCTAGAAGAGAGGGTATCTCAGTAGGTATTTCTTCTGGTGCTGCATTATATGGAGCTATCGAATATGCTAAGAGACCTGAGAACAAGGGTAAGACAATAGTGGCACTTCTTCCTGATTCAGGAGATAGATACTATTCAACACCACTTTTTACAGAATAAAGAGATGCAATATAAAAGAGCCAAGTCAATTATGATTGACTTGGCTCTTTGAGCTTATAATTATCCTTCTACAGAGTAGTTAGGAGCTTCCTTTGTGATATGGATATCATGTGGATGTGATTCCTTAAGTGAAGCAGCTGAAATCTTGACGAACTTGCCACGCTCCTGAAGCTCTGGGATAGTAGGGCAACCACAGTAACCCATACCTGAACGGATACCACCGATGAGCTGGAAGATAACATCCTCAAGACTTCCCTTGTATGCAACACGTCCTTCAACACCCTCAGGAACGAGCTTCTTAGCACCCTCCTGGAAGTAACGATCCTTAGAACCGTTCTCCATGGCTGCAAGACTTCCCATTCCACGGTATACCTTGTACTTACGTCCCTGGAATAATTCGAATGAACCAGGAGCTTCATCGCAACCTGCGAACATAGAACCCATCATACATACTGAACCACCAGCAGCGAGGGCCTTAGTCATATCACCAGAGTACTTGATACCGCCATCAGCGATGATTGGGATACCGTAGCTCTTAGCTACCTCGTAGCACTCCATAATAGCTGAGATCTGAGGAACACCGATACCTGCAACTACACGTGTAGTACAGATAGAACCAGGTCCGATACCTACCTTGACAGCATCGGCACCAGCCTCGATAAGAGCCTTAGTAGCAGCACCTGTAGCGATGTTACCAGCGATTACCTGTAAGTCTGGATAAGCTGTCTTAACCTTCTTAACTGCCTCGATGATGTTCTTAGAGTGACCGTGAGCACTATCCATAACGATACAGTCTACCTGAGCGTTAACAAGAGCCTCAACTCTCTCCATCATATTGCCAGTAATACCAACACCTGCACCGCAGAGGAGACGACCCTGGTCATCCTTAGCAGCGTTAGGATACTTGATCTGCTTCTCGATATCTTTAATTGTAATAAGACCCTTGAGCTTGAAGCTGTCATCAACGATAGGAAGCTTCTCCTTGCGAGACTTAGCAAGAATTGACTTAGCTTCTTCAAGTGTGATGCCTTCCTTAGCTGTGATAAGGCCTTCAGATGTCATAGACTCTGAAATTTTCTTAGAGAAATCTGTTTCGAATTTGAGGTCACGATTAGTGATGATACCAATGAGTGTTCCGTCCGCCTTTGTGATAGGAACACCTGAAATCTTGAACTTACCCATAAGCTCGTTTGCTTCAGCAAGTGTATTATCTGGTCCGAGGAAAAATGGATCAGTGATAACACCGAACTCAGAACGCTTAACCTTGTCTACTTCCTCTGCCTGAGCTTCGATGGACATATTCTTGTGAATAATACCGATACCACCCTGACGTGCCATAGCGATTGCCATGCGGGATTCTGTAACAGTATCCATAGCAGCACTCATCATAGGAATGTTAAGTGTAATTTTTTTAGTCAAATTTGTGTGAAGATCAATAAGATTTGGAGTTACTTCCGAGTACTGTGGAACCAGTAAGACGTCGTCGAAAGTAATGCCATCACCAATAATCGATGCCATAAATAACCTCTCTTTCTTTTTTATGAAAATAAATTTTTTAAAATTATATTTAACAAAAAGGTATATGTCAATGAAAGAAAAAGAAGAAAAGTGCTGATTTTTTAAGGGTATATTCTGAATTTTTTGACATGTAATTTCTGGACAGACATTTGTCCGCCATAGCAAACACTAATTGGTGTTTTGTCCGCAATGGCGGGACATTGTTAATTTTTTGGCAATATTAGACAAAAAACAAAAATAATTAACAATTTTGTACTTCAAAATGAACAGAAATGGGTGGATGGTCTGTTGAAAAAAATTTTCAATAGTTCTATCATAAAATCAAGACATTGTGGGGATGAGAGCCGGTGTTTTTTCTCTCTGACCAGAATTAGTAATGTCCTATATGATAAGGAGGATTTGAAAATGCCAAGAGCAAAACAGTCAATGGATGGAAACCAGGCTGCAGCACATGTTGCATATGCATTTACAGATGTTGCTGCTATTTACCCTATTACACCATCCAGCCCAATGGCCGATTTCGTTGACCAGTGGTCAGCAGCAGGCCTAGAGAATATTTTTGGAAATCAGGTTCAGGTTGTAGAGATGGAGTCTGAGGCAGGAGCTGCAGGTGCAGTTCATGGTTCACTTGGTGCAGGTGCACTTACTACAACATTTACCGCTTCACAGGGACTTCTTCTTATGATCCCTAATATGTACAAGATTGCTGCAGAGCAGCTTCCTTGCGTATTCGATGTATCAGCTCGTACAGTTGCTACACAGTCACTTAATATCTTCGGTGATCATTCCGATGTATATGCATGCCGTCAGACAGGTTTTGCAATGATGGCTGAGACAAATCCACAGGAAGTTATGGATCTTGCTCCAGTAGCTCATCTTGCAGCTATTGAAGGAAAGGTTCCAGTACTTAACTTCTTCGACGGTTTCCGTACATCTCACGAAATTCAGAAAATCGAGAAATGGGATTACGCAGACCTTAAAGAAATGATTAACATGGATGCAGTTAACGAATTCAGAGCAAACGCTCTTAATCCAGAGCATCCTACAATGCGTGGTTCACACGAAAACGGAGACGTTTTCTTCCAGCATAGAGAGGCTTGCAACACAGCTTACGATAACTTCCCAGCAGTTGTACAGAAGTACATGGACAAGATTAACGCAAAGCTTGGTACAGATTACAAGCTCTTCAATTACTATGGTGCTGCAGACGCTGACAGAATCATCATCGCTATGGGTTCTATCAACGACGTAGCAGAAGAGGTTATTGATTACCTTAACGCTCACGGCGAGAAGGTTGGTGTACTTAAGGTTCGTCTTTACAGACCTTGGTCATCAGAGGCTTTCCTTGCTGCACTTCCAAAGTCAGCTAAGAAGATCGCTATCTTAGATAGAACTAAGGAGCCAGGTGCTCTTGCAGATCCTCTTTACCTTGATGTTGCTACTACACTTCGCGAGGCAGGTCTTAACGACATCGTTATCTGTGGTGGTAGATATGGTCTTGGTTCTAAGGATACTCCTCCTTCATCAGTATTTGCTGTATACAAGGAGTTAGAGAAGGATCAGCCTAAGGCTAGATTCACAATCGGTATCGTTGATGATGTTACTAACCTTTCACTTCCAGAGGTTAAGCCAGCTCCTATCACTTCAGCTCCTGGTACTAAGGAGTGCAAGTTCTGGGGTCTCGGTGGCGATGGTACAGTAGGTGCTAATAAGAACTCTACTAAGATCATCGGTGATCACACAGATAAGTACATTCAGGCATACTTCCAGTATGATTCTAAGAAGACTGGTGGTGTTACAATTTCTCACTTGAGATTTGGTGACAACCCAATCAAGTCTCCTTACTATATTAATCAGGCTGACTTCGTCGCTTGCCATAACCCAGCTTATGTAACACAGGGTATGAAGATGGTTCAGGACGTTAAGCCAGGCGGAGTATTCATGATTAACTGCCAGTGGTCAGATGAGGAACTTGAGAATCATCTCAACGCTGAGGCTAAGAAGTACATCGCTGATAACAATATTCAGCTTTACACAATCAATGCTATCGATAAGGCTATCGAGATTGGTATGGGTAAGCGTACTAATACAATCCTTCAGTCAGCTTTCTTCAAGCTCGCTGATGTAATGCCAATTGACCAGGCTGTTGAGTTTATGAAGGCTGCAGCTAAGAAGTCATACGGTAAGAAGGGTGACGATGTAGTACAGATGAACTACAATGCTATCGACGCTGGTGTTGATGCTGTACATAAGGTTAATGTTCCAGATTCATGGAAGAACCCAGTTGCTGATGCTGCTAAGCCAGCACTTGAGGGTCGTCCAGAGCTTGTTAAGATGGTTAAGAATCTCCTTGAGCCTATCTCTAAGATGGA
>JAILNO010000096.1 GCA_024691465.1 Pseudobutyrivibrio sp. | reverse complement strand
AATCCTCTCTATTACTTAGTTTTTACCGTTCTTTACCTTGAACTCGCGACCAATCTCAAGGCCCTTATCAAATGCAGCCTTGTTGAGAGGTAAAAGCTTTGGCTTGCTTGAAAGCTTATGCTCAACGGTTCCCCATACGATTTCAGGAGCGATAACCTCTGTATAACCTACGTATACACCCAGCATTATTACGTTAAGTACCTTAGCGTTACCCATTTCAAGAGCAAGCTCAGTTACAGGTGCTTCGATGATTTCTACATCATCTCTCTCAATCTTGTCCTTTACGATTGAGCTGTTGATGAAAAGTCTTCCACCCTCTTTAAGTGTTCCGATGAACTTGTTTAATGAAGGACCATTCATAACAATGAGGTCATCCATAACATCTCCAAGTGGAGCACCGATCATATCGTCTGAAATAACTACGTAGCAGTTAGCTGTACCACCACGCTGCTCTGCGCCGTATGAAGGGAAGAATGTTACATTCTTATCTGTTGAATCACATGTTGCAGAAGCAAGGAATTTACCGAGGGTCATAACGCCCTGTCCGCCGAATCCGGCTACACATAAATTTGTTTCCATTATTTCTCCTCCATTCCTTTATCTCTAATAACGCCAAGAGGATATTCCTTAAGCATATTTTCCTCGAGGAAATCAAGAGCCTTAAGTGAATCAAGTCCCCAGTTTGTAGGGCAGCTTGTTACGATTTCAACAAGTGAGAAGCCCTTGCCTGCCATCTGATACTCGAAAGCCTTCTTGATAGCCTGCTTTGTCTTCATAACATTAGCTGGTGTATTGCAGCTGGTTCTTACCAGGTAATGTGGAGCTGTAAGCTGATCTAATGTCTCACATACGTGCATTGGATAACCGTGCTCCTCAGCAATACGACCCTTAGGTGCTGTAGATGCCTTCATTCCGAAAAGTGTAGTAGGAGCAAGCTGACCACCTGTCATACCATAGATTCCGTTATTAACGAAGATAACTGTGAAATTCTCGCCACGGTTAGCAGCTGACATAGTCTCTGCAAGACCGATAGATGCAAGATCACCATCACCCTGATATGTATAGTAAATAGTATCTGGATTAGCTCTCTTCATACCTGTTGCAACAGCACATGCTCTACCGTGTGGAGCTGTGATATTGTCATATGCCATGTAGTCCATCTGAAGACCGCAGCAACCGATACCAAGAACACCTGCTGTTCTATCAACGATACCAAGCTCATCGATTACTTCACCTATTAACTTCATGACTGAAGAATGCATACATCCTGGACAAAATCCTGAGACCTTGTCCTCCTGAATTGTTTTAGTTCTGCTATATAATAATTCTGCCATGTTAAGCCTCCTGTCCTGCTAATTTCATTACAGCCTCAAGCACGGCCTCTCTTGACATTACGTTACCGCCAGAGCATAAGCACTTCTCAACTGGGCAACGACGTCTAACAACTGCCTCAACATCAGTAGCATACTGAGCTGGAATTGACATCTCTACATCAAGAATTGCCTTAACCTTTGAGTAGTCAAGCTTCTCAAAAGCTTCTGTAGGGAATGGATTAAGAGTGATAGGACGAATAAGTCCAACCTTAATACCCTTCTTTCTGAGGATATCTACTGAAGACTTAGCAATTCTTCCTGAGATACCGTAAGCAGTAAGGATGATCTCAGCATCCTCTACCATGTACTCCTCTACCATTACGTCATTTTCTTTCCATGACTCGTATAGTGCTGCAGCTTCTTCGTTACACTTCTGCATAACAGTGGTCTGCCACTGACCTGGCTGAATCCATGAACGGTTAGCGTAATCAAGCTCATGACCTACGCAAGCCCACTTCTTCTTGCCTTCTCTAATCTCAGCAACCTTCTCATCAGACATCATCTCTGGAAGCTCAACTGGCTCCATCATAGTTGCGATTACACCGTCTGCTAAGATGTGTACTGGGTTTCTATCTCTATCTGCTAGCTCGAAAGCCTTAACAGTAAGATCTACCGCTTCCTGTACTGTTGAAGGAGCAAGTACCATCATCTGGAAACCGCCGTTACCAGCTGCCTTTGTAGCCTCGAAGTAATCCATCTGTGCTGGCTGGATTGATCCTACTCCAGGGCCCCCTCGTGCGAAGTTTGTGTACACAATTGGAATACGAGCAGAGGCACAATATGAGATACCCTCACTCTTAAGTGCGATTCCAGGTGAAGATGAAGATGTCATCGCTCTGACACCTGCTGATGCAGCACCGTATACCATATTGATAGATGCTACTTCAGACTCACCCTGTATAAATGTTCCACCAACCTCTGGAAGTCTTCTTGAGAAATACTCTGGGACTTCATTCTGAGGTGTGATAGGATAACCTGCAAAAAAACGGCAACCGGCACGTACTGCTGCTTCAGCTACAGCCTCGCTGCCCTTCATAAATGTTCTAGCCATTTTTAATCCTCCTTATAAATCTCAATTGCCCCATCTGGACAAATGCGGCCGCATGTAAGACATCCGATACAATCGTCTTGTCTTGCTGCCACTACATATTCATAGCCTTTTGCATTAACTTCTGTTCCAACTTCCAGAACATTCTTAGGACAGAACTTCATGCAATAGCCACAGCTTTTGCAACGTTCGGCAACTACATTGATCTTAAACTTTGCCATTATTAGACCTCCTTTATCTAATATCTATATCCATAAACTTAGTTGCGTAACCACTCGTAGGTTAGGAACAAGTGTATAGGCATAATCTTTTCTTTTGGGAGCTTATTCTTGACTGATTCATAGAATCCTTCATGAACAACAATCATTTCAATTTCACGATATTCCGATATTATTTCATCCATTTTGCTTACGCCCTCCACCACTTCATCAATGGTAGTTGTAAGGCCTGCATTGGGATTATCAACGAAGTGAATATCATCTAGACTCAAGTGGGAAACTGCGAGTATTTCCGCTAAGAACTTGTCTATATGATCTATATCCTGACAAAATGGTCTGTAGTAATTTAATACATACAAGACACATAGAGATTTCTTATCGACACCTAACATAAATCCACCAATGGATCTGGCTCCTATATCATCGCCACCTACATCCATTACTACGATTGAATCTGGATCTGCTAGAAGCTCTCTCACACCGCCGACGACTGTTGGTGCATCAAAGAATTGTTCTTCGAAGTGAATGCTTACATTGGAGAGCTCCCCGCTTTCTAGCAAATCTCTGGATCTAAACAAAGGTTTCGTCATATCCATATCAAAGAGATGTACTTTTTTATCAGTATTCTTAGCGAGGAACTTGGCAAGATTAAGGGCGATTTCGCTTTTACCGCATCCAGCCTCACCTATAAGAATGAAATTTGTTTTCTTTGCAGCTAGTGCATTTTCAATCAATTGCATCTGTTTATCCTCGCTAATAATTAATACTTAATCTCTTATCTCATTGTGATATAGCCCCTGTACTGTCTTAAGTTGTCTGATGTACATCTGTCACCTAAGAACATAGAAGCTATATTGTGCTGAGGCTTTAAGAATGGGAACTTATCCTGCTGTGCCCACTCAGGCTTCTTAAGATGTGACTCTGCTAAGTTAACGCAGAGGTCATACCACTCCTCTGGTCCATCGAACCATACCTCAACTACTCTATCGAACTGTGCTTCTGGAGCACCGTAATTAACAATTACCTTGCTACTAACAACTCTATTTACTCTTACTGATCCAGTAAGGAAAGGAACTACTTCCTCGTGGAACCATCTCTCTCCTTCTTCCTTGCCGCACTCCTCTGGGTACTTAATGAGGAACTGCCAACGATAGTTAGGACCATCTTCCATAGTTCTTCCTTTACCCTTGAAATCTTCCTCCCAGTTCATTGGGATGAAAGAGAAAATAAATGGTGGAAAATCTCCGCCACCTGCTGCACGTCCTGCATCACCTGACTCTGAATTGTCATGTACTGTTGCGCTATCTACATCTGGGATGCATCCCTGCCAGCGAAGTACATCCATAGGCATGTACTCACAGAAGATGTTATTAGCCATCTCTGGAAGATGCTCATTTACTAACCAGTAATGCTCAGTAAGCTGCATGCCTCTAGCACCGAATCGCTCTCCTTCCTTTGGAGTTGGATAAGCCTGATAAAATGCGTACTTAGTAACATAAGGAGAAAACTTACTAATGCTCTCTGGAACATGGTGATAATAAAGCCAATGCTCAAGCTTAGGTCTGTACTCCTCCTTTGCTAATCCCACATAGATCAAACTTCTCATGATGTTAAACTCGTATGCCATAAAAGCCTCCTTTTAAACGGTTAGCTAAAACTAACCAACTTTTCATTATTATTCTGCCTTTTTATTGTGCATATTAACTATGAATCGATAATATCACCGGG
>JAILNO010000071.1 GCA_024691465.1 Pseudobutyrivibrio sp. | reverse complement strand
TGAATATTATCCTCTTCCAAGGTGTATATAAGCTTAGGGAAGGCTGGTGTAATCCAAACTCCCTGTTCATTCTTAACACCCTGATAACGTTGTCTAAGAACCTCCTCAATAATAAGGGCTAAATCTTTCTTCTCCTGTTCGTTCTTTGCTTCGTTAAGATACATAAATATAGTAACGAATGGCGCCTGACCATTAGTTGTAAGAAGTGTTACAACCTGGTACTGAATTGTTTGAACACCGCGCTTGATCTCTTCCTTAACACGCTGCTCTATCATCTTTTTCTTATCTTCATCATTAAGAGTGATGCCACATTCTTCAAGCTCCTTATCAAGCTCTCTTTTGAACTTTTCTCGGCTAACCTGAACAAATGGTGCCAAATGAGCTAAGGATATAGACTGTCCTCCATACTGATTAGATGCAACCTGAGCTATTATCTGAGTTGCTATATTGCAAGCTGTAGAAAAGCTATGAGGCTTTTCAATAAGTGTACCAGTAATAACTGTACCGTTCTGAAGCATATCCTCAAGATTAACCAAATCACAGTTATGCATATGCTGTGCATAGTAATCCATATCGTGGAAGTGAATGATTCCTTCCTTGTGAGCCTTTACTATATCCTCTGGAAGAAGTAATCTTTCAGATAAATCCTTAGATACCTCTCCTGCCATATAATCACGCTGTGTGGAATTAATAACAGGATTCTTATTTGCATTCTCCTGCTTTGCTTCCTCATTATCGCATTCTATTAGACTTAGGATTTTGTCATCTGTTGTATTGCTCTGTCTAACCAATGCTCTTGTGTATCTGTAGGTGATATAGCATCTAGCTAAATCGTAGGCACCATGGGCCATAAGGTCATGCTCTACTCTATCCTGAACCTCTTCTACACCTGGAATACGGTCTAGATTAGAGCAATAATCTGTAACCTGATTTGTAATTTTACGAATGTCATCTTCGGTGATTCTTGCTGATTCGTCTACCTGTATGTTAGCACGTGAGATAGCTGCAAAGATTTTATTGCTGTCGAATGGCATCTCACTACCATTTCTTTTAATAATTTTCATTATGTCTACCTCTTCAGAAAAATAGACATATATAAGTGCACTTAATATGTCCAATAGATACTATAGCAACCTATAATCAGGTTGTCAATATATGGAATCTATTGTCAGTTAATACACAATATATTGTGGTAAATACTTCTTTTGTATATTCTAAGTGATTGGCTATATGGGAACCTCGAACGGATTTATTACTGAATTGGGTGCAATATTAGCCAAATCAGTCGTCTTGTTTGACTAGACTAACTTCCTGTGCTAAATTAATCCTCGCTGTTAGGTATTTCTAACTATAGATTTAATATACAAACACGGAGGATTATATTTTCTTATGAAAAAAAGATTATTTACATTACTAATCACTGCATCAATTGCAGCTACTAGCATAATCGGTTGCGGCAATACTTCTGAAAGTGCCAGCGAGGTCACAACAACCACAGCCGAAGCAACCAATCAAGAGACTTCTGGATTTCCTATAACCATTAAGCATGCTTTTGGTGAAACTACTATTGAAAGTAAGCCAGAACGTATTGTTAATCTTGGATGGGCTAATCAGGATACAACTCTTGCCCTTGGTGTAGTTCCAGTAGGCGTATCTGCAGCAAATTATGGAAAGATATCAGACAACAAGCTACACCTTTGGACAGATGATGCCTTTGCTGATTTGGGTGTCGAAAATCCAAACGTATTTAATGACGAAACTGGATGGGATTATGAAGCGATTGCTGCATGCTCTCCTGACATTATCATAGCATCATACTCTGGATTCACTGAGGAAGAATATAATCTTCTTTCTGAAATTGCACCAGTAATCCCTTACCTTGAAACTGCATGGAAGACAAACTGGCGTGAGCAGACGATCACTAATGCTACTGCAATGGGTATGAAGGCAGAAGGCGAAAAGCTTGTAGAAGATACAGATGCTCTTATTGCTGAAAAGCTTGCAGCCTATCCTGAGCTTAATGGCAAAACTGCAGGATATTTTTGGATTTCCCAGGATGATATGAGCACTTTCTACGCTTATCTTCCAAATGATCCTAGAGCATCATATCTTAATGATTTAGGACTAAAGACTCCAGAAAGCATTCTCTCACTTGCTACATCTACAGAAGATTTTTCAGTTACTATCTCACGAGAGAATACAGAAGCATTAAGCGATGTAGATATTATGGTAGTTTATGGTGATAAGGGACTACTTGAAGCTATGCAGGCTGACCCACTTATGAGCCAGATTCCAGCTGTAAAAAATGGTGCTGTTGTTCTTATTGATTCAA
>JAILNO010000054.1 GCA_024691465.1 Pseudobutyrivibrio sp. | reverse complement strand
GAACTGCCTATGTAAAAAGTGAACTCCTGATCAGCTACTATATCGTACATAGGAGTTACTATAACAGCCATCTGGGCCATCTTGTCATTAATCTCTATGAAATGATAATCAGATCCAGTAGTAGATGTCCAGAAACCACCTGTCTTAGTGTAATTGTAAATCTCTCGTCCTGAATTGTATGCGCGAACCGCCTGGTGTGCGCTATAGAACATGACTCCAGAATAATGATAATCGTAATCCTGTAAGTCAAAATAGAATTCTCTAGAACCATCAGCCATATGAGCTATTGAATAAGGAACTATCTCCTCAGTGATGGTCTCTTCCTTAGTATCCTTGGTAGCAAAATAGCAAAAAATGAGAACGCAAACGGCAAATGCCATTACTAGCATATTAATGACTTCGTATATGCTCTTCTTACCGCTGCATCTAGTCTGTTGCATTGCTCCCCCAGTTAATACTACAAATGTTACATACAAACGTCTCTTTTAATCCTCTGCGACGTTTATAACGATTCTAACACGTATCATCCGCCGATACAAGTTAAACTTCTACCCCAGAAAACCGCTTATGTATCGATATAGCTTGTCAGTCCCCTCCACATAACTAGAGTGATTTTCACCAGGAAGAATGTGTAATTCTGCCTCTGGAATATTAGCAGCTATCTTCTGTGACTCTTTCTCCTTGATTAAGTCATCCTCTCCAGCAAAAATCATAGCTGGAACAGATATGTGCTGCAGCTCTCTAGTGGATATGTCTGGCTCAAGTAGCATCATCTGAGTAATAGGGCTACCTGTCTTCTTATATTCCTTCTTAATCTCGCGGATGGCTCTGTGGCTCATGCCTGCAGGATTAAGATTAGCTCCGCAGCAAACAATTCCTGACAGGAGATTGCTTGCCTTGATAGCTACCAAAAGGGCAACTATGCCTCCATCAGAATAACCCACCAGGTATGGCTTCTCAATATCAAGTGCCTTTATTAAGTTGATGACATCATCTGCCATATCTGCATAATGATACTCCTTAGGAGTGGCGCTCTCGCCATGTCCTCTGGAATCCATAGCATATACTGTGTGATCCTCGCTCATGGTCTCAGCAAGGGGATCGAAGTCATGGAGACTACCATTATTACCATGGATGAGAATAACTGGTGAGCCCTCACCAGTCTTCTCATAACAAATTACCTGTGAATTAAGCTGAATATACATAATCCGCCCTCTAATACTTTCTGTTATTTGTCAGCTATAACCTGCTTCATATCATATAAGCCAGCTGGCTGTCCTGCTAAGAACTTAGCAGCTTCCACAGCACCCTTAGCGAATACGCTCTTAGAGTAAGCTGTGTGCTTGATGGTAATGACCTCGTCTAGTCCTGCGAAGATTACCTCATGCTCACCTACTATATTACCACCTCTAACTGCTGAGATGCCAATCTCATTAGTAGGTCTCTTCTCTCTTCTATCAGCTCTGCCATAGCAGTACTCATACTTCTCATCAAGTGCCTCATTGCAAGCATCAGCTAGAGCAAGAGCTGTACCACTAGGTGCGTCTAATTTCTGATTGTGGTGCTTCTCAACGATCTCTATATCGAAGCCAGCATCAGCAAAAATCTGCGTAGCTTTTTTACATAGGTCGAAAAGTGTGTTGATACCAAGTGACATGTTAGCTGAGCGAAGTACAGCAATCCTTTGGCATGCTCTGTCCACATGCGCAAGGGTCTCCTCTGATAATCCTGTGGTGCACAGTACTACTGGCTTGTTCTTAGCCTCGCAGCAATCTAAAAGCTCATCCACACCTGCTGCATTGGAGAAATCAATGACTACATCGTAGTCCACTGTAATCTCTGACATGCAATCGAATACAGGGTAATCATTATCAATACCATGATACTTATCTACACCAGCAACAATGACAGCCTCGTCATCTGCCTTACACAAATCTGTAATAACTCTTCCCATATGGCCGTTACAACCATGCATAACTACTCTCGTCATCTCGTCACCTCAATCTAAAAAGTTAATGTTGTTAGTAAATGAATTGATCCTCTCGTATTGCTCATCAGCAGTCCCGTGCTTAGCCATGAACTCCTTGAAAGTACGCTTGTCCTCGTACATAGCCGCATCCGCCTTGACCACCACAGCATCGAAATCATCCCCTGGGGCATACATATGTATACCAAAGGAACAAGTGTAAGCTGTCTCCTCAAGCCTGTGTCGAATGTTCTTAACCAGGGTCTCAGCCTCCTCGTAGGTGGCCTTGATACCCAGCATCATGAACTCATCTCCACCTGTGCGGTAGAGGATGAACTTGGAAGGCTTAACTGCTCTGCACACCTCAGCAAAGGTAAGAAGAGCTATATCTCCAGCCTTGTGGCCGAAATTATCGTTGATAAACTTGAGATTATTCAAGTCCATAGAAATAACCGCTATGTGGCTCCTAGAGTACTTAGTAGAGTCAGCGTAGAAACAACGCCTCTTGAAGCACTTGGAAACTGAATCCACATTATATCTATCCGCATACATGTACATATAGAAGAACAGCAGCACAATAGATGCAGTTGGAAATACTATATTGGCAAACACATGAGTAACTTCCAGTATGATGGCCACCACCAGCACCACTGCCATGAAGGCCATGATGAGCAACTCACGATTCTTCTGCCTAGTAATATCACTGCAGCTAATATTCACAACCCAAAGTAGCATAAGGGCCGCAGCAATATTCTTAATCAGTAATGTAAAAGTGTACGCTGCACCGAAATCATTGTTATGGGCCAGCTCTGTCTGAACAGCTGAACACACTATTGCCACCATAACAAGTCCTGTAGTGCAGATGAACTTCTTTCTAAGAGACCTATCAAAGGCTCTTGTCATAAAAATGAATACCAGCAATGCTATGCAAGTCAATAATCCTAAGTATATGCCAGAATCTATGGCAATTAATTCTCCCTTAATCATATAACCTCCACAGGACCCCCTTCCCATAAAGATATTTAAGAAGTCAAACTATAACATTAGCCAGAGATTACTTCTCTGGCTTAATATTTAATACACTATCTGCAATTTCAAACAATCCAGGCGTCAGATTAAGGCCTGTCAATATAACACTAGTGTTAATTGACCTGCCATCGAGTACATTCATAACTTCCTGTTCTGAGATAATACCCTCATCTATTACACCAAGAATCTCGTCGAGGACGAGCAAATCACACTCTCCTGTGCCCAGTACCTTCTTAGCATAGTTAAGGGCATTGAGAATGTTGATCTTCTCCTCTTCCTTGCGCTCATCGGAAAGCTCCTGGAAGCCTTCCTTTGAACGTTCAAATCTGAAAATCTTGATTTCTGGCTCAAGCTTTTCAAAATATTCATTCTTGATCTCTGACTTAAGAAACTGAATTATGATTGTACTTTGACCTTTGGAAGCAAGACGAAGAGCGTTTCCCATAGCTGCTGCCGACTGACCCTGTCCAGTTCCATAATATACCTGTATAGTTCCTTTATCCATGTAGTCCTACTTTCTGATACCAGCTCTCTTTCTCATAAGAGGATCAAGGATTCTCTTTCTGATACGGAGTGACTCTGGTGTAACCTCTAATAGCTCATCCACATCAATGAAATCAAGAGCCTGCTCAAGGCTAAGTACTCTAGGTGGCACAAGTGTAAGCGCCTCATCAGCTGATGATGAACGAGTGTTAGTTAAGTGCTTCTTCTTACATACATTGAGCTCGATATCCTCGGCACGTGAACTCTGTCCGATAACCATACCTGAGTATACCTTCTCGCCAGGTCCGATGAAAAGTGTACCACGCTCCTGAGCTGAGAATAGTCCGTATGTAACTGACTCGCCTGTTTCGAAAGCAATGAGTGAACCCTGCTTACGGTAAGCAATATCACCCTTATAAATCTCATAACCGTCGAAAATTGTATTGATTATACCATTTCCTTTGGTATCTGTCATAAATTCTCCACGATATCCAATAAGTCCTCTAGCAGGAATCTTGAATTCGATACGTGTGAAACCACCTGTAATAGGTGTCATGTTCTGAAGCTCGCCCTTTCTCTGAGAAAGCTTCTCAATAACTGCACCTGTGAACTCATCAGGAACATCTACATAGGCTCGCTCCATAGGCTCAAGCTTGTGTCCCTTCTCATCTGTCTTGTAAAGAACCTCTGCCTTAGAAACTGCGAACTCGAATCCCTCACGGCGCATGTTCTCAATAAGAACTGATAAGTGAAGCTCACCACGACCTGAAACCTTAAGTGAATCAGGTGAATCTGTATCCTCCACACGAAGTGATACATCGGTATTAAGCTCCTTCATAAGACGCTCTCTAATGTGACGGCTAGTTACGAACTTACCTTCCTGACCAGCAAGTGGGCTATCATTAACAATGAAGTTCATTGAAATGGTAGGCTCTGAAATCTTCTGGAATGGAATAGCATTAGGTGCATCTATTGCACAGATGGTATCTCCGATATGGATATCTGAAATACCTGATATAGCAACGATGGAACCGATATTGGCCTCATCTACATCTACCTTGTTAAGTCCATCATACTCAAATAGCTTAGAGATACGGACCTTATTATTCTTCTCAGGATCATGTGCATTAACTACTACTGCATCCTGATTAATCTTGATAGAACCATTCTCTACCTTACCGATACCGATACGTCCTACGTACTCATTGTAATCGATTGTTGAAATAAGTACCTGTGTAGGAGCCTCAGGATCACCAGTAGGTGCTGGGATATAATCAACGATTGTCTCAAAGAGTGCTGTCATATCCTTATGCTCCTCAGAAAGATCTCTGATTGCGAAACCTTCCTTAGCACTAGCATAGATAAATGGGCAATCAAGCTGCTCATCTGAAGCATCCAGATCCATGAAGAGCTCAAGCACTTCATCGATAACCTCGTCTGGACGAGCCTCTGGTCTATCAATCTTGTTAATACATACGATAACTGGTAAATCCAGATCAAGTGCCTTCATAAGAACGAACTTAGTCTGTGGCATAGCGCCCTCGAATGCATCAACTACAAGTACTACACCATCAACCATCTTAAGTACACGCTCAACCTCGCCACCGAAATCAGCATGTCCTGGTGTATCAATAATATTAATCTTAGTATCTTTGTAAAAAACTGCTGTGTTCTTTGAAAGGATTGTAATACCACGCTCACGCTCGATATCATTCGAATCCATAACACGCTCTGCAACTTCCTGGTTCTCACGGAATACACCTGACTGCTTCAAAAGCTCATCTACAAGTGTAGTCTTACCGTGATCAACGTGGGCAATAATTGCAATATTTCTAATATCTTCTCTACTCTGAATTGCCATAAAACTTCCTTTTCTACTGCAAACCTATATGTTCCAGTAAAAACCCCAAAACAAGCGGCATCCTAGCATTTGAATGCTCCCGCAGGGCACCCTCCATACCTTCGCATGGGGCCTCCCCGCCGGCGTGGGTCCCCACCATGCTTGGCATGGTACTTCCCTGCTCGCGCTTGCCAAGATTTTAAGCCGCTTGAATATACTTTGTCAATTTTTATTTTTCAATAACTAATTATTCGATATCCGAAAACAACCACCTATTAACGATTATTTCTCGGGTACGAGCACTTCCTTGCCACCCATGTATGGGCGGAGTGCCTCTGGGATGGCTACTGAGCCATCTGCGTGTAAGTTGTTCTCAAGGAATGCGATGAGCATACGTGGTGGAGCAACTACAGTGTTGTTAAGTGTGTGTGCGAAGTACTT
>JAILNO010000018.1 GCA_024691465.1 Pseudobutyrivibrio sp. | reverse complement strand
TCATACTTGTGAGGATATACTAGTGGAATATTAGAAGGTCTGGCCGTAGTAAAATACACGACATTCCTATACATATGCTTACTCAGCGCACCAGGAGTAACACAGTAGGTAATTGCCTCTCCAAAATCAGTGGAATAAGTAAAATTCATCTCTGTCTGTTCTACATCAGATGGATCCATGTCACTGACTTCGAAATCACTAACCCTAATTGATTTAACCTCTAGATCTTCCACATCCTCTGTCTTGGCTTTCTTAACAGCTGCTCTCCAGCGCTTAGCCTCTATAGGATCCATAAGTCCTGCGAAGAATCTATCCTCCTTAGCCATGGTCTCTGAATCCTCCTCATTCTCAGAAGGATCCTTACCAGTCTTAAGCCAGAAATTAATAGTATTGAGATTCTTAGTAAGCTGTCTAATATGTGGTGCATAGTGCTTATCTAAAAGCACCATATTCTTAAGATAATCCTCGAAATCTCTCTGGGCAGCTTCCATAAGATTCTTCCTCTTGAAATAGAATGGAAGCCCTATTAATAATGCTATGCCACAAAAAATAACTAGTAAATTAACAAATATCCAATCCATAAATTACGCTCCAAATTATATGACAAGAATTGAATAACAAACTAACCCAATTAATATCAATATTAAAATCGTATTAGCGATAGATATTCCTATCAGAGTAGATATGCTCTTCTCATGATTCTTTAATCTATCTGCGTTATAGACCTCGTCTAACTTCTCTGTAAATTCCTTAGTAACATTGGCAAGCTGTGTCTTAACAGGTGTACCGTAATCAAGCTTATCCTGAAGATCCTGAATCTTAAGCTCCATAGACCTAAGCAGCTTCTCATTCTTAACCTGATTGGCAGAAATATCCTCCTGAATCTGGCGGTTATCTCTACTATAAAAATCCAGGGCCTCTTCCATAGAATATAATTCGCCCTGGAGCCTGTCAATCTCAGCTCTAATAGAGTCCTCATCCATACCTATATATCTATGACTAAAAATAGGCTTGCCTCTATATTCTCCTTGCATAAAATCTCTCCCTTTAAAGCTTTACACTTATCTAAATTTTAACACGTTTTACCACTTTTTGTATAGCATATTTAAAAATATACTAAATATAGATATTTGTTTTTCATCAGATAAACAAATATTTCCAGCTTACAAACTACACATAAAAAAAGGACCCGCAATTGCGGGCCCTGTAATTACTAAATTATAATGAGAACTGAGCAACAAAGCTCTGTAACTCTTGTGCATTTCCAGCCAGTCTATCTGAAGCCTGAGCAACCTCGTATGACGAAGCTGTCTGCTCTTCAGATGCAGCTGATACATTAGATGTCTCATCTGCTACTGCAATACTCATCTGCTCAATATCATGAATATTCTTAGCAATGGTATCTGTTCCAGTAGAGAGCTGCTCCACGATGATACTCATGGTCTTAGATTCCTCTGAAATAGAGTTAACCATATTAACGATATTGTTAAATGTGCCACCTGCTTCATTAACAAGCTCTGCACCATTTACAACCTTCTGTGCGCCCTCTCTCATGGCTTCAACAGCGTCAGCTGAATTCTTAGTAATACCAGCGATTAGCTCTGTAATCTTAAGAGCTGCCTGGTTAGACTCATCAGCAAGCTTCGAAATCTCACTTGCAACGACTGCGAATCCCTTACCCATCTCACCAGCTCTGGCAGCTTCGATTGAAGCATTAAGAGATAGTAAGTTAGTCTGGCTGGCAATCTCTGAAATAGTAACAACGAATTCGTCGATACTCTTAAGTCTCTCGCCTAAGTCCTCAACTACCTGCGCTGTATTCTCAACAGAATCTCTGATTGTATCCATCATATCAGTTGCATTAGTCATATCACTAGCGCCGCTGATAGCTGCTTCATTAGTAGCTTTAATCATCTCTGAAGAACGATTAATTGCCTCATTGAATTCCTGCATGTTTGTTACAAAGGAATCTGTCTCATTACTTGCACCAGATACTGCATTAATCTGTCCTGAGCAAGAAGTTGCAACATTCGTACATGAGGTTGCAACCATCTCAGAAGCTTCTGCGGACTGTGATGCTGATGATGAGAGCTCCTCTGATGCTGAAGCAACAGATGATGTAGTATCTGAAATCTTCATCATAAGATCTCTTATATTAGCATGCATCAAATCCAGTGCCTCTGAAATCTCACCGATTTCATTATTATGGTCTACTAACTTACGAACTTCCACTAGGTCATCGTTCTCAGTGAAATCACTGTTAGACATACGAATCATCTGCTTAGCTGATAAACTAATAGGCTTAGTAATTCTGCCACCGAAGAAAATAGCAACAAATACACCAATACATACAAGAACTGCAAGGACTATAAACGTCTTAAGTAAACTAGAAACTAGGGCATCATGAGCTGTTGTTAGATAATCAGCTTTCATCGCATCGATCTGATCAATCCATATACCAGTGCCTATAACCCAATCATATGGTTCGAAGTACTTAGAATAACTCATCTTAGCTGTAGGTTCTGTCTCATCAGGCTTAGGGAAACTAAAGTAAGCAAATCCTCCACCCTCTTGCATACCTGCATTAATAATTTCCTGGATGTACTTAACACCATTAGGATCCACAGCATCATATCTGTTAGTTCCCTCTGTATCTCTTCCTAAAAGAACTACATTATCACCTTTAGAAGTATCTATCCAAAAATACCCATTTCCATCGTCATATTTTAAATCTCTTACATAATCTGCCGCAGCCTTCTTAGCCTCAGCCTCTGTAAGGAATCCTGATTGTTGCTGAGCATAGACCATTTCTACTAGACTATATGCTGTATCAACTTCATACTCTAGCATCTCCTGTTGATCTTCTAGTAATCTCTCACCATAAGCTTCTGTCTGTGTCTCATTGGTGCTAACAGTACTCATTATACTAAAACCTGAAATAATAACTGCTGTTGCAACTACAGATAAAAGAATGACAGCGACCAATATTGTTTTTAAACTACCCCTCTTCTTATCAGCCATCTATAACTCCTCCTCGCAATTTATAAAAGTAACATTGTATCTCGATGTGTACAATATACCACTTCTATCTCGAGTAGATTCCTATTTTCACATATTGTTCATTTAATTTTTAAGTTTAATTTTACAAAAACTCCAACTGTAGTAAAAGAGGGCCCTCCTTCTATTCAACCAATCATTACAGTGTTTTCTTTCTGCTTCGAATAGCAGCCATCCTGTCCAAATCGCCGTGTTCAATCTCATTTTCCAATGATGCAATAATGGCATCCTTTCTCTTTAAGAAATCTGGCCCTGTCAGGTTTTCACCTGAAACAGTATGATGCGTAACAAAATAGCAATCACAAGTGAGATTCTCCACAAAGGTCTTAAGCTCTATGAGCATCTCTTTTTCTGAAAGCGGTGTGAACTCTCCTCTCTCTGCCTCCTCAAGAAGTGGTGTTCCAGGGAAAAGAGTCAACCCGCCTGTTCCTACAAGCATAGGCTTGCACTGAGAAAAAGATATGCTCATAGAGCTTAAGACCTTTGTGGAGAATCTTACTTGTGATGGTTATTTTGTTACGCATCATACTGTTTCAGGTAAAAACCTGACAGGGCCAGATTTCTTAAAGAGAAAGGATGCCATTATTGCATCATTGGAAAATGAGATTGAACACGGCGATTTGGACAGAATGGCTGCTATTCGAAGCAGAAAGAAAACACTGTAATACTAGCCAAAAGCAGAAAAAAATTAAAAATGGCTAATAGATATAAGATTCCGAGTTTAAATGTAAATTATTTCTTATGCGGTTAAGGAAATCATTTAATCTGTCGATATACTAAATAGCTATGGAAGCGTGTTTTTCAATGGATTGTAATCCGTTGAAAAATGCGCTTTTTCTTTTGAGGATAAACATCGTGTTACAAGCCAAAAGCCAGTACTGGTCTATTATTATGCCATCTTTGCTTATGAAGAAAAGAAGCAATTTTAAGGTACGCCATTAAAGTTTGGTAAGCCTGGGAGTGATAGTTTCACCCGGGGGTTTGATTTTTGGAGCAGTTATTTCGAGAGAGATAGCCGCTTTTTGATGATTGCAGAAAGACCAAACAAGTAGATAAATACAATAGGTAATGGTATTATTAAATAGAAGATTATTAGAAGAGGAAATGCTATGAGCTATCAGAGAAGATTGATAAATTATACAGTTGCATGTGTTAATGAGTTTGCTGAAGCTTTTAATTTGAATGTTAAAGAAGCATATAGATATCTTCGAGATTTCAAGGGAATAGAGTTCCTGAAGGATTTCTATGAGGAAGAGCATCTTTTATCATTTGATAATGTGGTTGAAGATTTACAAGCTCTTTGCCGGAGAAATGGAGGAACTATATGATTCTTTATCATGGTAGTAAT
>JAILNO010000001.1 GCA_024691465.1 Pseudobutyrivibrio sp. | reverse complement strand
ATTTTCCTGATCTTTTTCATTTCTTCTCTCTCCTTTTTATTTGTTTTTATTATTTTTGTTCTTATATAACAACAGCGCACCTGCAATCATCAGCAAGATTCCGCCAATTGTATACACATACACACCGCTTCCGCCTGTTTCAGGAAGAGTGTAGGCTATCTGATCCACTACATTAAATCCTGTAGTCACTACTCCTTCACCTAATATACAGGTGTATAGATTAGTATCAGTATCCTGGCTTGCATTCACTTCAGAATCAACTGTAAATGAAGCAACCACTGTTTCATTTTTAGAAACTGTAATGTCATATTTAACTTCAGTTTCTTCTGTATTTCTAGCAATATCTACATAGTAGATTATGTTGCTCTTAGCATATCCTGATGGAGCAGAAATCTCTGTAAGTCTATACTTACCAACTCCCATATTAGTGAAAGCCATGAGTCCATTTGAATCTGATGTCACATCATCTGTGAACTTAACCCAATTGCCATTCTGCTCTTTCTCTAATGAATAAGTAGCACCAGCAAGTAAAGTTCCTGTTTCACTTTTACTTCTCTTTAATACATCAAGAACACCAGTAACTACATTAACAATGTATGTTCCTTCTTTATCAATCGAAGTAACTTCTGTTCCAACAGGAGATTTAATCGTTCTACCTGTATCTTCAATTGTTCTATCTGCCACTGGGATAGCTGTGTAATTAATTGATAGCACATACTTTTCAACTGCCTTACCTGTTTTGTCTGCAGTATGACTATTAATTACAATCTCATCACCAGCATCGTTATATCCCTTAAGGGATAAAGTGAAGCTTCCTACCTTCTCGCCACCAGCTGAATAATCCTTAACAATCATTCCGCCAGAAACTAATGTAGCAATATCTGTTTCGCTAAGGGCTATCTGTGTGCGAGCATCCTCTGGAATAGAAGTATTTTCAGTTAACCATTTACTATACTCAGCACCTGTAATGGTATCGCCCAACCAAAGTGTTATTTCTGCATCTTCTGGTGTGAAGTCTAACAACTTAACATTCACTGTAGGCTGTGGGAAGTATTTAGTCTTGTCACCTGTAATTGATACATTTGAACCAGGACCATTTGTTACTACCTTATTGCCTCCGAAGAAAGTACTCTTAGCCTTAACGTATATATAGTCAGACCACTTGTTGTTTCCTGTTCCAATAGATGCGTCATTCCATACAACACTCTGTGAACCATCCTCAGCGACTACAAGTGTTCCCTCGCCATTAGCGCCTACTTTCGCTCCATTGCTTAATATATTTCCACTTGCATCACAAGCCTCAAATCTACTGTCAATGTAATCTGTAACTGTGCCCTTACCTGTCTTAGGTCTAAGCTCATTAACAATTGTTGTAGCAATTCCCGAAAGTGATGATGCAAGCTCAGTAACAGATGAAGCAGCTATTACATGATTCTCATCCGAAGCTACTATGGAAAGTGTGCTACCCTGTGCACCAGCTCCTATTGCATACACACTAGCTTGCTCATGTAATTCCTCTGCTATTCCTGCAACAGACTCTCCATCATTAGCTCCGTCTGTAAAGAAAATTACATATTTAGCATTATCTGAATAATCATTATTTAATATGTTATTAGCTTTATCTAATCCACCATATGGATGAGTCGCTGTGTTATAGCTACCATAAATATTACCTATAGCTGATGCAATCGTGCTTGAGCCATTACCTACGTTTGTTAATCCGCACTCAACAACTGCATTATTTGCATTATTGAAACTTACAATGGCAACATTGCTTCCATCATCTAGGTTCTTTACAAAATTCTTAGCCGCATTCTGTATTATTTCAGATCGGTTTGTGTAGATTGTGGTAGGGCAATTACTGCTAGTAAGTTTTGTCGCATAATAAGTACTATTCCAATAATTTGATTTTAAGTTGTGATTTTTTGCACCTGTCCAATAATTGTAGTAGTACATACTACGTTCATACCATACTCCATCTGCATAAAAGAGGTAGCTACCACTATCAGGTAGTCCATAGTACTTACCATCACTACAGGCACCTGATAATAAACGACTTCCTATCCCACTATATACCGATACTCCATTACCGTAACCACTGCTGGATGAAGTAAAGTAAATCTTACTTGTATCTAAGTTGCTAAGCATATCATAAGCATCTGCACTGCTGCTAGCACTTACTATAGGAGCATCAGTGTAAACCATAGAGCCCGAAGCATCCATAACCATTACCACATCAGCGCTATACTCAGTAGTAACTTCTGTTTCCACAACCTCTTTACCAGAATAATCAGCCTCTAAATCGAGCCTATATACTCTGTTCTCATAATCAACTACACTAGCTGACTTATCTAACTCTAATACGTTAAGCTCATCTTCAGTAAAGTTGTAGATATATTTAACTTCTGTCTCATAATCAGCGACCTCGTTCTGGTCCTCATCGAGTGAATATTCTAGAGCTACTCCATTAGCCGCATATAATGCAGTGGTAAGGGAACCGTCCGATTGCTTGCTTACATGCAATCTCCAAACAGCCCCATCTGATACTGCATATCCTGTAGCTGCCTCTATTTCTTTTACGTAATAATCTCTTTCAGTTCCTTCGCTACCTACAGTCAGTCCTGAAAAAGTAATTGTACCCTCTGAATCAGAGGTAGCAGTATATAAACCTGCATCTACTGTACACGCACTATCGGTGAATAACTTGAACTTAGCACCGGCAACTCCCTCTTTAGATGAGTTAATCTTCATACCAGTGAATGTTGCAGTAGTTGTCTTATTAGGTGTGAAGTTATAACTGATTCTACAGTTGGACTGGTTAGCACCTCTTTCAAAATAAACCACTGTCATCTGACGATCTATCTTGCTAAAATCAGCTCTTCCTTCTTCAACAGAAGAATATCCTAATAATGTGTATAGATTAGTAGTTCCAATTCCCTTGTTCGCATATACGTTATCATCATTTGAATTTGTAAGAGTACTAGCTCCAGATGAGTTACCATCGCCACCATTGTGTCCCTGGATTGTTATCTCTCCTGTTGCAAAATTGATTTGTCCCTGAACAGCACTATGAATACCTCCTAAATCAAGGACTAGTGTATTGTTAATATAAACAAATACATCATCATCACCAGAGAATCTAAAAATAGTATCATCTGATGTATCATCACCCTCAATCATCTTACCGTTGGAATTGATGTTGAAGTTGATTGGAAGCACCATGCCAAAATGTGTCTTACCTTTGCCATATGGCCAAAAGCCTCCGTTGGCACTTCTTGTCGTAATTGCATTATTAGAACTATCGTACCTATAACCTAAGGCATTACTATCAATGGTCCAATAACCGTCTGTATCTTTTTTGAACTCTACGCTTACGCCTGCGTGATAGCTTCCTCTTGTTATATAACTATAACTAGTTGAATTAGTACTGTAATCCGATGGGAATAGGAGTTCTGCTGAACTATCAGCTAACTTAAATCCATCCTCAATGCTATTACTTGCTAAACCTTGATATACCTGACCGTAATGGCACTGATTACTTCCACTACCATTACCACTGTTAAAAGCAAAGGTATTAGCAATGTTAGTATAGTCACTATTGAATCTAGCAATTGTAGCTCCGTTAACCAGAGTAGATGATGCATTGCTATCAAATGTAGATGTTTTAAGAGTTAATTCCACATGTAAATCAGTAGTAGCCTTCCAATTCATATCTACATCTACAGTATAGGTAGAATCATCATCATCTGTATCACTTATCTTCGATTTAACTTTATCTCTATATACAGCTGAGACTACGTAATTATCTGGCGCATAGAATGTTACTCTTACTTGCTTCGTAGTGTAATTGAATGCATAATTCCACTCACTATTTCCTAATTTCTTAGCATACAGATTACTTCCATCTGTATAGAACACTCTTAGGTGATATTCCTCAGACATTCCATTTTCATAGATGTCAGATTCTCTGATATAAGCCTTATCTGCAATAGCTGAACCATATGCATCAGTATTGTAAAGAATCTGATTAGTAGAAGTATCTGTAAAAACTATCTTTGAAAAACTCTGAAGCTCAAATGCGATTTCTTCATCTAAGTAATCTACATCAACTGATTCTGCCGAACCACTGTCAGTGATATGAATTACTTCCTTTTCCTCAATCGCTTCATCTGACTTAGCAGAGATTTTAACTCCATGCTCATCGCTAGGCTGAATCTCTTCGCCATCCTTTGAAAGGAAATGCATATCAAATGCTGTGTACTCAATTACCTCGCCCGTAATAACTGTGTCTTCAAGTACACTTTCCTCTGAAGCGCTAAGGGTACATGCAACAGCCTCGAACTTAACTGGTTCTTCGAATGTTCCTTCTGTAACTGTTGCCACAAAAGTATAACCGTCAATAGTGACTTCAAAATCGCCGCTCTTTTTATATTCGCCGTCTTCTTCCTCAGTCTCTTCTTCCTCAGCTTCTTCCTCGTCTTCAGTTACTTCCTCTTCAACATCCTCTTCAGATGTCTCATCCTCATCAGTAACTTCCTCCGAAGTAGAATCAGTTGACTCTTCTTTATTAACTTCTTCTTCTGTATTGGAATCATCCTCAGACTTGGAAGCGTCTGAGTTGTTCTGGCTTTCATCAGACGATGCATCGCCAGAATTAGAATTGCTATCCTCAGAGACTATATCAGTTGCAGGTTCGCTAACCTCCCCTTCGGCAACAGTCTCCTCTACTATATTCTCATCAACAGTCTCAATTGGTGCTGCACTTGACTCATCTACAGCGTATACATTTACTGGAGATGCAACAAGCAAAGCTAGCGCAAGACTGAAAGACAGTATTCTATTTAAGATTGAATATTTTCTCATCACCATCTGCTCCCTTTTGGAATAACACTA
>JAILNO010000214.1 GCA_024691465.1 Pseudobutyrivibrio sp. | reverse complement strand
CAGTTCGAATGGGTTGATTTTCAAATAATTCTAGCTTATCATCTGCCATATTAAATACTCTCTTTCCCTTTTTCTATTTTTTCAATTGTAACTCAGATGTATGTCCATATATAATCTCACATAATGATTCCCACACATGTTTTTCGTAACTTTTATATAATCTTACTATAGATACATACAAGAAAAAAGCCTCCAGACAAAAGTCTGGAGGCTTTCATTTGCTGAGGCTGAGGAGGCTCGAACTCCCGACAACCTGATTAAAAGTCAGGTGCTCTACCAACTGAGCTACAACCCCATATTAAGTTAATGCGGAAATCTTGCTAAAAGAAAAAGGCATAGATTCCGAAACTGGGCTAGCTGGATTCGAACCAGCGAATGCCAGAATCAAAATCTGGTGCCTTACCGCTTGGCGATAGCCCAACGTGCAATGTTGCTACCGCAACAGGGTGGGTAGAGGGGTTCGAACCCTCGACCTTCGGAACCACAATCCGACGCGCTAACCAGCTGTGCCACACCCACCATACTGATAATGAATAAACCGTATAAAATGTGCCAGAAGGGATTCGAACCCCCGACCCACGGCTTAGAAGGCCGTTGCTCTATCCAGCTGAGCTACTGACACATACTGAAGTTAGAAAATAAAAAGCGGGTGATGGGAATCGAACCCACGTATTCAGCTTGGAAGGCTGATGTTCTACCATTGAACCACACCCGCATATTAAATATTAATTTCAAAGTCGGGGTGACAGGATTCGAACCTGCGACCCCCTGGTCCCAAACCAGGTGCTCTAGCCAAACTGAGCCACACCCCGATAAGTGTTCGTCCGCCGTATCTCTCTCGCGAACAATAGAGAGTATATATGAGAATCAAGGCTTTGTCAACAACTTTTATGAAATTTAATTGTTAGAATTTAATACAAAATATCTGAAATTCAGACTACTTGAATTCCAAGGAATTTCGTGGCCTTTTCCAACGATAATCCACACTCTCCTAACAAGAATATACCTCCAGGCACTGGCATACCTGGAGGCTGTAAAAGGAGTCTAATAACTTCCCCAAGAAACCCGGTTAGAAACTCAGGGAATGGAAATAAACTATGTGATTAAATAGCTGCAAGAGCCTTACCAAGATCCTGACAAGCTGCCTCTGCAGCACCGTCTGGAGCATCCTGACAGATGACACCCTCGCCATTAACTACTGTTGCGCCTGCTGCTGTCATACGATCAACCCAGTTGCGCATCCACTCTCCGTCTCCCCAGCCATATGAGCCGAATAGACCGATAGTCTTACCTGAAACGAAGCCCTCTAAATCTGTAACAAATGGCTCCATCTCAGCTTCCTCAAGAACCTCAGCACCCATAGCTGGGCAACCAAGTGCAAAAGCCTTAGCATTCTTGAGTTCATCTATAGAAGCATCGCCAACGTATACTACGTTAGCCTCGCCGCCTGCTGCTGTTACACCAGCACCTACGGCATTTGCCATACTCTCTGTATTGCCTGACTGTGACCAAAAAACAACGTTAACCTTACTCATAACTAAAATCTCCTTTGATAAATAAGAATTGGGCCTAGACTGCTATAGAACAATCCCTTCCCATCTGGTATGAATCAATGATCTCCTTAATGGATAATCCCTTTGATATCATACGAACCATGTCGTCTTTTACATTATCAAACTTTTCAAACAACTCCTGTGCCTCAGTCTTATTTGAGTAAACCTTCCAATATCCCGATAGCACGAATCCATCTCCTCCGTTATTAATGAATCCAACTACATCATCTAAAGGATAGCCTAAGAATACGCCCATCTCATGTGGGAACTCCTCCCTATTGTGAACATAAGAATCGTATCTCTCCTGGAAGTTCCTGAGTGAATAACCGAAGGCATCTGTACGATAGCCATAACCTGCCAGGAACTCTCTGATATCATCCTTAGCAAGGTAGTTCATGAGCATGTCCCTATTAAATACCAGGAAAACAACACGCTGCCTGTCATACACTAGACGATACCCCATTAGTCCAGAATGTCTTAAGACATATCTAACTTGGTCTTCCTGATCCTTAGGAACTATAAGAAGATTGGAAGTCTTAATGCCCGCAAGAGTAGGTGCACACTGTAATACAATCTGCAATTCAATCCCTCGCCTGTCCATGGCACAAATCATTTCAAATACTTCTTCGCACATAATGTAAGCATCCCTTTTTTGAATTAGTTAGAACTCACTAACTGAGGTTATCTTACTCTAATGGAAGTTTGAAGTCAATACCTTTTTCGAAGATTTTTCGTAAGTGATAAAACGTATCAAATAATGATCAATATGTAATTATTCAAGTATGTGATTAAGACCCTGAGCCATGATAGTTACCACGTGCTCATCAGCTAAGCTATAGTATATCTGCTTGCCCTCGCGGCGGCTCTTAACCAGCTTGTTAGTACGGAGTATCTGAAGCTGATGTGATATGGCTGACTGAGTCATATCAAGGGCCTCAGATAGATCGCACACGCACAATTCTGCCTCGAATAATGCAAAAAGGATACGCACTCTCGTACTATCTCCGAAGACCTTAAACAGCTCAGCTAAATCATATAAAGCGTCCTCATCTGGCAGCTCATCAAGTACCTTATCAACTAATTCCTTGTGTACACACTGTTCCTCACAGCACTGTGCATGTTTCGTCATAATATACCTCTACTCTTATCTAATATTCTTAACACTGAGGGCTCTGATGGCATTGATAACAGCTATAACCATTACGCCCACATCTGCAAAAATAGCATACCACATATTGGCAATACCTACAGCACCTAGTAGCAGACAAGCTACTTTGACACCGATGGCGAAGTATATATTCTCATATACAATTCTCATACACTTCTTGGCAATGCCTATGGCCTTAGAAATCTTAAGGGGATCGTCATCCATAAGTACCACATCAGCAGCCTCAATGGCAGCATCACTGCCCAGAGCACCCATGGCTATACCTATGTCAGCTCGTGAGAGTACTGGCGCATCATTGATGCCATCTCCCACGAATATGAGCTGCTCATTATCCCTCTTTCCAGCCAATATATCCTCGACCTTAGTAACTTTGTCCCCAGGTAATAACTCTGAGTATACCTGGTCTAGACCTAAGTCTGAAGCCACGATATCAGCCACCTGCTTGCTATCGCCTGTAAGCATAACAGTCTGTCTGATACCTGCATGCTTGAGAGCTGCTATAGCATCCTTAGATGTGGACTTAAGCTGGTCAGATATGAGTATATAGCCTGCATATGAACCATCTATAGCTACATGGATAATTGTGCCTGCTTCATGAATCTCAGCTACTGCAATACCGATTGAATCCATAAGCTTCTCATTACCAGCACATACTAACTTATCCTTAACTGTAGCCCTGATACCCTGTCCAGATATCTCCTGCACATCAGTAACTACTCCTGAGTCGATAGGCTTAGCATATGCCTCCTTAAGACTCTTAGATATAGGGTGATTAGAAAATACTTCCGCATAGGCAGCATACTCAAGTAACTCGTCACTTTGTCCTAATGATGACTCTATCTTGGTAACCTTGAATACACCCTCTGTAAGTGTGCCTGTCTTGTCCATAACTACTATCTTAGCCTTAGAAAGCATATCCAGATAGTTAGAACCCTTCACCAACACACCCTCATTACTAGCTCCGCCTATTCCAGCGAAGAAAGTAAGTGGAATACTGATAACCAGCGCACAAGGACAACTGATTACTAAGAATGTAAGGGCTCTATATATCCACTGAGACCACAGCGGATCTAGTCCCATGAGTATCCTAACGATAGGTGGAAGCAACGCTAGACCCACAGCAGAGTAGCAAACTACTGGAGTGTATACTCTAGCGAATTTCGAAATAAAATTCTCTGGGCGAGACTTCTTAGAGGAAGCATTCTCCACCAAGTCAAGAATCTTAGATGCTGTGGACTCGCCGAACTCCTTAGTAGTCCTGATAGTCAGTACACCTGACATATTGATACAGCCTGAGATTACCTCATCACCTATCTTAGCTGAGCGAGGTACGCTCTCGCCTGTGAGGGCTGCTGTATCTAGAGAAGCACTACCATCGATAACCACTCCATCGATAGGTATCTTCTCACCTGGCTGAACGATGATCTCGGTTCCTATTTCCACCTCATCAGGATCAACCTGCTGTAGCTCACCGTCCACCATCACATTAGCAAAATCAGGTCTGATATCCATTAATTGTGATATATTGCGCCTGCTCTTACCTACGGCGTAAGACTGGAATAACTCGCCCACCTGGTAGAAAAGCATAACCGCTACACCCTCTGTATACTCGCCTAGGGCCATGGCACCTATGGTAGCCACTGCCATGAGGAAATTCTCATCGAATACTTGCTTATTCTTGATGCCCTTGAAG
>JAILNO010000204.1 GCA_024691465.1 Pseudobutyrivibrio sp. | reverse complement strand
TTAGTATACTCCTCAATTGTGTATTTTCTGTTCATTCTCTTAAGGACAGAATCACAACCTGACTGCAGTGACAAATGAAAATGTGGACACATCTTTGAAAGTGCTGAAACCCTGGAAGCAAAATCCTCTGTAACTATCTGTGGTTCAAGAGAGCCCATACGAATACGCTCAATATGTTCAATTTGCTGAACTCTCTCTAACAAGTCGGCCAGATCGTAATCGTAACCACTTCCATATGAACTGAGATGAATACCAGTAATAACAACTTCCTTATAACCTGCATCGGCAAGGCCTGTCACCTCAGATACAACATCATCTATATCTCTACTTCTAATACGACCTCTCGCAAAAGGAATGATGCAATAGGTACAGAATTGATTACAACCATCCTGAACCTTAACAAAAGCTCTCGTATGCTCAGAATCCTTTTCTATACGCATATTCTCATATGCCACATTGCCATCATTTATATCAAAACAGTCAAGTATCGGACCGTCATTCTTATCTAAGTTCATAAAATACTCGTGGACCTTTTCCACCAAGTCATTCTTCTTATTGTTGCCAAGGATAATATCCGCCCCTAACTCTGAAGCTATATCCTTTCCAAAATTCTGCACATAGCATCCGGCAGCGACCACACAAGCATCTGGATTTTGCTTTTTACATTTATGAATCATCTGCCTAGATTTCCTATCAGCTATATTAGTAACTGAACAGGTATTAATTACATATACATCTGCGACTTCTTCGAAACCAACTATAGTAAATCCATCCTTTTTAAGCAATTCTTCCATAGCTTCAGTTTCATATGCATTAACTTTGCAACCTAAATTATGTAAAGCAGCTCGTTTCATCTATATTAAACCTTTCTATTTTTGTAAAAATTCGATAGTTTATTGACATTTATGTGCCAGTGTTTTAGTATAAATTTATATAAATTCTAAAGAGGAGGCAAGCAGAATGAAAACAGTTCAAATTTCTCTTAACTCAATCGACAAGGTAAAGTCCTTTGTTAATACAATCAGTCAGTTTGACTATGATTTTGACCTTGTTAGTGGACGTTATGTTATCGATGCCAAGTCTATCATGGGTATCTTCTCCCTTGATTTATCTAAGCCAATCGACCTTACTGTTCATGCTGAGGGTGATGCAGAAGACGTAATGTCTACACTAAAGGATTACATCGTTTAATCCTTGTCACTTTGTGGTAAATATTATGAGCTTTGCTTTTACAGCAAAGCTCATATTTTTTATCTTACTTTAATAATCTCCACACTATCTATAGCTTCTTTCATAAGCTCATCTATCTTCTCATCCAGATTATGCTCATGTTTCTCAATAGCCTCAAGCTTAGGCTTGGTAACAGGATGCTTAGCAACAAATATAGTGCAGCAATCCTCATAAGGCAAAATGGAAGTCTCATAGGTATCAATCTTTTCAGAAATATCTACTATATCCTGCTTATCAAAAGCAATCAATGGTCTGTATACAGGAAGCGAGCATACTGCATTAGTGCAGTTGAGAGATTGCATGGTCTGGCTTGCAACCTGTCCAATGGACTCACCTGTAACTAATCCAATGCAATCATTAGCCTTAGCAAAATGCTCTGCAATACGCATCATGTATCGTCTCATAATAATGGTAAGTTCTTCATGCGCGCACTGCTGATAAATATATAATTGAATATCTGTAAAATTAACTATGTGTAAATCAATAGGTCCAGAATACTTAGCAACTAATTTTGCTAAGTCAACAACCTTTTGTTTAGCCTGCTCGGAAGTGTATGGTGGCGCATGGAAGTATGTAGCAGATAGGGTGACGCCCCTCTTGCTAATCATATATCCAGCAACAGGTGAATCTATACCTCCAGAAAGTAAAAGCATAGCCTTGCCAGCTGTACCAACAGGCATACCGTGTGGTCCAGGAATCTCCGTTGAATATATAGCAATATTCTCTCTAACTTCCACGTAGATAATTCTATCTGGATTGTGTACGTCTACATGCATCTCAGGGAAAGCATCTAGAAGTCTAGAGCCAATCTCAGCAGCTACTTCCATAGATGTCATAGGATACTGCTTATTAGCTCTTCTACCCATAACTTTAAATGAGAAATTCTTATCCTTGAACTCCTCATCTACATATCTAATAACAGCCTCTGCCATCTTATCAAAGCCCTCATCCTCCACGACAACAGTAGGACAAATAGCACTGATTCCAAACACATGTGATAAAGCATCGATTGTGTCATCATAATCGTACTCACCCTCCACGGAGATAAAAATACGTCCGCTCTGCTTCTTAACGATGAAGTGACCATCAACTCTATCCAATGAACGCTTAATCTGACGAACTAATGCATCCTCAAATATATAGCGATTCTTACCTTTAACACCTATCTCTGAATACTTAATCAAAAAAGCTTGATATGTCATAAATTTCTCCTTTAGAGTGTCATCTTAGGAACGAGATCCGATAAAGCTCTAATAGCCTCATCTATCTCATCCATAGTATTCTCTGGACAGAAACTAAAACGAATAGTCCTCTCCAATAAGTCCTTATCAAGGCCTATAGCCTTAAGTGTCTCACTAATAGCTGGCTTATTAGATGAACAAGCCGAACCTGCTGAGACATATATATCGTAATCATCCTGCAGTGCATTAAGCATAACCTGCGCTCTGGTACGGTTACCCTTTATAGATACGCTAACAATCTGCGGTGCGCTATTCTCATCTGTATGGCCATTGATTGTGACCCCATTAATCTTAGAAAGTCCATCAATAAGTCTGAATTTCATATCATAGAGATGAGCTCTATTAGCTTCAAGATTATCGTAGGCTTCCCTAGCAGCAACTCCTAACGCAGCAATTGCTGGTACATTCTCAGTACCTGAACGCATACCACTCTCGTGGCCTCCTCCAAGTATCTGTGGAACCACACGTACCTTGTCCTTAATGTAGATGAATCCTGATCCCTTAGGTCCATGTATCTTGTGACCACTGACACTAAGTAAGTCTATACCTAACTTCTTAGGTATGATCGTCATCTTACCAAATGCCTGAATAGCATCTACGTGAAAAATAATATTAGGATTGGCTTCTTTGATAATCTCGCCAGCCTCTTTAATAGGCTGCAGACTGCCAATCTCGTTATTAACCATCATAATAGAAACAAAAATTGTATCCTCTCTAATGGCTGACTTAAGCTCATCTAGATTGATAACTCCATACTCATCAGTACCAAGATAAGTTACCTCGAAGCCTTCCTTCTCAAGAGCCTTGACAGGATTAAGGACACTTGCATGCTCTATCTTAGTAGTAATGATATGATTGCCTAATCTCTTCTTAGCCTCACAGGCACCTCTGATTGCCAGATTATTACTCTCTGTGCCTCCTGAAGTAAAATATACTTCCTTAGGCTGACACTTAAGTATATTAGCAATGGTCTCTCTAGTCTCTTTTAAATAATCCTTGCCCTTATATCCCATCTTATGTAAAGAAGAAGGATTACCGAAATTAACCTGTAATGCCTCTTTCATAATTTCTAAAGCACCATCGGAACATCTGGTGGTGGCAGAATTGTCAAAGTAAATCATAATTCCTCGCTTTTAAGCATCAACATGCTAAGAGTGCATATTGCTGCAGTATCTGTTCTAAGTATTCTCTTACCAAGTGAAATAAGTCTGCATCTATCCTGAGCTAATTCTATCTCAGAATTATCAAAGCCCCCCTCAGGGCCTATAAATATACCAACACTTTGGCCTTTTTGCAAATCGCCTAAAGCATCATAGGTATCTTGCATGCCATTCTTGCTCTCAAATGGAAGCAACAGCATATCTAAATCCTTAGCATATTCCATAGCTTCTTTAAAGGATAGCACCGTATGAATATTAGGAATAATGGAACGCTTAGACTGCTTAGCTGCAGTCATGGCAATAGTCTGATATCGCTGCAATTTAGACTTTTTCTTCTTATCGTCTAACTTAACAATACAGTTCTTCATCTGGACAGGTATTATCTCGTAAGCTCCCAGTTCCACACACTTCTCGATTATAGTCTCCATCCTATCCCCCTTAGGAATAGCCTGGAAAAGATATATCTTATTAGGAAGCTCAGTGGAAGGCACCTGTTCAGTAACTTCTACTATCAGCTCATTATCCTTGCTATCCACCACTTGGCATAGGTAGTTATTGCCACTTTCAGTGGATACTCTAATAATCTCGCCTTTTTTGATTCTAACTACGCGCACCAAATGATGCATATCATCACCTGTCACCACGAATCTGTTATCAATAGGCTCTTCATTAACAAAAATTTGCTGCATAATTAATTCTTACGAGCGGTTATATTAACCCACTCTCCCTGGTGATTAATCTCTACAATAGTAAGTCCTGCCTTAATAAGAGCTTCCTTCACCTCATCCTCCTTGAAATCAATTATTCCTGAAGAAATGAAATAAGCTCCACTCTTAAGAGTAGGATATATAGCTGGTGCCATGCCAATAATAATATCAGCTAAGATATTGGCAACAACTACATCGTATTTCTCATAACCAACTGAATCCTGTAAATCCTTATCCTCTGTAAGATTACCCACATAGAAATCCCCAGCAGACTTAGGAATATCATTAATTGCAAAATTGTCGTAAGTGGAAGCAATACAATCCTCGTCTATATCAGTTCCAACCAAGTGACACTTGCCATCTAAGAGCTTATAAGAAACGATTGATAGAATACCACTACCACATCCAATATCAAGTATCTCATCATCAGCCTTAAGATACTTCTTAAGCTGTCTAATACACAGCTGAGTAGTCTCATGCTTACCTGTACCAAATGATACGCCAGGATCTATCTCAATCACGTGACTCTTATCCATGTCCTCTGGCATCTCTTCCCAGGTAGGCTTGATAAATATATCATCAATATAAAATGATTTGAAAAACTCTTTCCAATTGTTAATCCAATCTTCCTGCTTAGTTATGGAAGAGTCGATGGTTCCCTCACCAATATCCATAGAGGACTTAAGCTCTGATAAAGCTGCTCTAACCTCCAGCAGCTTACTCTCATGGTCCTCATCCTCTGATAAGTAGAAGCACACCTTAGATGTGCCATCATCCTCAGGTAAATCAGGCTGTAGTTCCTTGAACTCACCGCCCTGCTTCTCGCCTGATACTGGAACATTGTTCTCAATCTCGATGGAAACAATATCAAGTTCCATAAGCATAGCACTTATGAAATCCTCAGCTTCTGTAGTTGTATTAATAGAGTATTTAATCCAATTCATGTTTACCTCAAAAAAACACATACCAGAAAATCTGATATGTGTCGTTTTTATTTTGCACCTTGTTTAGCAACAATATCTTCTTTCAGCTCGAGGCACTTATCCTTAAGCTTCCTTGAAGTACTAGGGGACTGAATAAGTCTTGCAATAATCTTCATGGCTGCATCATATTTCTTATAGTGTACAGACATGTTGGCAAGCATGAACTCAACCGCTTCTGAAGCCATACCACAATATGGTGGTGTTTCTGAAGAAATTGCCTTCATGAAACCTTCATATGCCTGTGCATAGAAGCCTTCGTATTCTTTCTTGACCATATCAACCACCTTAGGATCAGCTTCCTTATTACCCTCTAATTCCTTAAGCTGCGCTCTTCTAAGCCATGCGATCTTAAGGCAGACATAAGCCTTCTCAGACATCTTAGCTCTCTTCTTCATAGTACAGATAAGAGCAAGCTTAAACTTCTCAATTGAATATTCATACGAATATGTCTCTGGAAGCGTCTCTCCTGACTGAGGCTTAAAGCTAGGACAGAACTCTGCACGAATAAGCTTAACACGAGCAGTATCTATCTTAGAGAAAGTAGTATCAAGTGCAGAATATCCACAATTAGGACATGATATGAAATCATATTTGCACTTGTCTATATATTCGTAATTAGGTCTCAAATCAAAATCTGGCTCAATTCTCTTAAGCTTAGTGGCAAGTACCGCTCTAATAGGGAATTCCTTGTCACAAATAGGACATCTAACCTTTTTATCTAGGATAAAATCCTTCTCCTGCTTAACAACAGGAGCTGCAGACTTCTGCTGAGCGCCATCCTTCTTAGGACGATCATCTGCAAGAATATCCAGGTCTCCATCCATTGAGAAACCAAACTTTTCCATTCCTGATAATAAATTCATGATAAAATCCTTTTCTATATATAACTCTAGAACTAATGATTAATTATTGGTAGGTAATTTGAAAGAGCTCTTTAATGAGACAATTCTATTAAATACTAAAGCACCTTTCTTAGAATCCTTAGCATCTACACAGAAGAATCCCTGTCTTACAAACTGGAAGCTGTCATATGCTTTAGCATCCTCAAGTGAAGGCTCTACTAAGCAATCTTTAAGAACTGTAAGAGAGTTTGGATTGATATTCAAGCTACCATCCTCATTATACACTCCTTTTTCCTCGTCCACAATGTTTTCATAGAGTCGCACTTCAGCCTTGAGAGCTGTCTTAGCTGCAACCCAGTGGATTGTTCCCTTAACCTTACGTCCATCAGGGCTATCTCCGCCCTTAGTAGCAGGGTCATATGTACAGTGAATACAAGTAACCTTGCCACTGTCATCTGTCTCATAGCTTGTACATGTAACAAAGTATGCATTCATCAGACGTACTTCGTTGCCAGGATATAATCTAAAATACTTCTTAGGAGGCTCAATCATGAAATCCTCTCTATCGATATATAGCTCCTTACCAAAAGGAACCTTACGACTACCAAGCTCAGGGTTCTCTAGATTATTAGGAGCCTCAAGCCACTCAACCTCATCACCCTCATAGTTATCAATAACAAGCTTAACTGGATCAAGTACAGCCATAACTCTGCCTCTAGTAGACTTAAGATCCTCTCTAATGCAGTACTCAAGCATAGCATAGTCAGATGATGAATTAGCCTTAGACACACCAGAAAGCTCAACAAACTTCTGAATTGAAGAAGGAGTAAATCCTCTTCTTCTAAGAGCAGCTATAGAAACAAGTCTAGGATCATCCCAACCATCAACGATTCCATCCTCTACTAACTTCTTGATATATCTCTTACCAGTAACTACGTTTGTAAGATACATCTTAGCAAACTCTATCTGGCGAGGTGGATTAGGGAATCCAGCAGACTTAACAACCCAATCATATAGTGGTCTGTGATCCTCAAACTCAAGAGTACAAATAGAATGTGTGATTCCCTCAAATGCATCCTCAAGCGGATGTGCGAAATCATACATAGGATAAATGCACCACTTATCCCCAGTGTTATGATGTGTCATATGAGCAACTCTATAGAGAATTGGATCTCTCATATTGATATTAGGAGACGCCATATCAATCTTAGCTCTAAGTGTATGGCTGCCATCCTCGAACTTGCCATTCTTCATATCCTCGAACATAGCAAGGTTCTCTTCAACCGAGCGGTTCCTATTAGGATCATCCTTACCTGGATGCTCGAAATCACCACGGTACTCTCTCATCTCATCTGCGGTAAGGTCTGAGACATAAGCCAATCCCTTCTTGATTAAGTCAAGAGCTACTTCATACATTCTGTCAAAGTAATTAGAAGCAAAGTATAGGTGCTCTCCCCAATCTGCTCCTAGCCACTGAATATCAGCCTTAATTGAATCAACGAACTCTACCTTCTCCTTGGTAGGATTAGTGTCATCAAATCTCATATGGAACTCACCATTATATTTCTTAGCAAGTCCATAATTTAAAATAATAGATTTAGCATGTCCAATGTGTAAATAACCATTAGGCTCAGGTGGGAATCTAGTACATACGTGATCATAGACCCCTTCCTTTAAATCCTTGTCAATCTCTAGCTCGATAAAATTTTTGCTAACTACTTCTTCGCTCATTTATATTAAGTCCCTTTCAATTATTTACGTTATTTAATGTGCTGATGTGTGAATAAATGATCACTGCAATACTCATAATTGCCATTGCACTTACTGCAGAATCTGAACTCAAGCTCTGGATTGGTAATCTCAGTACGTCCACAAACTGCACACTTATGTCTAGCTATAGGAGTGCCATCTCTGTACTGTGTACGAGGTGGTGTAGCAGCTCTTCTAAACTCAGCTCTCCTATGAATATCCTTAGGATTGTATCTATGTAAATTCCTTGTCATAAGGAAAAATACTACGAAATTAAGAAGTGAAGCAATAATAGGCACAGCCATATATAATGCACCTAAATATATATATTGAATAATCTCATATCCGATAATCACTCCATATACAATGGACATCCACTTCATCTTAATAGGAATGATGAAGTACAAAAGTACCTGCATATCTGGGAAACAAGTAGAAAATGCAAGGAATATAGATAAATTAATGTAGTATGTATTAACAAAATATCCTATAGGCAGTGTAGGCCCATATATAGCATATGTAATAAAAGCTCCTATTACTGTAAATAGCATGCCTCCAAATATGTATACATTGAATCTGAAGGCACCCCAAGTACGCTCTAGTGCACTTCCTAACTGGTAATACAGCAGAAACATAATAAGTGCAATCCAGATACTCTCCTGAGGAGGGATAATAATCCAAGTGATAAGTCTCCACACCTGACCATGCAATATGTAATAAGGCTCAAGTGTCAGATATGTAAGATAAGGCACACCTGTAAACTTCTGACCAAATGTCAGAAGGTAACCGATGGCATAACCACCAAGTAAATATAGAATCAAATTATTAATAGCATATTTGCCAAATTTCTTTTCTAATTTATCAAGCAAAATTAATCCTCCATAGTCTAAATCAGACAAAATAAGTCAAAGTTATAGACCTTAAAGATTATAAACCTTTAAGGTCTATGTTATCAACCAAAATTTTAATTTATAAACTGCTGAACATTATCAATTGTGATAGGTTCATAGTCAACATAATAATATTTGCCATCTTCTAATTGAATATCACTATCAGATAGATTATCTGTGGCTATATCTAGAGCTAATGTGGCTATTACTCGTCCCTTTTCCCTAGCATTGTTTAGAACAGTTCCATTAATGAGCCCCTCATTAATATCATCAATGACCTCCTCCTGGCCATTAACCCCTACAATAAGAGGTAACTTCTGAACTCCAAAATCTGTTAAAGCATCAAGCGCGCCGAGAGCCATATTGTCATCATTGGCAATTACAAGCTCAATCTGTCTAGGATATCCTGCCAGAAGGGAGGTCATCTTGGTCTGAGCCTGCTGACGATCCCAGTTGGCTATCTCATCTCCTAACATCTCCATCTCTATGCCAGAGTCCTTGATAGTCTCTATGGCTACACGGCTTCGAATAATTGCATCCTGATGTCCAGCCTCTCCCTCTAATAATACATATTGAATAACTCCATCAGAGCTTACGTCTATATCCTCAAAGTCCTTCCTCAATTCATCAATTACAATCTGCCCTTGCATTTGACCACTCTGCTCTGGCTTAGCACCTACATAGTAAAGCTTATCGTATCTTTTAAGGTCATCCTCAACTATCTCTCGATTGAAAAAGATAATGGGTGTGTTAGAAGACTTGGCCTTCTCAATAATTACATACGGATCTGTTCTATCGACTATATTGACGCATACGATGTCAAAATCCTTGTCAATGAAATCCTCCACCTGATCATTCTGCACCAGCTGATTCTTACCCGAATATACCACCTCAACTGATATGTCTACTCCCAGCTCTGAACTGTATGAATTCAGGTACTCCTCGATATTGTGTCTAATCTCTTCAGTAAAAGGATCATATTCATTATACATAGTGATTCCCACCTTAATCACATCGCTCATAACGACTTCTTCAGGTGTATCGTATCTGTTTGCTATCGAGATAGCCATGCAAATAATTAATGCAATTGAAATTATTATTGTGAGTCTTTTTTTCATAATTATTTAGCAAAAGGAAACAGTACCTTTTCATACCTTTCCGAGTATATATCCTCCTTGGTTACAATATAATATAGAGGAATATCTTCTAAGTTAACATCTTCTCTAAGTATAGCTTTGACAGCTATAAATCCTAGGGAATAATCATCCTTAAGAGCCAGTGCCTGAGTCACTCCTGAATCTAGATAATAAACGGCCTCCTGCCTGTCATCCACACAATACACAGGTAATTCCTTACTGGTATTGCTCATCACGTGAACTACACACTCCACAGTAGTTGAATCAATAGCTACTATTCCGTCATATAATCCAGACTGCTTATAGTTATAGATGGATTGTCTAACCTGCTCATCAGTCCCCTTAACCTGTCTAACAGCAATAGAAGTATCTGAGGAAGCCAAGCCATCCTGAAGTCCTTCCAGGAAGTTCTTATTATTGATGTTATCCATATGATAGATGGCTATTAATCTATGAGCTTCGTTCTCTTCAATAATAAGTCTAGCGTAATCCAATCCCATACGGTAATCATCCGCA
>JAILNO010000167.1 GCA_024691465.1 Pseudobutyrivibrio sp. | reverse complement strand
ATAGTGGGTCAGCCTTGCCCTGTAGCTTGGTGATAAAGATACGAATCCATACCACATCCTCATCCTTGCCCTGGAACTCATCGAAGCTGGTATCAGCATTATTAAGGCTATTATATCTATCTCGTAGATGCTCAAGTCTTGCTAGTATAGAATTCCACTCTGGAATCCTTTCGCAAGCTTCGTAGTTGGCATTCTTCATCTCATCGATATATTTATCAATGCCTCCGCTTTCCATATGGAAATGCTCCGATAAAATAGCGTCGAAGAACTTATATTCATCGAAAAAGTTTTCATTTACAATTCTATTCTTCCCCATAATATTATCCCCATAAATGATTTTTATTTATTATACCATTAATTTATTAAATAAATGTGCCCAGACCATTTATGGCCTGGGCACGTGTATGATTATTATTTAAAGAATTCTATTTCTTTATTGAGCTGTTCAGCTATATCCTTAAGATCAGTAGCTGAATTAGCTAGGCTGGCAACAGTTGCTGAAAGCTCTTCCACAGAAGCTCCTGTGGTTTCTGAAGATGCGGCATTCTCTTCTGATATAGCAGAGAGAGAAGACATTGCATCAGAAACGACTTCGTTTGAAGTTACACATGTGGTAGCACCACCTGCAATCTCTCTAACACCAACTACTGTACCATCGATATCTGTAAGCATACCGTTGACTGATTGGAGTGTCTCGCCAAGAGCTTCTTGCTGCTCCAGGTTGCCCTGACGTACTTCATTGGCAGCTGCTACAGCGGCTTCAGCCTGGTGTAATAGCACATCCATCTCAGTACGAATATCCTGAGCCATGCTCTCTGAATCATCAGCAAGCTTCCTAATTTCTTCGGCTACTACTGCGAATCCCTTGCCGGCCTCACCAGCACGAGCGGCCTCAATAGAAGCATTGAGAGAAAGGAGATTAGTCTGAGCTGCGATACCAGATATACCTTCAACTCTTTCGTTAATATTAGATACAGCATCCTGTGTAGCTGAAATGGTACGAGCGATTTCTTCAATCTTGCTGGTCATATCACTGCTAGATACCTGAAGGTTGGATAGAGACTTGCTTGAAGCTTCTGAAGCATCCTTCATCCTAGCTGCAAGTGATTCCATATCTCCAGTGGAGTTCTGAACTCCTGTAACGGCATCGGTGATTCTACCTACATTCTCAGCAGCTTCCTGGATTTCTTCAGCCTGCTGTACTGCACCAGTTGCAATCTCTTGAACTGCATTAGATACACCCTCTGTAGTTGCTGATATCTGATTAGCCATGTCCGCTAGATCTTCTGAAGAATTGGTAACGGTGAGAGCAGATTCTTTAATAGCTGCTACGATATCTTTTAACTTATCTATTAATCCATTAGTATCTCTCACGATGGCTCCGAATTCGTCTTTACGTTTTGAGTATCCATGTATTTTCTCGAAACGACCATCTGCAAGAGCGGAAAGTGAGGAATTAACATCAATAATTGGTTTAGTAAAGCTGTTAGCCATAATAAGAGATATAATTACGCCTACAATTACTAAAACAACTCCCAATATTACTACTATAGTAGCAGAGCGTCTAGCCTCAGCCATAATAATGCTCTCATCCTCAGCTACACAAACTGTATAACCAGTGGCCTCATTCTTAACCCATGAATAGTAGGTGGTGTTGCCTTTGACAGTCATATCGAAGGTACCGCTTAATTCTGATGAGGTTAGGAACTCAGCATCTGGGTAGGAGATTGGTTCATCCTCAGCAGTAAGCTCTTTTGCTGCATCTGCTGCTACTGTACCTGTGGTATCAGCTATATATCCTTCATCTACACTGGCTGCCAAGAACTCATGTAGATTAATCAGGTCAAATGAGCGTTGAACAGTTCCAATTAACTTACCACTTCTGTCATCAAATACTGGAACAATGATGATAGTAATACGATTACCGGCTGATTTACTAACAACGATATCAGAAACAGCCACATCATTTGTAGCTATACATTTCTGGAAGTATGCTCTATCAGATATATTAGCTAGCTCTAATCTATCAGCTCTAAGCAACTGCTGGCCTGATGGAAGCGATAAAATCATATTAATATTTCCATCGTTCATTTTCTCGTTGACGGCATCCATCTGGGCTAGCATAGCATCATCTGGTATAGCACAATCCTCTTGATTATATGTGTTCAGATATTGGATAGTACTAGGTGATGTTGCAAATGTCTGCAGAGCAATTATATTTTCACTAACTAGACCATCGTATTGAGCCTCTACATAATTGGCATTAGATTCAAGTATTTCCAATGCATCTGCCTTTGATTTAGTAGTGGAGGTATTGTAGCTAACTACAATAGATATCAGTAGAGGTATAGCAACAACTAATGTCATTAGAGCAATCAATTTAGTTTTGATGCTATCTTTTCTGCTAATAGTGCTATTTGGTCTTTCTTTCTTATTTAGTGTCCCCTTTTTCCCCATAATAAGCCTCCTAATGATATTGTACTCGCGCTTGGTTTTCTGCGCATTTTTATTTTACCATTACATATATAAGGCGTTTGTGATTTTTTTGTTAAATAATAATTATTAGTTTCCTAAAAAAGGTTGAAAAAATAAGGAGTCTTAATTATTCTATTGCATATAGTTTTGCTAGGTTTTAAGGAGTTTATTATGGAAGATAGATTAAAGAAACAATTAGATTTTGCCTTAGAGATAGATAAAGAGAAGAATATTTTCAGACAGACTCATCTTTCAGGGCATGGACGCAATGAGAATGATGCAGAGCATGCTTGGCACATGGCAATTATGGCGTATCTTTTACGTGAATACTCTAATGAACCTATAGATATTGGTAAGGTTATGCTCATGTGTCTCATACACGATATCGTGGAGATAGAGGCAGGGGATACCTACGCCTATGACGAGGAGAATAAGAAGACTCAAAAGGCTAGAGAGGATATGGCTAAGAATAATATATTCGGTAGATTGCCAGAGGATCAAAGGGATGAACTGATAGCCTTATTTGATGAGTTCGAAGCGTATGAGACCCCTGAGGCTAAGTATGCTCACACCATGGATAATCTGCAGCCTCTGATGCTTAACAATAGTAATGATGGAAACGATTGGAAAGAGCATGGAGTGAGTGCAACTCAAGTGTATGGAAGACAAGGGAAGTCAGTACTTGGATCTGAGAAGCTCTTTGAAGTGATAGATGGCATAATTAAGGACCATATCAGATGTGGTAATATTAAGGACGAATAGGTAACGGAGGTAGCATGAAGGCTTTAATTGCTATGAGTGGAGGAGTTGACAGCAGTGTGGCAGCTCTTCTTATGAAGGAAAAAGGATACGAGTGCATAGGCTGTACTATGAAACTATATTCCAATGAAGATGTGGATCTATGCGATGACCATACCTGTTGTTCTTTAGATGATGTGGAGGATGCTAAGGCAGTGGCCAGGAGGCTTAATATGCCTCATTACACTTTTAATTTCCGGGATAGATTCAAGGAAGTAGTTATAGATAATTTCATTGAGTGCTATGAGTGTGGAAGGACACCTAACCCATGTATTCAATGTAATAAATATATGAAGTTCGATGAATTATTCAGACGAGGTCAGATATTAGGTTGTGAGAAGATAGTTACAGGACATTATGTAAGGATTCGCAAGGGGGATAATGGATATCAGCTCCTTAAGGCTAAGGATATTACTAAGGATCAGAGTTATGTGCTCTACAATATGACACAGGAGGATCTGGCTCGTACAGAATTTCCATTGGGAGAGCTTACGAAGGAAGAGGCTAGGAAAATAGCTGAGGAGCATGATTTCATTAATGCAAACAAGCCTGATAGTCAGGATATATGCTTTGTGCCTGATGGAGATTATGTAGCTACTCTTAAGAAATATACTGGCAGAGAATATGAGCCAGGTGATTTCGTGGATCTAGAGGGCAATGTACTAGGTCAGCATAAGGGAATAGTATGTTACACAATAGGTCAGCGCAAGGGACTTGGTATATCGGCCGCATATCCTTTATATGTGGTGCGCTTAGATGTGCCAGGTAATAGGGTAGTCTTAGGTAAGAATGAGGATCTCTTCTCAAGGGATGTACTTGTGGAGAACATTAATTGGATAGATACTACAGATACTAGAGACGAGTTTAAGTGCAAGGCCAAGGTGCGGTATCGCATGATAGAGCAACCATGCACTGTTAAGAGGATAGATAAGACTACAGCACAGGTGGTATTCGACGAGCCTCAGAGAGCGATTACTCCTGGACAGGCTGCAGTATTCTACGATGGCGATGTGGTTTTAGGTGGCGGAACGATTATCAAATAAGGAGATATAATGACCAGACTTGAATTTAGACAATTACTTGAGAGCAGAATAGTTTTTATTGATGGAGCAACAGGTACGGAATTACAGAAGAGAGGTATGGCTGCGGGAGTATGTCCAGAGAAGTGGATCATAGATAACCCATGGGCTATTCAAGAGATTCAGAGTGAATATTATAATGCAGGTTCAGATATAGTTCTTGCACCTACTTTTACTGCGTCTCGTATCAAGCTGGCGGAATATGGCCTAGAGGATAATCTAGTTGAGATTAATAGGCAGCTGGTTAGACTCACCAGAGAGGTAGCAGGCGATAAGGGATTAGTGGCTGCTGATATATCTATGACAGGTAAGCAGTTATATCCGATTGGCGACTTGATGTTTGAGGACTTGGTAGACTGCTATAAGGAACAGGTGGAAGCGATTATGCAAGAGGGTGTAGACCTGTTCGTGGTAGAGACTATGATGAGTCTGCAGGAATGTCGTGCAGCAGT
>JAILNO010000162.1 GCA_024691465.1 Pseudobutyrivibrio sp. | reverse complement strand
TAGCATATTTGATGGTGGAGTAACCGGAATAAGCATGATAATTGCGCATTTTATCCCGGTGCCCCTTGGCGCACTTATCTTTATCATAAATATGCCCTTCGCATTCTTAGCGTACAAAAGAATGGGAAAGGTGTTTGTGATTAAACTGGTATACGCCATTGCACTGTTTTCTGTTATGACGAGTGTGTTTGCGCCAGTACAAGAAGCGACAGAGCAGATGCTTCTTGCCATTACCTACGGTGGAATGCTTCTTGGTGTTGGCGTGGGCCTGGTGCTTAAAGGCGGCGGATGTTTAGATGGTACAGAAGTTGTAGCGGTTATTTTAAACAGGAATCTTTCGGTATCCACAGGGCAGATAATCTTGATCTTTAATGTTTTTATTTTTGCTGTTGCAGGTTTTGTGTTTAATATTGATAGGGGTATGTATTCGCTGCTTATGTATTTCATTTCATCAAAGGTTATTGATATTGTTGAGATAGGCTTTGAGAGTACCAAATCTGTCATGGTAATTACTGATGACGGACGAGGTCTAGCAGACAAAATTTTCAAAGAGCTTGGCAGAACAGTAACTTTTATGAGAGGTGAGGGACTGGTTTCTAACAATGGTAAGGATATTTTATATTGCGTAGTGACCAGAGCTGAAATACATCAACTTAAAACTTTATTAAATGAGTTCCCTGGTAGTACATTTACTACAATATCAGAGGTTTCTGAGATAGTGGGAAGCCACATTAAATCAGCATAATTTTAAAGCATCCTTCGGGGTGCTTTTTTTAATATATTCGTGTGACAGTAATGTGATAAAGCGAGTGTTATTATTATCTCAACAAAACAAAAACAGTTGAAAGTTTTCGGAGGAGAAAAAAATGAAAAAGACATTTGATAGCACAGATTTTACAGTAAGTTCAAGAAATTATGTTGGTTATCGTTGGTTTAAGCCTATTATTGTTGGGGCTCTTACATGGTTATTCCAAAGTGTTTTTGGAATGATATTGATGTTTATTGCTGCTGTGATGGCTTATTCTAAAAATATTGATTTTTGGAGACAGATTGGTTCTGGTGGATATGATGATTTGAATGTATATACACCAATTGGAGCGTTATTCTCACTTGGAATTATAGCAGCATTTATTCCTGCATTATTCTTAGCAACCAAGATTGTTAAGGATAGACCATTTAAATCTTATTTTTCATCTTATGAAAAGTGGAACATGAAAATATTTGGTAAGAGCTTATTACTTTCCTTAGCAGTAATTGGATTACCAGTCACAGTTTTGGTATTAGTTCAGGATGAATTTAGTGGTGTCAGATTTACCTTTGGTGGATTTATTTTATGCTTACTCCTTGTTCCATTACAGAGTGTAGCTGAGGAGTTTGTTTTCAGAGGATTGATTATGCAGACTGTTGGTGGATGGTTCAGATATCCACTTGTAGCAATTATTGCACAAACAATTGTATTTGCAATGCTTCATCCATACAACTGGATTGGTGTTACTGAAATTGTAGTTTCAGGCTTAGTAATGGGTACTATGGCTTGGTATACAAAGGGTATCGAGACATCTAGTGCATTACATATCGTTAATAACACAGCAGTATTTATGTTAACAGGCTTTGGTTTTGGCGCTGTAACATCTGAGGTTACTTGGGATAGCGCACTTCTTTCTATAGTATTAGATATTACATGTCTGGCTTTAGTTGTTTTCTTAGATAGAAAGTACAACATTCTTGAAGGTAGAAGAGCTGAGGCTACACAGACACAGCCAGAAACAGTTGCAAAGGTGAATCACGAAGAAACAGTAAAGGTTGTAGCACATATTTAAATGGATAACAAGTCTTCTTCTGGGCAACTTGAGTAGTCTGTAGAAGGTGTAAATTTTAATGAAAAGAGGATATGAGTTGTGAATGCAAATAAGAGAAACGAGTATATAACTTACGCTAGAACATTTGAAAACTATAAATGGTTTAAAACCATATTTGTAATTATACTTACCATAGGATTAGCAAATCTTATAACCATAACTGCCACCTTTGGTGGTATGCTATATGAAGAACTGACTGGAGGTGCCACAGGAATTTATGATATCGCAGGTGGTTATGACAACTTTAATGTATATTCTGCTTTAGGAGCATTTCTAGGCTTGGGCAGTGTTGCAATCTATATTCCTACACTGTTTCTAGCATCAAAAATTGTGAAGGATCGTCCTTTTGATTCATATATCTCAGTTAGAAAAGGTTGGGATAAAGGTATTTTCTTTAAAGCCTTAGGGATAGGCGTTTTAACCATAGGATTACCATTGATGATTCAGACGTTATTGGTCGATGGACGAACAGGTGGTACTAAGTTTACAGCAATTGGATTAATTCTATGTCTTGTACTCACACCAATTCAATGCTGTGCAGAGGAGTTTTTCTTTAGAGGTCTTTTGATGCAAGCCTTCGGGGCCTGGTTCAAAAAGCCAGCTGTAGCAATTGTATTACAGGCAATATGCTTTGCAGCAGTTCATCCGTATGATAACGTAGGCAGAGTTGTTATTTTGTCCCTTGGGTTAATCTTTGGAATTCTTACTTGGTATGCTAAAGGAATTGAAGCAGGATGTGCACTTCACATCGTTACAGACGTTACAATCTTTATCCTGACAGGCTTTGGATTTGGCGAGGTTCAAACAAAAACAGATATTCCTAGCTCGATATTCCAAATCGGTATTACACTGGCTTATGTATTAGTGTTAGTGATTGTGGATAGGAAATACAATATCTTAAAGAGAAATAAGGTATCAAATGATTAAAATAATAAAGGCATTCCAGGGGTTCTGGAATGCCTTAATTATTTGATATTTAAAATTAGTCGTCTGAAAGCTCGTCAGAAGAAAGCTCAAGTACAGTACGCTTTCTTGCCATCTCATCAGACTCAAGATACTCATCGTAAGTTGTCATCTTATCAATCATCTGTCCGTTTGGAAGGATTTCAATGATACGGTTAGCAGTTGTCTGCACGATTTCGTGGTCACGAGAAGAGAAGAGGATAACTCCTGAGAACTTCTGAAGACCAGTATTAAGTGCTGTAATTGACTCCATGTCAAGGTGGTCAGTAGGCTCATCAAGCATAAGTACGTTTGAGTTCTCAATCATCATACGTGAAAGAAGAACACGAACTTTCTCACCACCAGATAATACCTTCATCTTCTTAGCGCCGTCATCACCAGCGAAAAGCATACGTCCAAGGAAACCACGTACATAAGTAGCATCCTTAATTTCAGAGAACTGTGTAAGCCAGTCTACAATGAGAAGGTCTGTAGCAAAGATTTCGGTGTTGTCCTTAGGGAAGTATGACTGTGAAGTGGTAACACCCCACTTGTAGCTTCCCTCATCTGGCTCCATCTCACCAGCGAGAATCTGGAAGAGAACTGTCTTTGCCTTTTCGTTTGAACCAACTAAAGCAATCTTGTCCTCACGACCAACGTTGAATGAAAGGTGATCTAAGATTAACTCACCATCAATTGTCTTTGTAAGATTTTCAACTGAAAGAACCTCGTTACCGATTTCTCGAGCTGGTCTGAAATCGATGTATGGATACTTACGGCTTGAAGGACGAATGTCGTCAAGCTGAATCTTCTCTAATGCACGCTTACGTGATGTAGCCTGCTTAGACTTAGAAGCGTTAGCAGAGAATCTCTGGATGAACTCCTGTAACTCCTTGATCTGCTCTTCCTTCTTCTTGTTAGCTTCCTTACGCTGCTGGATAATCAGCTGTGATGACTGATACCAGAAGTCGTAGTTACCAGCGAAGAGCTGAATCTTGCCGTAATCGATATCTGCTGTATGTGTACATACCTTGTTAAGGAAGTATCTATCATGGGATACTACGATAACTGTATTCTCAAAATTAATAAGGAATTCCTCAAGCCAAGCAATAGCATCTAGATCCAAGTGGTTAGTAGGCTCATCGAGCAGTAGTACGTCAGGAGAACCGAAGAGTGCTCTGGCAAGAAGAATCTTGACCTTAAGTGCACCAGGAAGCTCCTTCATAAGAGTGTAGTGATGCTCTGTATCTACACCTAGACCGTTAAGGAGTGTGGCAGCATCTGACTCAGCATTCCAACCATCCATCTCAGCGAACTCGCTCTCGAGCTCAGCTGCGCGGATACCATCCTCGTCAGAGAAGTCTTCCTTCATATATATAGCGTCCTTCTCCTTCATGATATCGTAGAGACGCTGGTTACCCATGATTACTGTATCAAGTACTGTGTATTCATCATACTTGAAGTGATCCTGCTCTAAGAAAGAGAGACGGTTGCCAGGACTCATGGTGATATCACCACTGGTTGGCTCTAATTGACCTGATAAAATCTTAAGAAAGGTAGACTTACCAGCACCATTAGCACCGATGATACCGTAGCAGTTACCCTCTGTAAACTTGATATTAACTTCCTCGAATAAGGCCTTCTTGCCGAATCGAAGAGTGACATTATTTGCTTGAATCATTTAAAAATCCTTTCAAATACAAAACTTTTTCAAACCTGAGTTATGATAACAAAAAAATGCAAAATTGTCTATAAAGATGGCTTTTTTTCGGCACTGTAATTATTGCTTTTTCAGCTGTTAAATTATATAATATTCAATAAAAATTTGGGAAGGAGGGTGATATCATGGCAGTTCATGATCAGACAGAATTAGAACAGCTCGAGCATAAAGTATCTTTTGAGAACCATGGTGTCATCGCTACCACGGACTTTGTGGACCCAGATGAGCTCTATAAGGAGCTCATTGATAGAGTGCGCAAGTATCATCCCAATGCTGACATTTCTATGATAGAGAAGGGCTATAATCTGGCCAGATCTGCTCATGAGGGGCAGGCACGTAAGTCTGGTGAGCCTTATATAATTCATCCACTTTGTGTGGCTATTATCCTTGCTGATTTGGAATTAGATAAAGAGACTATTGTGGCAGGTCTTCTCCATGATGTGGTGGAGGACACCATATACACTAAGGAAGAGATTGCTGAGCAGTTCTCTGATGAAGTAGCTGAGTTGGTAGACGGAGTTACCAAGTTAGGTCAGCTCAATTACGACGCTGATAAGGTCGAGATTCAGGCAGAGAATCTCCGTAAGATGTTCCTTGCTATGGCTAAGGATATCCGTGTCATCCTTATTAAGCTTGCTGATAGACTTCACAATATGCGTACTCTCAAGTACATGCGACCAGAGAAGCAGAAGGAGAAGGCTAGGGAGACCATGGAGATATATGCTCCTCTAGCACAGCGTCTTGGTATCAGCAAGGTTAAGATAGAGCTGGATGACTTATCCCTTAAGTATCTTGAGCCAGATGCATATTATGACTTGGTTGAGAAGATTGCCCTCAGGAAGGATCAGCGTACAGAGTACATTAATTCCTTGGTAGATGATGTGTCTAAGCACATTAAGGATGCTGATATCGATGCTGAGGTATACGGTAGAGCCAAGCATTTCTTCAGTATTTATAAGAAGATGGTCAATCAGCACAAAACCATCGATCAGATATATGATTTATTCGCAGTACGTATCATCGTAGATTCCATCAAGGACTGTTATGCAGCACTGGGTGTGATTCATGAGATGTACACCCCAATCCCTGGTCGTTTCAAGGATTACATTGCTATGCCTAAGCCTAACATGTATCAGTCCTTACATACTACAGTTATTGGACCTAATGGAGCTCCATTTGAGATTCAGATTCGTACTTACGAGATGCACCGCACCAGTGAGTATGGTATCGCTGCCCATTGGAAGTATAAGGAGAGTGGAGAGGGTTCCACTGTCATGGGCGAGGAGGAGAAGCTATCATGGCTTCGTGAGATTCTCGAGTGGCAGCAGGAGATCTCTGATAATAAGGAGTTCTCATCTTTATTAAAGTCTGATTTAAATTTATTCTCAGATACGGTATTCTGCTTTACTCCTTCTGGAGATGTTAAGAATCTTCCTAATGGTTCTACACCAATCGATTTCGCATATGCAATCCATTCTGCTGTAGGTAATAGGATGATCGGAGCTAAGGTCAATGGCAAGCTCGTACCTATCGATTATGTCATCCAGAATGGTGATAGGATCGAGGTAGTTACTTCACAGAATACTAATGGACCTAGCCGTGATTGGCTCAATATAGTCAAGAGCTCTCAGGCTAAGAATAAGATTAACCAGTGGTTTAGAAGCCAGTCTAAGGACGAGAATATCGCCAAGGGCAAGGAGCTTCTTATTAATTCCGCTAAGCAAAAGGGCGTGGACCTAGGCGATGTGAATAAGCCTAAGTACCAAGAGCTCATTAAGAATAAGTACGGTTTCCACAGCTGGGAGGATTGCCTGGCTGCTGTTGGTCAGGGTGCCATCAAGGAAGGTGCCGTTATCAACAGGATGTATGTAGAGTGGCAGAAGGATCATCCTATCAAGATGAGTGATGAGGATGTCTTAGCTGAGCACTCAGGCTCAGGCAAGGAAGTCAAGCCTAAGTCTAAGCATGGCATCACTGTCAGTGGATTATATGATGTATCAGTCCGCTTCTCTAAGTGCTGTAATCCAGTACCAGGTGATGAGATTGTAGGCTTCGTTACCAGAGGCCGTGGTGTCTCTATTCATCGTACAGATTGTATCAATATGATTAACCTTCCAGAGTTTGAGAAGGAGCGTCTCATCGAGGCTGAATGGGCTACAGATGTTGAGGAAGAAGGCAAGAAGGGTGGAGTATATCTCACCGAGATCAATATCTACGGCAACAACCGTACAGGACTTCTTGTGGATATTACTCGTATCTTTACAGAGCGTGAGATCGATATAGATTCTATTCACTCTAAGACCAGCAAGCAAGGCGTGGCTACCATTACTATTAAGTTCGGTACTCAGAGTCGTGAGCAGCTTAAGTCTCTAGTTGAGAAGATTAAGCAGATTGAGTCCATCATCGATGTAGAAAGACCTAGAGGTTAGAATGAAAGTCGCTAAGATACTTCTGCCAGTAGCAGCAGAGAATTGCTATTTGGCTATTAACGAACAGACTAATGAATCAATTATTATAGATCCAGGCTCTATGCCTGAGCGCATTAAGGCAGTGGTCTCTCAGTCTGGGACTACACCTGTGGCCATATTACTTACTCATGGTCACTTCGATCATGCTGGCGCAGCCGCTGAGATAGCAGCTGAGTACGGTATTCAGGTGTATGCATACGAGGGAGAGCGTGAGACACTGGAGAATCCAGCCATCAATCTATCAGGTGATATGTTTGGCGATTCCACAGTATATCATGCAGATATCTACCTTAAGGATGATGAGGAGCTTGATTTAGCAGGTATGCATTTCAAGTGTCTATTCACACCAGGACATACTCCAGGAGGTTGCTGCTTCTATTTCCCTGAGGAGGGGATTCTATTTACAGGAGATACACTTTTCTGTGGTTCTGTAGGTAGGACTGATTTCCCAGGTGGATCCATGTCACAGCTGGTTAATGGAATCAAGGCTAAGCTTATGGTTCTGCCAGATGACACCATCTGTTACCCAGGGCATGATAGCGCTACTACAATAGAGCAGGAGCGCGTTTACAATCCATTTTTATAAGAGTTTTGACTGAAATCTGTAGCCTATAGCTTATAGTGCAATCATCTTACTTATGCAGAGGGTTCACTATGGCTTGCGGCTTAACAGATTTTTTATTTGCAATAAGGAATGCAGTATGATTTATGTAAAACTAAACGAAGATAATTTTGAATATGACATATATTCACTGGTTAAGGCCTTCTATCCCAAGGAGGATGTGCGCATCGGTACTGATGAAGCTCCTGTGGATGAGGACGTAACTTTTACCATGGATGTACAGTATGCAGACCATGAGCTTACACTAGACGGCCGCAGGATTGAGATTAATTATGCTGATCGCCCTGATACTAAGAACAGGCTTAAGCTAGCTATCTATGAGAGCTTGCATCAGCGCAGTGGCAAGGATTTGCCTTGGGGTACACTCACTGGCATACGCCCTACCAAGATTAGCCTGGGTATGATAGAGGAGGGCAGAAGTGACCATGAGATTGCTTCTTATATGACCGACACATATCTCACATCTAAGTCTAAGATTGACTTAAGCCTTACCGTTTCCCACAAGGAGCATGAGTTACTTAAGCATATCGATTATGACAATGGCTATTCAGTATATATAGGTATTCCATTCTGTCCTAGCACATGTCTATATTGTTCATTCACCTCTTATCCAATAGGATTATGGACTAAGAAGTTGGACGATTATATAGATGCCCTGGAGAAAGAGATGATTTTTACCTCGGAATCCTGCAGGGGCAAAAGTTTAACCACGATTTACATTGGCGGAGGAACGCCTACTTCTCTAGATGCAGAGCATCTAGAGAGACTGCTTACACTGATAGATAAGTACTTCGACACCAAGTCACTTCTAGAGTACACTATAGAGGCGGGACGCCCTGATTCAATCACCTATGAGAAGCTACAGGTTATGAAGAAGCACCCAGTTACGCGTATTTCTATTAATCCACAGACCATGAATCAGAAGACACTTGATCTGATAGGTCGCTTCCATAAGGTAGAGGATATATATCAGGTATATGGCTGGGCCAGAGAGCTTGGTTTCAAGAATATAAATATGGATTTAATTTTAGGATTACCAGGCGAGACTATAGAGGAAGTGGAGTATACACTGTCCGAGATTAAGAAGCTTGCCCCTGATAACTTAACAGTCCATTCCCTTGCACTTAAGCATTCAGCCAGACTCAATTACGACAAGGAAGCCTATGAGGATTATCTGATTGATAACTCTCAGAAGCATATGGATATATGTCTTGAGGCTGCTAAGGATATGGGTATGGCTCCATACTATCTGTACCGTCAGAAGAATATGGCGGCTAATCTTGAGAATATAGGATATGCTACTCCAGGCAATGAGGGATTATATAATATCTTGATAATGGAGGAGAAACAAACTATAATGGCACTTGGCTGTGGCACTGCCTGCAAGTTCGTGGCAGATCATGGCAAGTCGGTTACACGATGTGAGAATGTCAAGGACGTCCAGTTATATATGGATCGAATTGATGAAATGATAGATAGAAAAAGAGAAAGACTTAGAGAGGATTTGAAATGGCTTTAAATAAGAAACCAGTTAATGGAATGAAAGACATTCTTCCATATGAGATGGAAGTTAGAGATTATGTAACTTCTATTATTAAGGACACATATCGTTCTTTTGGATTTACACCTATCGAGACTCCAGCCATGGAATCAATCGGCAATCTTTCCAACAAGCAGGGTGGAGAGAATGAGAAGCTTATTTTTAAGGTAATGAAGCGTGGCGAGAAGCTCAACATTCCTGAGGCACAGACTGAGGCTGATGTAGTGGATTTCGGTATGAGATATGACCTTACAGTTCCACTTTGCAGATTCTATTCTAATCATGCTAATGAGCTCACTGCTCCTTTCAAGGCCCTTCAGATAGGCTCTGTATGGAGAGCAGACAGACCACAGCGTGGTCGTTATAGACAGTTTACACAGTGTGATATCGATATACTTGGCGAGCCTAGTAACTTAGCAGAGATAGAGCTTATCCTTGCTACCACTACTACACTTGGTCGTATCGGTTTCAAGAATTTCGAGATTAGGATTAACGAGCGTCGTATCCTTAAGGCTATGGCTGCATATGCAGGATTCTCTGAGGAGGATTACGATTCAATCTTCATCACTCTTGATAAGATGGACAAGATAGGTCTCGATGGAGTATCAGCTGAGCTTCTTGAGGAGGGCTATGCTAAGGAGTCTATCGATAAGTACGTGGGACTATTCGCAGCACTTGAGGGTGTTAAGGATGTAGCTGAGGGTATGAATATCCTCCTTGATAAGTTAGGAGAGTTCCTTGAGGAGGAAGTAGCTAACTGGATGCGTGAGATTGCCACAGCAGTCAATGCAACTAAGGAAGCTGACTTCGAGTTGGTATTTGATCCTACACTTGTACGTGGTATGAGTTACTATACAGGAACTATTTTCGAGATTGCCATTCCAGAGTTCGGCGGAAGCTGCGGTGGTGGCGGTCGTTATGATAAGATGATTGGCAACTTCACAGGTCAGAACACACCCGCTTGTGGATTCTCAATTGGATTCGAGCGTATCATTCTCCTTCTTATGGAGCAGGGCTTCAAGGTACCTGGTGCTAACAAGAAGGTAGCATATCTAGTTGAGAAGGGTTATCCAGCTGATAAGCTTTCAGAGGTTATGGCTCAGGCGAAGGCTGCACGTGCTGATGGACAGACAGTTCTTGTGGTTCGTATGAACAAGAATAAGAAGTTCCAGAAGGAGCAGCTCACATCAGAGGGTTACGAAGAGTTCGTTGAGTTCTTCAATAGATAATTAGACATTAAAAAGGAATCTAGCTTTTGCTAGATTCCTTTTTTGATTTCAATTATTTCTGAGTGAAGTAGCTATCTATTCCATTTGCAATACCCTGTGCTATGAGCTGTTGGTATTGATTTGTTACTAGCTTTTCCTCATCAGATAGATCTGTAAGTGCTCCTACACTGACTATAGAAGTAGGTACAGCGCACCAGTTAATCGCGGCTTTCTCGTCACTTTCTACCACATCACCATTATTAGATTGTGTAGACTGAAGGACTGAGCCTAGAAGCGCGTCCGATAGTAATCTGGCGTTCTCATAATTGCCATAATTATAAGGGTTATCCTTAGACTGGCAAGTAATCTCGATTCCTGCATCCTCGCTGGCATTGATTACCACAAATATATCTGCATCAGCTGTATTGGCAATCATTGCTCGACCACTGTTACTGATATCCACATCATTATCTGTTCGTGTTAACAGTACATTGTATCCCTGGTCCTTAAGAATGGTCTGAAGCTTAAGTGCTATCTGAAGATTCATCTCATACTCGGTGTATTCAGTAGATGTACCAACCTCTCCAGGAGGAGACTGCTCTGTGGTATTGAAATCTCCAGGGCCTATGGCTTCTTTTTTAGTATTAGCTGTCTTCTGGCAGCTAGGATCTATAACAACTGTTTTAACGGATGATTTGGAATTCGCCTTAGCCTCAACTGGAACGGCTGGACAAATTAGAATCAGTAGGAGTATTGCTACTAGAATTCTTTTGAAATTCTTTATTGTGTTTTTCATAGGTGATCACACTCCCTTCCGAATAAAATTCTCTAATATGATTATCGTCTATTTGTGTGAAAAAACAATGGTAAAACGACCAAATTCAGAAAATAATTATGTATAAAAAAACTTTTTTCAAAAAAGATGTTGACTTCCTACGACAGTCGTAGTATATTTACTTCAACAAACATAGTACGACAGTCGTAGTACGTTAGACGTAGGAACGACAGTCGGAGTAACAGGAGGGATGAGATGGCTGAGATTAGTAGCGATGTAATTAGAGGCTACAATGACACCATGATTCTTAGCATTCTTTTGAAGGAACCTTCTTATGGATATGAGATATCTAAGGAGATTAAGACTATCACCGATGGGAAGTACATTATTAAAGAGACTACACTGTATTCGGCATTCAATAGAATGGAGAAGAATGGATATATAGAATCATTCGTAGCCAATCCTGATGCGGAGGGTAATGGTAAGAAGAGGACATACTACCGTATTACTGATGCAGGCAGGGATTATTACCTTACCAAGTGTGAAGAATGGGAACTCACTAAGGACGTAGTTGAGCAATTTATTCATAGGGACTAGAGCATTATTTAGGAGGAAAGTATGGAAACTATTAAGAGTTATTTGGAAGCAATGTTTGCTAACATGCCAAATACACCTGAGGTTAAGAAAGCTAAGGCTGAGCTTCTTGCCATGATGGAGGATAAGTATAATGAGCTTATTGCTGACGGCGAGAGTGAGAACACAGCAGTAGGAACAGTTATTTCAGAGTTCGGCAATCTGGATGAACTGGCTGAGGACTTAGGAGTTACTAAGGAAGTTGAGGAGACTCATGCCAGAGAGGAGAAGCCTCGCAGATTCGTCAGCATAGATGAGGTAGAGTCATATTTCTCTTATTGCAAGACCAGAGCCATTGTTATTGGTATAGGAGTATTCCTCTGTATCACATCTGTTATCTATCCAATTATCTTCGATTTCTTTGGAGATAATGGGGAGGATACCTATGGAGTGGTAGGAATGTTCGTCTCAATAGCAATTGCAGTGGGGTTATTCGTATTCACTGGTGTTATGAGTGGTCAGTGGGATTATCTTTCTAAGGAACCATGCCAGATTGACATGAATACAGCTAAGTATGCTAAGGATAGGAAGAATAATTTCAAGATTACCTATGCTATATGCATTACAGTGGGTGTTATGCTCTGTGCTATCTGTTGGTTGCCAGTTGCCATAATTGATTTGGAAGTGGCAAGTGCTTCATTATTCGTATGTGTAGGAATAGGAGTGTTCCTCTTCATAGCATCTACAGGAATCATGGGTGGATATGACAATATCCTTAAGATCAATGATGAGAAGACTATTAGCGGAAGCTACGCTAAGGAGGATGAAGTGGAATACATTAATAAGACTGCAACTATCATTATGGAAGTATACTGGCCTACAGTTACCTGCCTATATCTGATGATTAGTTTCGTAACTATGGATTGGGGAACTACATGGATTATTTGGGTTGTGGCAGCAGTGCTACATAAGATATTGAACATTGCATTACAGAAGGAGGAAGACTAATTATGGAGACCAAGAATTTTAAGAAGAAGTACTTACTAGTAATCTGGATAGCAACATTTATCGTAATCATAACTGCACTGCTTACACATATGTTCAACTTTTTTGAGTTTGGTCTTAAGATGGATAATTTCGAATACGATTTCTCAGGGGAATCTATAGAGGATATTAAGGTGGAATTAGATGCGGCTGATATTGATATAGAGTATGGTGACCACACTCTGGTTACATATTATGGAGCTGCTAAGTATGAGCCTGAGGTGTCATGCAGCGATGGTAAGTTAAGCATCATTAGCAAGAATCATATCAGGAATATTAATCATATGAATGATTATAAGATTAGAATTATGATTCCTACTGGAACGACATTAGATAGCCTGGTTGTTGCTGTGGACGCAGGAGACATTGATATAGTAGATGTAAAAGGCGACGAGATGACGGTAGATACTGACGCAGGAGATTACAGAGTGACTGATGTGGCTTTTACTAAAGGAAGCCTCACTGCTGATGCAGGTGATATTAAGATTTCTGATTCAGTATTCGATTCCATGAAGGTGGATGCTGATCTTGGAAATATTGATATCAAGAATGTAAAAGCAGATGCAGTACAGCTTAATGTGGAAGCTGGTGATGTGAATGCAGATGGTGATTTTAAGAAACTTGAAGCCACATGCGAATTAGGAGCTATCGATATCACAGTTCCTGATCCTGACCAGGTAGACTTGGATCTGGATTGTGAGCTGGGAAGCATCGAAGTAAATGGTAAAGATTGGTAATAATAAGGCCTAGCAATTATGCTAGGCCTTTTATTTTACCAATAATTAGCAAATCCAAGCTCTATTAATCTATTGGTTTCGGTGTATCTGGTAGATACCTTGGTGCCATCGAACATGGTGCGACTCTTGCCACCCAAGACTACTGTAATAATCTGCTTGCCTTCTCTAGAAGAGACTGTAACTAGGCACTGACCAGCTCTATTGGCAGTACCTGTCTTACCACCTATCACATATGGATTGTAGTAAGCTGACCCAGGAATCATAAGTGCATTGGTATTGACCAGTGGTCTAGGAGTAGCACACATATTAGTGGCAGGTAGGATAGTGCTGGCCTGACCGAAATACTGACTGAATACTGGGTGCTTAATGGCTGCACTTGTAATTAGATATAGAGAGTATGCATTAGTGTACATATTCTTGTCAGGATATCCTGATGGGTTAGTGAAGTTAGTGTCAATACATCCTAACTGAGCGGCTCTGGCATTCATCATGGCAACGAAGTTAGGAGTGGATCCAGCAACTAACTCAGCCAAAGCATTGCATGCCTGGCAGTCGGAACTAATCATTACAGCTGAAAGTAACTGGGATACATTCATAACTTCTCCTGCTTGAAGCCTAGGCTCCACATGGCTTGCATCAGATGGGAGAGAAGAAACTGCGGAAGCTGAAACCATAACAGGAGTATCTAATGAAATCTGGCCTGCCTCTACGGCCTCAACCACCAGAAGAGCTGTCATGATCTTAGTAGTGGATGCAGGCTCTAGTCTATCGTTAGCTCCTTGAGTGTATATAAGCTTGCCTGTGCTTGCATTAGCAACTAATGCAGCAGCCACATCATATCCAACCAATCTATAAGCTGTGGTATTAGGTATGGTTGACAGTGCCCGCTGTGATATATAGCAGGTACTTCCACCTAGATTGACTTGCCAGAAACCGTTGCTAGTGCTTCCAGTAACTTCTACTGGTGTATTAACTGCTAGAGTAGATATATATGTGCCAGGATCTGCATCGGCAAATACCTCGGTTCCGTTGCAGGAATATAGCACTCCAGTGGTAGGTGTAACAGTATAGAATACTGCCTCTGCCTCAATAGATGTACCTGGTGTAAAAAATACTAAACCGAGAGCTAATGCAAAAGCAGGCAGTCTCTTCCTAAAAAAGTTCCTAAGGACTTCTATTCTCATTTAATAATTCCTCCATATATTATTGTTATCTTGGTATTGGATTGTATAAGAAAAAAGATAGAACTAATTTCTGCAATTAAATAAATTATGTATAAAAGAATCAAGCTGTATCTTAATTCTAACAAATAATAATTATCTTTTGGAAAATATTTTTCAAAAAAGTGTTGACAAACAAAATTTAATTGCGTACAATCTAATCATAAAATCAATTGCACACAATTAAATTTAATAATTTAACAATTATGTAGGAGGAAAAAATAATGGGATTTTATGAATTAACAGTAGAGCAGACTAATGGCGAGCAGTTACCTATGCTCGATTTTCAGGGCAAGGTTGTATTAGTTGTTAACACAGCTACAGGCTGCGGATTCACACCACAGTATAAGGATATCGAGAGCATCTATGAGAAGTTCCACGATCAGGGACTTGAGATTGTAGATGTACCTTGTAACCAGTTCGCAGGACAGACTCCTGGCGATGATGATGAGATTCATGAGTTCTGCCAGCTTCACTATAACACACAGTTCCCACAGATGAAGAAGGCTGATGTTAATGGTGAGACTGCAATCGAGCTGTTTAAGTTCTTAAAGTCCCAGAAGACCTTCGAAGGCTTTGGTAAGGGCCCTAAGGCTTTTGCTATGAGCGCTATGCTTAAGAAGATCGATAAGGATTATAAGAATAATTCTGAGATCAAATGGAACTTCACTAAGTTTGTTGTTGACCGTCAGGGTAATGTAGTTGCTCGTTTTGAGCCAACAGCAGACATGAAGGACGTTGAGAAGTGCATTGCTTCACTAATTTAGTTTAATATACAGATTCTGGGAACTCTAGTTTTTTAGAATCAATACTATTTTCTCCCTTTTTTAGGCTAGGCCATTAGGCCTAGTCTTTTTTTGTCTGTAAAAGTAATCTCTGGCCAATTAATCCTGAAAAATATTAAAAATTTATAGTGGTTTTGTGTATAATAGAAAGGAGAGATTGAAACGTTTATGGAGAATGATGATGAATTTTGAATTCGTTTTTGACAAACTTAATAATTACAAGACTAATATATATAAGGAATGGCTTTTGACAAATGGCCTTGGTGGTTATGCAAGCAGTAGCATTATCGGTTCACACTCGCGTATTCATCAAGGCTATTTGATTGCCAGCCTGCAGCCACCTGTGGGTAGATACATGGTTCTATCTAAGACTAATGAGAGACTTGTATGTGGTAGCAGGATATATGACCTGACCACAGCACAGCATAAGGGCCCATATACCAGTGAGTTTAATCAGGGTAATATGCATCTTAAGTCTTTTACCTACGATGGCAATATCACATATATCTATGAGGCTGGTGGTATGCGTCTTACTAAGACCATCACCCTGGTACACGGCAAGAATCAGTGTATGATTGCCTACACACTTGAGAATAATGGACCTGCAGCAGGAGTGGTTATCACACCTCTTGTGAATTATAGAGAGCATGGCAGTCACATGACTGTGGAGTCTCTCAAGAAGGAGCTTCCAGAGGAGGCTTTTACAGAGATCCGCAATGCAGACAATGGTAATGTGGGATTCAGCTACACACCTGTAAGCAATTCCGATGTGAGAGTATCGGTTATTGCAGCAGGATGCGAGATGGTTAAGCGCAATAATCTATATGATGAGAATATGGAACTTCAGATTGAGCTTGATAATGGATTAGATGGTCTAGACTGTCATCTCAAGCCATATGATTTCGTTATGGAAGTGGATGCAGGAGGCGTATCTAAGGCATCATTTGCATGCACTGTAGATGTGAGATCTACCAAGTCTAAGAATAAGGGCTCATGGGAAGATTTAATGGAGCTCGATAAGGAATCAGCCTTTGGTGCTTCTGATGCTAATATCAAGCGAGTAGATGAATTAATCAAGCAGGCTAATATTAAGGATGATGACGAGCTAGGCATGATTCTTACAGTGGCTGCTGATCAGTTCATAGTAGACAGACGCTCTACTGGTAAGAGCAGTATTATAGCGGGATATCCTTGGCGTACAGATCAGGGCAGGGATACTATGATTGCACTCACTGGATTATGTCTTGAGACAGGCAGATACAAGGAAGCTAAGTCCATACTATTAGCATACTCTAAGTGTATTAAGAATGGACTGCTACCTAATGAGTTCCCAGAGGATGGCTCGGCTCCTATATATAATGCAGCGGATTCGTCACTTTGGTACTTCTACGGAGTACACCAGTACCTTAAGTATGTGGATACTGACGAGGCATGGAAGTTCGTGGAGGATGAGATATATCCATCCCTTCAGGAGATTATGGGTGCATACAGAAAGGGTACTAAGTATTCTATTGGTATGGATGATTATGCTCTTATGCATGTGGGCGAGGGCAAGCAAGTGGAGATCAATGCCCTTTGGTACAATGCCCTCATGACCATGGAGGAGATTTCTAGAGGTATAGCTAGGCGTACTCATAACAAGCCAGAGAATTACCTGGCTTATGCTGGCGGTTGCAGCCAGCTGGCTATATGGGTTAAGGAAGCCTTCAATACAGAGTTCTGGTATGAAGAGGGAGGATATCTCTATCATCAGGTGGATGAGGAGACTAAGGACACCACCCTTCGACCTGAGCAGATTATAGCGGTGAGCTTACCATTCACCATGCTTGACCACGAGAAAGAGAAGTCTATCGTCAAGGTAATTAAGGATAGACTGAATGTGGGCATGGGATATCTATTGGGTGCCTTCATAGAGGCGTACCTTAAGGTAGGCGGTGGCAGCGAGCAGGCTATGGCAGAGGCCAGGGCTATGTTTGAACCTATAGAGAGACATTTGGTAGAGGGATGCATAGGCTCCATCTCTGAGATGTTTGATGGTGATGAGCCATACCAGGCTAGAGGATGCTTCGCTCAGGCTTGGGCAGTGGGAGAGATTCTTAGAGCATATGGATTATTGAACAATGATTAAGATTAGATTGCTTAGGATGTTAAAGGGCGGCACTAAGTATGTGTTGCTTCAGATATTGTGGCAGTGGCTTGGGCTGGTGGCCCAGGTCATTGTTGTTAGTTGTTTTGCGAGGATTATTACTGAGACTTACTATAAGAGTCTCACCACAAAACAACTTTTTATTTATATAGGCGTGGCAATATTCTGCATCTTCGCCAGACTAGTATTCGACAGGCTCTATACGGAGGCGTCATATGAGGCCAGTACTGAGGTCAAGACTGTCATCAGAGATGAGATATATGGCAAGCTACTTAGGCTTGGCAGTGGATACAGTCAGAAGATATCGGCAGCTCAGATTACCCAGATGATGGGTGAGGGAGTGGAGCAGTTAGAGGTGTATTTCGGCAAGTATATTAGTCAATTCATATACGCTCTTCTTGCGCCTATCACACTGTTTATAATACTTTTCCAATACAACCTTAGGGCTGCGTCTATTTTGCTTGCAGCAGTACCACTGATTCCTGTGGTTATTATGGTGGTTATGCTGGTGGCCAGGAAGCTGCTGGACAAGTACTTCAGAATATACTATGGACTCAGCGATACTTTCTTAGAGAAGCTGCATGGCATGACCACTCTTAAGATATACGAGGCCGATGGAGCCGCAGCAGATGAGATGGACAGAGAGTCGGAGCGATTCAGGAAGATTACCATGAAGGTGCTATCTATGCAGCTTAACAGTACCATCATTATGGATGTGGTGGCATACGCGGGAGCGGCAGTGGGCATTATAGTTACTCTGATGGAGTTCATGGCAGGACATATGGCACTGGTGGAGGCTATTACATTCTTACTGCTTGCAGCAGAGTTCTTCCTTCCTATGAGACTGCTGGGGTCATACTTCCATATCGGAATGAATGGCATGAAGGCAGCGGACAAGATATTCGAGTTCATGGATCTGAAGGAGCCTGCACAGGGCAAGAAGGCCCTTAAGACAGGACCATATGATGTGACTATGAGGAACATGTCCTTTGCCTATGATGACAATAGAGTATTAGAGGGCATTACCCTGGATGTCAAGGAGGGGGCTCTCGTATCCATAGTTGGCGTGTCGGGCTCGGGCAAGTCCACCATAGCTAAGATACTTAGGAAGCAGGTAAAAGGTTACGAGGGAACTATATATGTAGGAGATGAGGAGCTTAAGGATATCAGGGAGAGCTCCCTTATGTCTGTTATGACAGCGGTATCCCTAGAGAGCTATGTGTTCCCCGGAACAGTTAAGGATAATCTGCTACTGGGTAATCACAAGTGTACCGATGATAAATTAATCAAGGCTCTGCAGCTTATTAATCTGTGGGATGAGCTGGAGCCTCTAGGTGGATTAGAGTGCAGATTGAGTGAGGGTGGTAGCAATATCTCTGGCGGACAGAGGCAGCGACTGGTGCTGGCTAGAGCTCTCCTTAAGAATAGCAAGATATACATATTCGATGAGGCCACCAGCAATATAGATGTGGAATCCGAAGAGATTATTATGAAGGCAATCATTAGTCTATCTAAGAAGATGGGCAAGACTGTCATACTGATTTCCCATAGACTGGCTAATGTGGTGCGCTCAGATAATATATTCTATCTGGATAAGGGCAGGATAGTTGAGTCAGGCACTCATCAGCAGCTTCTTAAGAAGGGCGGATACTATTCTAAGCTATTTATGAAGCAGTACGCTCTTGAGCATTACAAAGGAGGTGTTAAGAATGAAGGATAATACTTCAGGCCTACATATAATGGCACGCCTCATAGGGCTCGTTAAGCCTCTTATACTTGTAATGCTACTTGCAATTATCATGGGAAGTCTAGGCAATCTATGCGCAATATTCGTAACTGTCCTGGGGGCAGAGGGTATTGCTATGGTGGTGGATGCTGCTAAGGATCCAACAGTCTTTAGGACTATACCTAAGCTCTTTCAGGTAATTGCCATAGTGGCGGTTATGCGCGGTATTCTGCATTATGGTGAGCAGTACTGTAATCATTACATTGCCTTTAGGATATTAGCAATTATCAGGCATAAGGTATTTGCTAAGCTTAGGCAGCTATGTCCTGCTAAGCTTGAGAGCAAGGAGAAGGGTAATCTCATCACTGTGATTACCACTGATATAGAGCTACTAGAGGTGTTCTTCGCTCACACCATATCTCCTGTTGCCATAGCGGTGATTGTGTCGGTATTCATGTCAGTGTTCATTTGGATTCAGTATCCAATAGCAGGTATCATAGCAGCCATTGCCTATGTTACTGTGGGTGGCATGATTCCAGTTTCCAATGAGATTAGTTCTGCATCAGCAGGGCTTCATTACAGGAATGTATTTGGCAAGATGAATAGTTTCATACTAGGCACCATATACGGAGTGGATGAGACTATACAATATAGGAATGGTGAGAAGAAGAGTAGAGAGCTCAACGCTAAGTCCCAGGCTATGTCTGAGATTAGAGGCGAGCTGGTGGATTATGAGAAGAATCAGAAGATGCTGACTAATCTATCTATCCATGCTTTCTCGCTTATAGTGTTACTTGTAATGGTATTCGCATATACGAAGGAGAGAGTTACTTTTGACACTCTCATAGTCGTTACGGTTTCAATGATGAGTTCCTTTGGACCAGTGGTGGCTCTGGCGTCACTTTCTAACAATCTGAATCAGACACTGGCCTGTGGAGAGAGAGTACTATCTCTCTTAGATGAGGAGCCTGAGATAGAGGATATTGAGGACGGCCACGATATCACCATGACTGCCAATGCTAAGGGTAATCTGGCCACTGTGAATAACGTATCTTTTGCATATGATGATGTGCCAGTCATAAGGGATAAGACACTTGATATTAAGAGAGGGCAGATACTTGGAATACATGGCCCTAGCGGCTGTGGCAAGTCCACATTCCTCAGACTGCTTATGAGATTCTGGGAGCCTAATAAGGGCAAGATCTATTACTATGATAAGGAGGAGGGGGCTGTCTCAATCGATGGAGTCAATACCTCTTCACTTAGGAAGAATCAAGCCTTCGTCACTCAGGACACCTGGGTATTTCATGATACTATTGCGGGCAATATTGCTGTGGCCAGAGCTGGGGCGACCAGGGATGAGGTGATAGAGGCCGCCAAGAAGGCCAGCCTACACGATTTCATCATGTCACTTCCTGATGGATACGATACTATCTTAGGGGATCTGGGCTCTACCATATCAGGTGGCGAGCGACAGAGGATTGGAATTGCCAGAGCATTTTTGCATGATGGACAGCTCTTACTCCTGGA
>JAILNO010000132.1 GCA_024691465.1 Pseudobutyrivibrio sp. | reverse complement strand
GGGCTTCCTTAAGCTTAATCTTATTAAGCTGCAGTTCAGCATTAGGATATTTCTCCTTGAATACAGGTATATATGGTAAAAGCGCCTGAATATCAACTGTAGATGAATACGCTATACGAAGTGGAGGAAGCACATCCTCCTTAATACGAGTCATCTCATTAAGCATATTCTCGTACTGTCTATAGAGTATCTTGCTCTCCTCATAGAATCTGCTACCCGCTACAGTTGGCTCTATTGGTGTTACATTACGATTGAAGAACACCAGTCCAAACTGCTTCTCCAAAGAGCTAATAAACTGACTAAGTGCAGCCTGCGATATAAAATTCTTCTTAGCTGTCTCTGTAAAGCTGCGGCAATCATATAAATCTATGTAGTATTTAAGTTTGTCAACGTGCATGTATATCTCCCCTTGATATATAAACTTATATTTACAATTAATTAATCCTATGGCTAGAGTATAACACAGGAATCTGTGTTATACTCTTCTTACTTATTAGATAAAGAGGAATTATTATGATTCAAGATATTTCACCCAGAAAACTTAAGAATGAATATAGACCTGATGCTACACCTAATACGGATAGTCTTATAGTTATCCATATGGATGGTAAGCTCCTTTTAAAAATAGACGAGGAGTCTAACTATATAGCTTATCCTACCTATTCTATGTTACCAGGAATTGATACCACCTATCTATTTTCTATAGATGATGAAGAATTCTTCTACTTCAATGGCGATGTAAACTCTCTGCACATACCAGCAGATTACGAGTTCTGCGATATGAAGCATCTTCGTAACTTTTACCTGGCCCCTAAGCGCTATGTATATGCTGCATTCACTGCACTTCAGCTAGCTGAATGGTACGAGGGCAATAAGTACTGTGGCAGATGCGGTAGTACTAATACTCATTCTCTTAAGGAGCGCGCACTAGTGTGCCCTAATTGTAATAGAGTGCTCTATCCTCGCATCAATCCAGCTGTCATAGTAGGTGTAACCAATGGAGATAGATTGCTTCTTACCAAGTATAGAGTAGGCTTCAGACACAACGCATTAGTTGCAGGCTTCACTGAGATTGGTGAGACTGTTGAACAGACAGTTGAGCGTGAAGTCATGGAGGAGGCAGGACTTAAGGTCAAGAACATCCGTTACTATAAGTCTCAGCCATGGGGCATAGCTAGTGATATATTGATGGGGTTCTTCTGCGATGTGGATGGTGACGATACCATCACAATGGATGAATCCGAGCTTAAGTACGCCCAATGGGTAAGCCGAGAGGATATCGAACTTCAGCCCCTTGATTACAGTCTTACAAACGAAATGATGAAACTATTCAAAGAGAATAAAAATATTAACTGATTTTTCTAATTTTTTCCTCCAATTTGCTTTTATTTTTGCGCAAGAATGATAGAATTATAATAACTTATTTTATTGGAGGTTTTTACAAATGAATAACGATTCGACTAAAGTACCCGTTACTAGGTCCATGGCCTTTAAGCTAGTGATAGCTATTCTATTGGTATTCGCCATTTCAATGATTGCTGTGGGAGGTATGGCTGTATCTAATGCACATGACACTCTCAGTCAGGTCTATCAGAACTATACTATGAACCTAGCAGAAGTTGCCGCACAAACAGTCGATAGTGCCATGACCGCTACAGCCCAGAACATCACCGTCGAAGGTGTTGATGATCTAGATGGTGCTAGCGTAGAGAACTATCTTGCATCACTTCTTTCCAAATCACCAGATGAACAACGTCAAAGCATGTTTGATACATTTGATCCAGCACTTGGCTCTGTAATTATTGATGGAGTCGAGGGTTCTTATGCTTACTATGTAAGTGCAGATGGATTGATGATATATCATCCAACAGTAGATAAAATAGGTGCCAGCGTAGAAAATGCTGCCGTAAAGGGTCTCGTAAATAGGCTTTCAAATGGAGAGACTCCTGAACAGATAGGCAGTGGCTCTGTTCTGTATGAATATAACGGAGCTAAGAAATATGCAGGCTACTCTTTCACTGCTGGTGGCAATATGGTAATCGTTACTGGCGACTATGATTTAATCATGAAGCCAATCAACAAATTAACCCATACAATTTTATTTATTTTAATCGCAGTATTACTTATAGCAGCATTCTTCTTCTATATTCTTACAAAGAAGATGCTTAAGCCTATTTCACAGGTAGCTGAGATTATTGATTTAACAGCTCATTTCAATTTCAAAAAGACTAAAAACGGTTCTATTCTTGCTAAGCGTAAGGATGAGATTGGTATGATTGCCCGATCTGTAAGTTTAATGAGAAACTCTCTTAGATCCATGGTCAATGACATCTCTGCTACAGAGAATCGCATCAATAATAACGTAGATAATCTTAAGGGCACAGCTAGTACAGTTAACTCTATGTGCTCTGATAATTCTGCAACCACTCAGGAAATCGCTGCTTCCATGGAAGAAACCTCTGCTGCTACAGACGAGATTAATAACAACGTAGCAACTATTAAAGAGGAGGCTCAAAGCATCGATGCTATGGCTGTGGATGGAGCTAATCTATCTACAGATATTATGGATAGAGCTACTCAACTCAAGGTTACCACTAAGCAGGCTACAGATAGAACTAAAGACACCTATGAGAATGTTAGACGACAGACTGATGAAGCTATCGAAAGTGCTAAGGCTGTTGAGAAAATCAATGAACTTACCAGCACTATTATGCAGATTTCTTCTCAGACCTCTCTACTAGCTCTCAATGCTTCCATAGAGGCTGCACGTGCTGGAGAGGCTGGCCGAGGATTCGCTGTCGTTGCAACTGAAATTGGTAATCTTGCTAATCAAACCAGCGATGCTGTAGGCGATATTGACTCTATTGTAGGAGAAGTTAACAACGCCGTAGCTCAGATGGCTGGTTGTTTAGAAGAAACCACCAATTTCCTTGAGCAGACAGTACTCAATGATTACGAAGATTTCAGTAATGTATCTGAGCAGTATTACTCAGATGCCGAAGTGTTCCAGAACAGTATGGGTTCTATCAGCAAGGGCGTAGAGGAACTCACTTCTTCAATTGGTAAGATTTCAGAGACATTGGAGCATATCAATATCACAGTCAGCGAATCAGCTAATGGTATCTATGATATTGCTGAGAAGACCACAGGTATTGTAACTGGAGCAACAGATGTCACTGATAAAGTTGGTGATACTGAAAATGCAATCAGTTCTCTTACTGATATTGTTAGACAATTCCAAATGGATGAATAAGCTCCTTTTTGTATAACATTTCTCTTGATTATAACGATTAAGCTTATTATAATTTCGAGGTATTGTTAAATTGGCACTTAACAAGTAGGAGATTGAATTATGAAATACACGCCAGAAGTTGTTATGGATGCTCTACATACAGGTCATATCATTCCTTATTTCCAGCCTCAATACGATGCTACTACAGGATTTATGACAGGTGCAGAGATTCTTGCCAGATGGATTAATGAGGATGATGAATTAATCAACCCTGATGATTTCATTCCCGTCATTGAACAGTCTGGAGATATCGTTGAGTTAGATTGGTATATGGCCGAGCAGGCATGCCAGGCATTAGCTGAGCTTAAGGATTTACACATACCTATTTCAGTTAATTTCTCTAGAATGCATGCTTCCAATAAGGATTTTACAAACAGACTTACTAACTTACTTAAGTCCTATGATGTTCCAACAGAGCTTCTACATATAGAGATAACAGAGACAGCTATCTTTCTTTCAGGAAATGAAGTCACTGATTGGGCTAATGAAATACATGATGCAGGATTTATCATCGCTCTAGATGACTTCTGTTCTGGTCTATCTAATGTATGCGAGGTTACTAAATTACCTATAGATATCCTTAAGTTTGATAAGTCACTTTTCTACAATATCAACAGTTCCAAGACCAGAATTGTATTAGAAGCACTCTTCTACTGCGCTAATCGACTAGATTTAGATACCGTTGCAGAGGGAATTGAGGATAATGAGCAGCTTAAGTTCATTCAGACCTGTAACTGCAACAAGGTACAGGGATTCCTATTTGATACACCTATGCCTAAGGATGAATTCCTATATCTGGCATGTGGATTCAAGAATAGGCACGCCACTAATCTAGATGCCCTTGATGTGCAGACATACTCATCAGTTGGACATCTGCTTCTACAAGCTATCTACAAGGAATATCCTATGATTATCATGGGTAATCTATCTAAAAATAGCTATTATATGGTTAGCCACGAGGATTTCACCTCTACCGTCTGTCCTTCAGCTGGTACCTTCGATGAGTTAATCGACCATGGATACGCTACTATGCACCCAGATGATAAGGAACTCTTTAGAAATACTTTCTCAAGAGAGAGTCTTCTTAATGAATATAATAAGGGAGCTAAGACCGTATCAATAGTAGTTAAGCAGCTAGGTGATGATGGTGTTTATCGCGATGTTTGTATCACTGATCACTTCGTTAAGAATCCATCTAAGAATGACATACTTGTTATTTCATTTAATAAGAATATTTAGAAAAGACCTTGGTATTATTAATACCAAGGTCTTTTTTATAGACTGAATTCTACGTGATTCGTATCCTGTATAAAAGGAACAACTGCATCTTTCATAACAGCGTTCCAATCTTCATCATTCCTGCACTGCTTCTGTGCTTCCTCACTATCAAAAGTAGCTATAAGAGCTACGTCTCCATTAGAGGAACTCATACAATTGCTGTGCACCTCAATATCAGAAAGTCCATCTATCCTACCACTAAGCTCTTCGAACTTATGCTTGATATTAGACTTAATGGACTCAAGATTAGGGCCGAAGCACTTATCCTGAAGCTTCCATATAATAATTTGCTTTACCATTAATATAATCTCCATTCTCTAACTGCATTACAGTTTAACACTTTTTAATTTATAATTCGACGTCAAAACCAATTATTATGTGTATTATATCTAAAAAACCTGTAATGCTTTAGTACACAATTAATAAAAGCGGCCTAAAGCCGCTTTTATTATTAATATCTAAATGTTAGATTATACTTCCTCTGATACTTCCTCTGATACTTCATCATAAGCGATATCGCTATTAGAGAATCGGCTAACCTCTTCCTGAAGTCTCTCTGAAATCTCTCTATTGCTCTCAGAGTCATCATGAATAGTTGTGATTGATTCAAGAATACCTGTAGTACTCTCAGTAGCATCTGAAACACCCTGAGTACAGTCACTGATAACTCTTGAAATATGCTCAATCTCAGATGTCATATCATTAATAGTCGAATTAAGAACTACTGTATTTTCATTAACGCTATCAAGTACTGTATTGATATCCTCAGCATCCTGATAGTACTGCTTAGCAACTTCCTCGAATTCATCGTAATCCTGAAGTACTGAGTCATTAACATAAGCTAACATCTCATTAGAATTATCAGCAAGTGCCTCAACAGCTGAGATAACCTGATTACTGATATCCTGGATTGAATTAGCAGTATCCTTACTGTGCTCAGCAAGCTGACGAATCTCATCAGCAACTACAGCGAATCCCTTACCAGCCTCACCAGCACGTGCTGCCTCGATTGAAGCATTCAAAGCAAGTAAGTTAGTCTGTGCTGCGATAGAAAGAATATCCTCGGTAAGTGTCTGAATCTGCTCAACATTCTTACTCTCAGCAATAGAATTCTCTAATGTATCCTTAATAGAAGAAACCATCTCATTAGTAGAAGCCTTCTTCTGGTCTGTCTTCTGACGAATAATATTAGCGTGTTCCTTAATGTCGGCGACACGATTAGTACCTTCCATAACCTGATTAGATACCTGACCTACTGCATTGTTAACATCAGATGCCTCATCATTAAGTGAGAGAAGTGTATTGTTAGCTGTCTCCATACTAGCAGTAAGCTCTTCCATAACTGCTGATACATTACTAACATCATCCTTAGATGAATTAACAATACCAACTGTGTTCTCAACTGATGTATAGATATTACCTGACTCATCCTTGATAGTAAGAATGATATTCTGTAATGTAGCAAGGAAATTGTTAATACCTGAAACAAGTACACCAACCTCATCAACTGACTTATTATGAATACGCTTAGAAAGATCTGCACGACCTGCATTCATATCATCTAAGATTACATTGAGTTCCTTAGATGCAGTAACAAGTGGTGAAATAGAACGAGAAACAATAACAAATCCAATGGCTGAAACTACAACCAAGGCAATTATGCCACCAAATATTGCAATCTGTACTGCCCTCTCTGAGTTCCTAAGTATCTTAGTATTCTTCTCAACAAGAGTCTGAAGCTGCTCACTCATCAAGTCAACATTCTCTTCATAAGCAAGAATTGACTCGTGGGCAGAAGCAAAGTACTCTGTCATAGCACCCTGGAAATCGCCAGCGTAGAACATCTCCTCAAGCTTCTTATAAAGCTCAATGAAATCCTTGCCAGCAGTACTCATAATCTCATAATAACCTGTAAACTCAGCATTATTAATAGTAGCTACGTGGGTACCTAAATCATCAATAGCTGACCCTAGCGCTTCATACTCTTCCTTACCTGGATCTATCATAGCAACAGTAGAATCGGGATCAGACATAGCCCCCATGTAATTCATGGCTTCTACTAAGAAGAATCTCTTAACAAGATTTTGCATATTAGTATTAGCATCTCCAAAATCTCTCTCTACAAGCAAATATGTATTCGACATAGTATTAGCTGACTCAACTGCTGTCCTAAAATTAAGTCCAATCAAACTGACACCAGCAACAACTACAATGTCAAGAATAATAAAGCAAGCTATGATTTTTGCTCTTAAACTTTTTCTCATTTGTCACACTCCTTCGTAAATAGCACAATAACCGATACAAATATCATAACATGTGAAATAATCACCCACAACTAAATGGAGTGTGTTATATGTAAAAATTCAATGTAGATTGTGTGATTTTTTTGTAATAGTTGCACACAATCAGATTGTAAGCCATCATTTTGACGAAATATTCTTGCTTTTCTTCTCTTTATATATCTCAGTTGCCTTTTTAGATATGGCCTGGATTCCCTTTAAGCCTCCATTTTTAAGTTCGGTGAGGGTAAGAGCTCCTGTAGCCTCGAATATTCCGAAGAGATCATCCACGAACTCTTCAGTCTCCTCCTCAGACATCTTAGAAATATTCTCTTTTATAAAGGCATCTAATACCTGAGCACTCTTTGCCACACCCTTAACTGTTTCAAGTGTCTTACCCTCTAACTGCCATGTGGCAAGATTATGCTGTGCCACTGCAATAGCTGTACTCTTAACCACTATAGGCTTAGCCACAGGCTCCATAAGAAGTCCTACCACAGATTCCTCTGGTATGATGCTAACAATCTTAGGTACTATATCTGCTATGGCTTTAGATGAGGCAATCTTATGCATGAATCCTGGGCCATCATTACTATATATATTAAGAATACGCTCCCTGATAGGCTTGTCACACTTAGCCGATGCATATACCGCCAAGTGTCCGCCCTTGGAGTGTCCACCTACCCTAAGTAATCTATCATTATCCTTAGCAATAATGTTAAGATAACCTACAGCTTCTTTCTCAGCTTCCACTTCAGATATGGCCAGCATGAAGTCTTCCTTCCAGCCCACTATGGAATCATCTGTTCCTCTATAGGCCACATAGCTAGTACCGTCAGGTAAAAGGAACTCCATAGCAGCAAACTGCAGAGTCCTATTTACTTCAGTCTTGCTAACGTAATTACGAATCCTAATATTCTTATACCTATTACTATCAGATATAGCTCTAAGAGTGAGTGGAGCATCCTTAAGAATAGAACCATCCCTGAATGTCTTAGTAGGATATACCTTGTCAAAATATATCTTACTAATATCACCTATACTAAGGGTCTGTGGCCCCTCATCACTGAATACCTCATCTAATTCCAAATAAGAAAGGCAGGACAATACTAGATTATCAATAGTATTAAAACCGTCCTGCCAGAATTCTAAATCACCACGCCAATTAATATAATCTCTAAGTGTACCCATAGCTCCCCTCCCGTTATGTTGTTAAAATAAACCTAAAAACTTCTTAGTGTATGGCTCGCTAGTCATAGAAAGAAGTGTATATCCTGTATCTGAAATAGCTGTCTTAAGCTCTTCCTCGTCAGGAACTACCTCAGAAAGAAAAGTAGTAACCCCCTTAGTGTGAGAGCTAGAAACCTTCTTAGCCTCTGGAACAAGCTTCCTGATGACATCATTGACATGAGCCTCGCACATACCACACATCATACCATCGATTGTTAATGTAGTCTTATTCATAGAAACCTCCTATTATTCGTTATTTCTGCTCATCATAGCTATAGCAATCAGAAGAAGGGCACTGGAAATAAGAATTGACTTAAATCCTAAAGTGCAAGAAAGTACTCCGCCTGCTCCTGCCCCTATAGCAAAGATAAATATAATACCATAATAATGCATAGCTTTAATAAAGTCAGCCCTGGCTCTGCTCCTGATAAAAGCAGAGAGGCTCTCTGTACCACTTCTGAGATTACCTATACACATAGTGCTGGCATAGCCATATCCATTAACTTTCCTAAAGCTCTGCACCTGCATAGCACAGGCTAGAGATACCAGCATATTGGCAATCATATTATGCTTAGCTGGAATAAAAGCAACTATTGATAGGGCTATTATCTCCACTAATAAAATTATCTGCCTCCAGTGAACTTTCTTAGAGTTCTTATAGAAATGGCCTATCTGCTCAGCAATAAGTATTCCTATCGCAAATGATATAAGAGGGAAAAGGTAATGAATCCCCTCTAGCCACTCTCCACTCATAAAGTGCTGACTCATAAGAACTACATTACCAGTCTGTGCATTGGCGAAGACCTTATCTCTTAAATTGTAAGTGTATGCATCCTGAAAACCTCCTGATAGGGAGATTACAGCACTAAGTAAAAACGTCTCTGAGGTCTGATATTTCTTCATGATAGCTTGCCTTCTATATAATTATAATCTAAAACCGCTTGCTCTTAGCAAACTCAATCTTCTTATCAACCACCTTGACATGGTCCATACCGTAATTAGCATATAAGATAACAAGATTGTCTGTGGTGGCACCCACACCCCAATTAGGTCCCATCCTCTTCACTGCCTTCTCCTCAGTAAGATATATCACCAGATTATCTGAACCATCCATCTCCCTGATGGTATCAGCCAGTCCTGACTCAGCCTCATCATAAGCGGCCTTATTAGGAAACTGTATCCATATCTCTCGCTTGCATTCGTCGAATCCCTTAATATCCTGACATATCAACTTAGCCCCCTTCTCTTCCTCAGACTGTACTCGCCCCTTCACGAATACCTTATTACCCTCTGAGATGAGATTCCTAGCTGACTCATAGCTGTTAGGAAAGACGATTACTTCCACCGTGCCTGTTAAGTCCTCCACCGTAATGAAAGCCATGGTCTTATTCTGCTTGGTATACTTGATGGTTACGCCTGTAATCATACCTCCAAGCACTACCTCCGAATTATCCTTGATAGGAGCCATACCTAACTCATCATCCACAGCGAACTCACTTGCATGACATGTGCTGTTCTTATCAAGCAATGTGATGTAATCATCCAGTGGATGACCACTTACATACACACCCATAAGCTCCTTCTCAAAGGCGAGGAGCATCTCTTTATCAAATTCCTCCACATTAGGAAGGTTAATCTTAAGCTCTTCCTTCTGTTCCTCATCAGCAAAATCGAATAATGACATCTGTCCCTCGATATCGTTCTTATTCTTGCTGTTGACTGAATCCACAATCTGTGGGAATACCATGCACTTCTGCCTGCGGTTACCATCCATGGTATCAAGTGCTCCAGCCTTAATTAGATTCTCAATAGTACGCTTGTTAGAATCGTACTTGCTCATCCTATTGATGAAATCCTCTAGATCTCTATATGGACCGCTCTTCTCTCTATCATACTTGATGGCATCTATGGTATTGCGGCCAACTGACTTGATGGCATATAGACCATAGCGAATCTTGCCATTATCAACAGAGAATCTACCATCTCCATTATTGACATCAGGAGGAAGCACCTCTATACCATTGCTACGGCAAACAGCAATATACTCTGCTACTTTACCGCTGGAATCTATAACCGAAGTCATGAGGGCTGCCATGAACTCAACTGGATAGTACTTCTTAAGATAAGCTGTCTGAAGAGCTACCACAGCATAGGCTGCTGCATGACTTTTGTTGAAAGCGTACTTGGCGAAATCTACCATGTGATCATATATCTTATTAGCGACTGATGCCGAGATACCATTAGCAACACAGCCTGGGATTGTAGTAATCTTGCCAGAGGTGTGATTCTCTATCTGTCCACCATTGACGAATATCTCGCGATTCTCCTCAATGACATACTGCTTCTTCTTACTCATGGCGCGGCGAATCTCATCCGCTCCACCTAGAGAATATCCTGCCAGGGACTGAACAATCTGCATAACCTGCTCCTGATATACGATACATCCGTAAGTAGGTGCAAGAATAGGCTCAAGCTCTGGGCAATCATAGACTATACCGTCTTGATTATTCTTACCCTTGATATAATCAGGGATGAAATCCATAGGACCTGGACGATATAGTGAAATACCCGCAATAATATCCTCTATAGACTGTGGCTTAAGCTCCTTCATGAAATTCTTCATGCCTGTGGACTCAAGCTGGAATATACCCTCACACTTGCCCGATGAAATCAGTTCCATAACACCTGGGTCATTGTAATCTATCTCATCCATATTGAGCTTAGCGCCGTAATTCTCTTCCACCAGCTTAACTGCATCATTGATAACAGTAAGTGTACGAAGACCTAAGAAATCCATCTTAAGAAGGCCAAGCTTCTCAATGGCTGTCATGACATACTGAGTAACGATGGTTCCATCTCCTCCGCGGGATAGTGGAACATACTCATCCATAGGCTTGCCCGCAATAACTACGCCTGCTGCATGCATGCCCGTGTTACGAGGAAGTCCCTCGAGAGTGCGGGCTACATCTATAAGATTCCTAATCTGATCATCAGAATCATACAGTGCCTTAAGCTCATGATTGACAGTAAGTGCCTTATCAAGGGTCATACCTAAATCAGTAGGAATCATCTTAGCAATGGAATCCACATAACCGTATGGCAAATCCATAACACGTCCTACATCACGGATAACACCCCTGGCCTTGAGTGTACCGAAGGTAACAATCTGAGTAACGCAGTCCTTACCGTACTTCTCAATTACATAATCGATAACCTCTCCACGACGCTCGTAGCAGAAATCGATATCTATATCGGGCATACTGACACGCTCCGGATTAAGGAAACGCTCAAATACCAGTGAATACTTAAGTGGATCTATATTAGTGATACCTATGGAGTAACTAACAATGGAACCAGCAGCCGAACCTCTACCTGGTCCTACTGGAATGCCATGTGTCCTGGCATAATTGATGAAATCCCATACAATCAGGAAGTAATCTACATAGCCCATGTTCTTAATAACATTGAGCTCATAATCTAGCCTGGACTTATATTCCTCAGCCCTATCACCATAGCGCTGAACCAATCCGTCATTGCATAGCTTGTTAAGGTAAGACCATGAATCATATCCCTCAGGCACCTCGAAATGTGGGAGCTTGGTAACACCATACTCAAACTCTACATTGCATCTGTCTGCAATATCCTGAGTACGATAGACCGCTTCCTTAGCATAAGGGAAGAGCTCAAGCATCTCCTCCTCTGACTTAACATAGAACTCGTCAGTCTCGAAGCGCATCCTATCCTCATCTGCAAGCTTCTTGCCAGTCTGAATACATAAGAGCACATCATGGCTATCAGCATCCTCACGGTTAGTATAGTGACAGTCATTGGTAACCACCAAAGGTATGCCTGTCTCTCTAGACAGACGGATAAGTCCCTGATTAACAGTCTTCTGCTCGTCTATACCATGGTCCTGCATCTCTAAGAAGTAATTATCTGCACCGAAGCAATCTCTATATCTAATAGCAACTTCCTTAGCCTCATCATAATTACCTCTGGTTAGAGCTCTGGCTACCTCACCAGCAAGGCAGGCGGATAAACAGATGATATTATCATGGTACTGCTCGAGTATCTCGAAATCCACACGAGGCTTATAGTAGTATCCATCCACAAAACCCGCTGAAACTATCTTAATAAGATTCTGATAGCCCTCATTATTCTCAGCCAGGAGGATCAAGTGATAATATCTATCCTCTCCCTGCACACGCTCTCTATCGAAACGAGAACCAGGAGCCACATATACCTCACAACCAATAATAGGCTTAACATATGTATCTGACTTCTTCTTGCCAACTATCTCGCCCTGCTCATCATAGACATTCTCAAATTCTGTCTCCTTACATGCATCATAAAAATCTATTACGCCGTACATGTTACCATGATCCGTAATAGCTGCTGCATTCATGCCCATTTCCTGACACTTCTTGATATATGACTTGATCTTATTGGAACCATCCAGGAGCGAGTACTCCGTATGGGTATGAAGATGAACAAAACTCATAACATAACTCTCTTTCTATAACAAAAACCTACCATTATTGTACTGTTGACCACCATAAAAAGCAAACATATTTTCTTCTTTAAAACTCTCTATTTTTCGTCACATTTCACTTCTAAAGCACATTTTCAACACATTTTTTGCTTATAATCTTTTTATAAGGTGAAGTATGCACTTAAGTAGCCTTGCTACTGAAAGGAGTAGCCATGACAGATATTAAGTTAAATACAACTAATGCCATGAACCATACTAATGTAAGTATGGCCCCACAGAAGAATAGTGCCGCTGTTTCCCCTGCCAAGGTTCCTGACATTACCACACCTAAGCAACCAGCTTATGATGAAGTAAAGACCAAAGAGTTCGGACCAATAATTGCTAAGTCTGAGGACGGTGACACCGTTAGAGTAAAAATTGACGCTGCCCAGGAGAAATCCTCTACCGACGATTCCTCTACTACAGAAGACTACGGTATACAGGATTTTACTCTTTCTCCTAAAGAGGACTCCTCTACTGAAGAAGATATGTCAACAAAGGAGGAAGATGAAACACCTGCCTGGAAAGAGGTCATTGAAGAAGAATTATCAAAAGAGCCCGTTATCTCTGATGAGATTACTTCCTTCGTTGGCTATTCTGATTCAGAACTGAAGCAACTGTATCTCAAGGGTGAGATTTCCTTGATGGATTTCGATTCTGAACTAGAGTCGAGACAGGCCCAGAGGGAGGCTATGGCAATTGAGAATTCTAAATTCACTGCTGGGATGATGAAGAATAACGCAGATTTTTCTAAGATTCTTCAGGCAGCAGACTCCATCGATAATATCAGTTCCGATGAGGGAGAGTCTACCATACCTATTGAGATTAGAATGCAGGCTATGGCCAGTCTTGATACATTATAAAATAAGAGCTAGCAATATGAGTTATCTCAAGTTGCTAGCTCTTTTATATTATCTATTAAGTTTATTTAAATCATCCTTCTCAGCAACGATGAGAAGCTCATCATCTGCATTCATAATTCTGTTAGGATCGATAATCTTCCAATGCTCGTCTTCTTTTACAGCAATAATATTGACATTGTAATTCTTACGAATGTTGAGTTCCATAAGATTCTTGCCAACCCATTTCTTAAGAGGGTTCATGTCAACCATGCTAAGAGTCTTATCTACCTGGAAATAATCAAGGAATGTATCTGAAGCCAATATCCTAGCAGACTGCTGTCCACCGTACTCCTCAGGAATAATTACCTTGTCAGCACCTATCTTCTTAAGAATAGAGGTCATTCTATCTGATGAACTCTTGGCAACTATAAGAGGAACTCCCTGTTCCTTAGCAACTGCAACTGACATGATGCTGGCTTCCAGATTGCCACCCATAGCTACTGCTACTATATCCATATTCTTAAGTCCGAGAGCCTCTACCTCATCCTCATCGGTAAGGTCAGCACATACAGCTGAAGTAGAGAACTCATCCACATCCTTAAGTCTATCCTCATCCATATCTACAATAAGTACATCAGAACCCATCTCGTACATATTCTGAGCTAAGCTGATGCCATACTTTCCTAAACCTAAAACAGCTATTGATTTCTTCATGATATCCTCCTTAACCAACGAAGAATTTGCCTTCTAAATAATTACAAGTCTTCTTCTGCTTAGATCTGCCAGCAAAGAAGATTGCCATGGATATAGGACCTATTCGCCCTAAATACATGGATATTATAATTATGACTCTGCCAACTATATTGAGACTAGTGGTGAGATTTCTAGTCAAACCAACAGTGGCCGATGCACTAATAACTTCAAACAATGCATCCTCCATATTGATTGGATTAGTGGAAATAAGTATAAGAGTCATGACTATGATTGTAAAGGAACTGATATACACAATAACAGTAGCCTTCCTCATGGCATCATTAGAAACTCTTCTATTGAACAACACGTTAGTATCATCAGCCTTAATATAAGTAATAATGCCCATAAGTGCAATAAAGAAAGTAACCGTCTTAATACCACCTGCAGTACCCACAGGAGAACCACCTATGAACATGAATATATAACAGATGACACAAGAGAAATCTGTCATGGACAGCTGTGAAAAGGTAGCAAAACCTGCTGTACGCAGTGTAACTGACTCAAATAGACTATTAAGTATCTTATCTGGCAGCGACATATTGCCTATGGTACCTGGATTATTGAATTCAACAATCAGAAATATAATCCATCCCCCTATTATCAAGGAAAAAGTTACGACTAATACAAGCTTAGTATGCTCCCCTAGTCTCTTGAATATCTGGATAGGATTGAATCTTCTAACAAATCCCTTCTTGATATTAGAGGATAGATCAAACCAGACTACATATCCTAGACCACCTAGAACAATAAGGGCCATAGCCACTATAAGAACCATCGGATTGGAGTAATAATCTCCCAGGCTATTGGTACCTATGATATCGATGCCCGCATTACAAAAGGCTGACACTGAGGTAAAAAGTGATACCCACAATCCCCTACCAAGTCCAAAATCTGGTACAAAGGTGAAGGCAAATAAAATAGCACCTATCAGCTCTATTGTAATGGTACCTCTAAATATCTTAATGAGAATCTTAAGTATCCCTGAATCAGTGTTAAGATTCAAAGAATCCTGTAGCATCTTCCTGTCTCCTAAGGAGAACTTCTTCTGAGTCAGAAGCATAAACATAGAAACAACTGTAATAATACCGAATCCACCGATCTGTATAAGGCCAAGTATAACAACATGGCCGAAGGTACTCCAATAACTAATTGTATCCACTACTGTAAGTCCAGTCACACAAACTGAAGTAGTAGCAGTAAATAGAGCTGTAACAAAATCTGTCCACCCTCCAGAAGCTGAAGATATAGGTAACATCAGGAAAAATGTTCCTATAATAATAGCAAACAGAAAGCTAAGTGGAATCAATCGCATAGACGACATTCGCTTAATTTTCATATATAAAAATCCTCTACATATCCTTTACATACTAATTATTCCGAATACATTAAGTATGGCACTTATTAAAATAATTACAACAAAAATCGGACATAAATATTTAATCATAAAAGAGAAAATAGCTTTCCTCTTAAATGGATGATCATCCTGCTCTACCTCTGCTTCAAGCTTCTCCACTGTCATATACTTAGTGATGAGTATACAAGTAGCAAATGCAGCTATAGGCATCATAACAGAATTGGTAAGGAAATCAAAGAAATCCAAAAACTGCATGCCGATAATTCTAACATTAGCAAGTGGACCATTACCTAAGGATGAAAGGCTACCGAGGACTACCATGATGATAGCCATAATAACAGTGCCTCTCCTGCGGCTCCACTTGAACTCATCTGAGAAAGTAGACACTGCACTCTCCGTAAGTGCAATCGCACTGGTAACTGCTGCAAAAAGTACTAATGCAAAAAACAATATACCAATGAGCTTACCGAATCCCATGCTGGCGAATATCTTAGGCATAGTAATGAACATAAGTGATGGTCCAGACTTAAGCATGCTCTCATCTCCATTGGAGAAAGCAAACACAGCTGGAATAATCATAAGGCTAGCAAGTATAGCAATGGCTGTGTCAAATATCTCCACCTGCTTAGTGGATTCCTCAATACTAACTTCCTTCTTGACATAGGAACCAAATGTAATAAGAATACCCATGGCAATCGAAAGAGAATAGAACATCTGACCCATGGCTGTAACTACAGTCATAATTGAGAAGTTCTCAAACTCAGGAACAAATAGATACTTAACTCCAGCTAATGCACCAGGTCTGGTGATGGAATAGATGCTTATGATAATGGCGAGTACCACTAGTACTGGCATAACCATCTTAGATAGGCGCTCTATTCCATTCTCAACGCCCATAAAAATAACCAATAATACTAATATCGCAAATACGATAAACCACAGCTCTGCATCCACACCATTAGAAATAAAATCTCCAAAGAAGCTGTCTGATGCAATGGATACGGCATCTGAGCGAATATACTCGAATAAATACTTGCACACCCATCCACCTATGACTGAATAATATGGAACTATCAATATAGGAATGATGGCATTAATCCAACCACCTAATCCCATAATCTTGTTATTACTAATGCTATTAAAAGCTCCTACAGGGCTCTTCTTGGTAGAACGACCAATAGCTGTCTCAGCTATAATCATGGTATATCCGAATGTAAGTGCTAAAAGTATATAAACAATCAGAAAGATTCCCCCGCCATGTCTGGCACATAAATAAGGGAATCTCCATATATTACCTAATCCTACTGATGCTCCTGCAGCAGATAAAACGAATCCAATCTTACCTGAAAAAGAGCCTCTCTTCTCATGATTCACAACAAAAAATCCTCCATAAACCGTAATAGCCATATTATAGCACTAGTTTAAAGAGGATTCATTATAGTTTAAATGTATTTATTTACGTCCAACAAGTATTTTGGATCCGGATAATTCCATCCAAATAGACTCCCACTTTGACATAAATTTGCCATTTGTTGTGTCTATTATTTCTACGTGGTCATATCCCATATCCTTTAGCTTATTAACAAAGAAATTCATATCTCCATATCTGCTTCTGGACATTATGTCATGTATAGCAAAAGTACCGCCTTTTTTAAGTGTTCGCAAAGTCTCAAGAAGAATAGCCTGTCTATCCCTACTAGGAATGTTATGATACACATAGTTACTGGTGACAGCATCAAAATGTTCATCAGGGAATTCAAGTTTAACCGCATCACCTCGTTGAAATGATGTGTTCTTAACTCCCTCTGCATAAGAATTGTTTTCGCATAATTCTTTAGAAAAAGAAGCGTATTCCTTCCCCCACCTATCAACTCCAATCATTTTGGCATTAGAATTTCTCTTGGCACAAGCAATTGTCAAGGCACCACTTCCACATCCCACATCAAGGCCAATGCCTCCATCTGGAATTGTGATATACTCTGCAACTCCCTCGACAATATGCCTGGACATCTGTCGCTTACCATCATACGAGAATGCTCTATACATCATATACATCCATATTGTAACAACTAAGAGTAATATGGATACTATAAATATAATCATCCCCAAAATAGTAGAAAACCCAAATATGATTGCGAAAATAAACGCCAAGCAACATGCCAAAGCGCATCCCATGACCATACCAAGCGGCATCCAATTCTTGTAATCTGGTTTCATTATATACTCCTCCTAATAATGTTGAATACATAATACCACTGGTTGTTAGACATGTCTAACTATATTTAGAATAAATCTAAAGTACTATCTAGATATATCTCTTCTCTAACTTTTAATTGGTATTCAGGCTTAGTCATATAATACAAAATGAATTCAAGTAGAATAGCGCTGCCAAGACTCCTCCCCTCAATCTTGAAATTAGAGAAGCCTGAAGGCATGTAATTATTAATAATATCTTCTAAACTAATAAACCCTGGTGACTTCATTGCAAGTGAGAACCGATACCCCTCAGCTGCATTAGGAGATGTACATATATGATCATCACAGTCCTCCCCTAGGCTCTTGCGACTGACATTCTCATAACAGGCCTTCCTATCCTTACAGCCGAAGAAGCAACATTCATTACATAAGAATTCTACTTTAGATTTAAGATTGTTTGGCAACTCATCAAGCTTATTAAGTGATTTGTTAAGTCTGAAATCAGGTACGACATAACTGAATTCATCACGCTCTAATTCCGACTGCAATTGATTGAAGTCTGTCAGCACCTTAGTGGTGGATGATACATAGTAGAACCCATCATATGTCTTGCGAAGATAGTCTAATAGTATATCCGAGTGGAGGATAATCCCAGTTTCAGCGTAACTTTTTACAAATAATTCGCATATACGATTGCATCTCTTATCCTTAAGATGCTCTTCAGTGATAAGAGAATTGCTGAAGGTAAGCCTGGGTGAAATGCAATATTCGTTCATAAGATCAAATACATCCTTAGAATCGGCATCGCCAAATCCAACTCTTCCACCGCCCCACAGACAGTCTGCTGGGGCGCCATAAATAGACCCTATATCACACCAATCATAGAAATACTCTCTATGACTGTAATATAGGGCTAGGAATTCCTTATAAAACTCATAGAATTCAAATAATCCAGGTAGATGATAATAGCTCTTCATCAAATTCCTCGCTGTCTATCTATACTTGCAATCTATGAGATGGTCGTTAACCATTCCAATAGATTGCATAAAAGAATACGTAATAACCGGTCCTACAAATGCCATGCCTTGCTTCTTAAAATCCTTACTCATCCTGCGGGAAATATCTGTCTCGGTAGGCATATCTGCAGTGGTTACCCAATTGCCCACTATCTGCTTGCCATCTGTGTAGGACCAAACATAGGCATCCAAGCTTCCATACTTCTCAATAATATTTCTAACTGCAATTGCGTTCTTACGGACACTGAAGATTTTGTTCTTATTCCTGATAAGTTCTGTATTGTCTAGGAGACTGTATAGATAACTATCATCTAGAGTCGCACACTTATCTATATCGAAATTAAAGAAGGCATCCTTGTAGGCCTGACGCTTGTTGATAATTGTCCTCCAGGATAGTCCCGTACTCTGGCCCTCCAGACAAAGCATCTCAAAAATATACCTGTCATCATGGGAAATATGGCACCACTCATGATCATGATATTCTGTTAAGAGAGGATCCTTAATGGCCCATAATCTGCATTCGCTATCTTTTTCCATGGTAGTTCCTTTCTCGCATATTTCATAAATACAAAAATAAAAACACCTACATAGTAGGTATATTATACTACTATATAGGTGTCTTAATGTCGATTTGTTTTAGTTTATTATCAATTGGATGGGGGCTTGGATTAAGACTGTATAATTCATCGCAGCAACAATTCATGAATTCCTCATCATGAGTTACCACAATGACTATCTTCCCCATATCACTCAGTTTTCTAAGAAAAGTTACGCAGGTCAACATATTCTTATAATCTAACCCACTGGTAGGTTCATCAAATAAGAGTATATCCTTATTCATCATAATACTTACCACTATAGCAAGCCTCTGCTTCTGTCCTCCCGATAGAGTGTTAGGATGACAGTCTCTATATGCTAACAATCCCATCTCATCTAGCAACTCTTCTATATTATTCGAAATCTTTTTAGGAGCCCCCAGAATACACTCATTAAATACTGAGTCGGCAAAAAGCTGATAATTTACATCCTGCATAACCATAAAGGCCATTTTCCTAAGTTCGCGTGCAGATAGTTCCTTCCCATCCAGCATAATATTCCCTGAATTTTTTCTAACCAAGCCACAAAGGGTGCGAAGAAGTGTACTTTTACCAACACCATTCTCCCCAGCCACGCAGCATATTCTACCTCTGCTAAATTTCCTGTTTATATTATTGAGGACTCGCCTACCACCCAAATCCACTGATACTCCCTGCAGGCAAAGACCATCTATGCCATTATCATAACCACATCTAACATTATTTTGGGCATGGACTCTTGCGTAGGAATTTGATCTAAGGCCCATATTATTAAGAGTCTCTGTAGACATTAACCTGAAATCATCACCACTGATTTCTCTCTCTATCTGGCCATTCCTTAAATAGATTACTCTATCAACTAGTGATGCAAGATAATATAATCTATGTTCTGCAATAATCACAGTCTTGCCTTGGGCTTTTATCTTCTCCATGCATTTTTTCAACTCTATAATACCTGATGTATCAAGATTAGCCGATGGCTCATCCATCAAATAAATATTGGGATCAGAAGCATACACACTGGCAAAAGCAATTTTTTGTTTTTCTCCCCCAGACAGTTCAAATATATTCCTTGCCCTAAGCCTTTTTATCTTAAGTTCTCTAGTAACTTTCTCTATAACAGAATTAATTTCCTTACTGCTTTTGCAGGCATTTTCCATTCCAAATGCTAATTCACTATCAGTATCCACATTAAAGAATTGGGTCCTGGGATTTTGAAAAATACTTCCTACAATAGAGGCCAATTCATAACTATTAAACTCGCGAATATCTCTATCTCCTATATAGATTTCTCCCTCCAAATTCCCCATATAGAAGCTTGGGATTAGTCCATTTAAGACTCTTGTTATGGTAGTTTTTCCGCAGCCAGACTCGCCTACAAGGAGCACGAACTCACCCTGTTCAATCTTAAGATTGATATTTGTAAGTGCCCCCTTTATCGTGTCGGGATATGTAAAATTCACTCCCTTAAGTTCAATGTTCATGCGCAACCTCCAGCTTCCCATGCAATTAGCGCAGTAAGTGTCAGGCCAAAAATAACTAATACTACAATATCTGCTAGGGTAAATCTAATATCAAGTCTACTTGTTCGTATGCTTGGATTTTCTATTCCTCTAGTAATTGCTGATGCAGCTAATTCATCAGCTGTCTTGGATGCAGTTACAAGAATCGGTAAATACATTGCATCTATTACGACTAATGGATTCCTAATAAAACATAACGGCGATAGACTAATTCCTCTAAGTATCATTGCATCACAGATATGTCCCCAATCCTCCTTTAGAGTTGGAAAATATCTGAACATGATTGCTAGAGGAATTACCAATGTACTTGGAACTCTCCACTTAGACATGGCTGCCATAAACTCGCCTATTTGAGTAGTTCCAATTACTACACCTGCAATCATGCAGGAAGGATAACATTTGAACATGAGTCCTAGCCACACCATAATACTAGTATGTGCTGTTCCCTGTAACACAGGAAGAACAAATACCCCAACAAGCCAAAGAGCCACAAAAAAGATTGCGGCTCTAATGGTCTTCTTGATTCTGCCTAGTGCTATGCCTAATACTGTAATCATAGCAATCCATATACATGTAGCAATTCCCGTAGGTACAATTATGCTGAAAATTACTGTAATTAGTATTAGTATTATTTTGGTTCTAGGATCAATTTTCATCATGCAGCTATACCAGCTTTTTTAAATTGTTTACGCATAAGTCTAAGTCCCAACAAACCACTTAATGTTCCTACTATAAAAGTTCCTAATATCATTATTATCATCATTGAAGGAGATGAAGTCTCACTCATTATGTCGATATACTCCTGCTCCGTTCCCTTCTTCAGCATAAAAGAAACCCATGCTTCTCTGTTAAAGAAGTAAACAAAATATGTTCCCATAGGTCCAATGCAACATACAAGGTATGCAATAAGATTTAACTTAGGATTCTCAAACTTATCACCGCCTGCAATAAATGACGCTATAATACAGCAAATCAATATACCAAAATTCATTCCCCAATGCATTCCTGTAATAGTTCCCAATAGACATTCCACCGCTCCAACAATTATCAATGCTCCTTGCTTTGGAACTTTAGCTATAAATAACATAAAAATAGGTCCCGCAAGAACTGCTGCACCAATTGGGAAGTAGAATGTTAAGGTAGGTACCGCTGCAAATGGTCCACCAGTTAACATTGCTGCAAATAGTAAAAGTACAGCAAATATACCTGTTACTATTAAATCCTTAGTATTTAGTTTCTTTTGATCATTGTTCATTATTATTCCCAACCTTTCTAATATAGTTCATCTAGTTAGTCCGAACTAACTTATATCATTTTTATTATCTATTAACAATCTTCATACTGTATATTCGTCTAATTCGGATTTTTATTCGTCTACATCGAATTATTTCACCTGCAAGGAAGCTTGCCACATAGAAGCATATTTACCATTCTGCTCAAGTAACCTTGCATGATTACCACACTCAACTATTCTTCCATCATCCACAACTAGAATCTGATCAGCAGATTGAATAATAGGCAGGGTATGAGCAATCATAATGACAGTCTTTCCTAATGTAAGCAAATTTAACACCGCTTTTTTAACGAGTAATTCATTTTCAATATCAAGTGAGGAAGTTGCCTCATCTAAAAGAATTATTTTACTTTTTCTTAGAATTGCGCGAGCAACAGATATACGTTGTCTTTCTCCACCAGATAGTTTGTTTCCGTTTTCACCTACTATGGTATCAATGCCATCTTCCATCTGATCTATGAAACTGCAATTTGCCTTTTTACATGCA
>JAILNO010000129.1 GCA_024691465.1 Pseudobutyrivibrio sp. | reverse complement strand
TCAACGATGCACACATGGTAAGTGCAAGCATTGAGGCTACCAATTGTTTTTTCATAGATTAGTGTCTCCTTTTCATTAATCTCTAGAGATATTAAGTATATTAAGTATCTCTTTTTGTTTATCTTCCATGACAGTAGCATCCGCCTCTGTCATATGATCAAACCCAAATAAATGTAACATACTATGGGCTATAAGAAAAGCGTACTCTCGAAGTACTGAATGTCCGTATTCCTCAGATTGCTTGTAAATACGAGGAATATTAAGAACTACATCTCCAAGAATTACTTCTCCTGTCTCAGGGTTAAATAAATCATCATCCTCTTCAATATGACTGAAATCACCAGCTGTAGAATACTCAATCATAGGGAATGACAAGACATCTGTAGGGGAGTCTATGTTTCTAAACTCCTTGTTAATTACCTGAATTCCCTCATCATCAGTGAGCGTAATACTAACCTCAGCCTCGAATGGGAATTCCATATAGTCTATGGCTGTATTTACTACATCCTTAGCCACTTGTTCATAGTCAAAATCGAAATCTGTCTCAGTTTCACTTTCAATAAAAATTGTCATGCTAAAATGTCCTCGTTTGCAAGAATTTCTCTAATTATTAAGAATTGATTCATGGTCAGGCCAGAATTGTCATAAAATCCCTTCTGAGATAATTCATTGATGGTCTGATATATAACCATATTCTGATTCCAAGAACTACTCATGGAGTCTGAATCAAATAGCTCTACTTTAGTAACAACAGAATCTACCATATGAACAATAGCAGATTCCTTAGTGCTAGGTAAAAGAACTATACCACCATACTCTGCAAGTATCTGTACAGCATCAAAAGGAAAGCAATGATTATTCGCTATCTTAATAGCATTATCAATCATAGGCTCGCCCTCAATCTTACCTAAGCGATAATAAAAGCCTGCCATGGCTGCTAAATCGGCATTCGCATTAATTGCACTTGCGCACTTCCTAGATAGTCTGGACAATCTAAGTGCATGCTGATACTCAATGGTTGAGAACTTCCTAATCTCGTTATATAGTACATAATCAGGATCTAAGAAATCTTCATATATGATAGCTTTAGTCCTGTATACATACTTGTTAAGAAGCGGAAATAAAACAGCCGCTATCCCGCAGGCTATTACGCCGTCCATCAAGCCATAGAAAAGCACTAATAGATTAAGCTCTATATAATTGAAATAGTAAAAAACAATAGAAACTAAAGTAGTAACTGCAAACAAACAAATCAGCGCATATAATTTCTGAATGGTCTCTCCTTTCTTTAGGAAAGAAGAAAGGATAAGCCCAAAAGCTACCATAGTTACATAGCAAATGACCACATAATTACTGTAATCCAAACAAATGGAAGCCATTATAACTAGATACATGCTAAGAGAAGCAGATAGACTATCATCCATAACTGCACTTGCAATAATCGGAAGAACTATAAGGGGTGCGAAGAAATCTGGAGCCAGCTGAGTAGATATAATAACAATAGCCCACTCTAGAGCAATAACAAAAGCAATCTTGCCATAGGAAATATAATTATCTTCAGGCAACCTCCCTTCTAATCTCCTTCTAACGATTAAAAGTAAAAACAAACAAATGAAGCAGATATCTATTGCAATAATGCAAGTATATTTATCAACTAAAACAGACGACAGTGAACACATAAGTGTGTTAGCCAAAATAAAAATAACAAGTATGGCAATGCCGTAACCAACTCTCATAGAAGAGAATCTATTTGTCCATTTCATTATTTCGCCCTTTTTGCTTTTCCTTCGGATTTTTTATCGTGTATCTCGTATGCATTAACAATCTTCTGAACTAATGGATGTCTAACAACATCCTTAGAATCCAAATTGCATATCTTAATATCATCTATATTCTTGAGAACTGACATAGCATCATCTAAGCCAGATTTAACACCTGTTGGTAAATCTTTCTGAGTCTTATCACCAGTAATAACCGCCTTAGAGCCAAAGCCAATTCTAGTAAGAAACATCTTCATCTGAGCAGGTGTGGTATTCTGCGCCTCATCTAGAATAATGAAGGCGTTATCCAATGTACGACCTCTCATATATGCTAACGGTGCAACTTCTATAAGCCCCTTTTCCATATTGCGCTGAAAAGCCTCAGCACCCATAATCTGATAAAGTGCATCATATAAAGGCCTGAGATAAGGATCAACCTTGCTCTGTAAGTCGCCTGGAAGGAATCCAAGCTTCTCTCCTGCTTCTATGGCAGGTCTGGTAAGAATGATACGAGAAACCTCTTCATTCTTAAAAGCTGTAATAGCCTTAGCCATAGCAAGATAAGTCTTACCTGTACCTGCAGGACCTACACCAAAAACAATCATATTATCGGTGATGGCATCCACATATTTCTTCTGACCAAGTGTCTTAGGAGCTACAGGCTTACCAGTAGTGGTGTGACATATAATCTCGCCTCTAGCCTCAGACACATCGTGATTTTCTATTTTTTCTTGTTCGATTGACATAATATAATTAACATCCCCTATTGAAATAATATTACCCTTTTTAGAAAGGGAAAGGAGCTCATCCACCACAATTATACCGTGTTCCACATGCTCCTTCTCACCGCTAACAACAATCACATCATCTCTTTGCAGAAAGGAAATATTCATTCCCTTTTCAATCGCTTTAATATTCCTATCAAGCATTCCAAAGATATTATTAATATGTTCTGCGGGAATGTTAATGCTTAACTTATAATCATCCATTCTATTCAACAATATCAATAATTAACTTCATATGATCACATGATTCAGGAGATATCTCAGTAGCTGAGTAAATCATCTCTTTTGCGCGAGCAGCCTTAGCCTCGTCATTAGCATGAATATAACAAATAGGCTCGCCCTTCTTAATAGTATCGCCCACCTTCTTGCAAAGGACTATACCAACTGACATATCAATGACATCATCAAACGTCTCGCGGCCACCGCCAAGTGACATAGATGCCAGGCCGAAAGTCTCAGCCTTAAGTGCATGAATAAATCCGTCGCTAGTAGCCTCAACTGGAATAATGTACTTAGCTGGTGTAAATAAATCAGGATTAGATGCATAACTAGCATCTCCCCCTTGAGCATTAATGAATTCAATAAACTTATTAAGAGCTGCGCCATCTGAAACAGCCTCAGCCATAAGAGCTTTAGCTTTAGCTTTGTCAGTCTCGATACCTGAGAAAACAATCATCTGAGAACCAAGCTCATATACAACCTCCATGAGATCCTCAGGTCCCTGTCCCTTAAGAGCATTGATAGCTTCAATAACCTCTAGATTATTACCTACAGCGTAGCCAAGAGGCTCATCCATATTAGTAAGAACTGCAGCAATTTTCTTGTCGGCTCTCTTGCCTATATCAACCATAGACTTAGCAAGTTCAAGAGCAGATTCCTTATTCTTCATGAAGGCTCCGTCGCCTACAGTAACATCGAGAACGATGGCATCTGTTCCTGCAGCAAGCTTCTTAGACATAATAGAACCTGTAATAAGAGAAATCTCATCAACAGTAGCTGTTACATCTCTAAGAGCATAGAGCTTCTTATCCGCAGGCGCGAGATTCTTAGACTGTCCTGTGACAGCAATCTTAATATCATTAACCTGTTTAATAAACTCATCCTCAGAAAGCGCTCCATTGAAACCAGGAAAAGCTTCAAGCTTATCAATAGTACCACCAGTATGCCCCAAGCCACGACCACTCATCTTAGCTACAGGCACACCAATAGATGCAATAATAGGGCCAAGTACAAGTGTAACCTTGTCGCCTACTCCTCCTGTAGAGTGCTTATCAATCTTGACACCATCTATAGAAGAAAGATCCAGAATATCTCCAGAATCGCGCATAGCCATAGTAAGATCATAGCGCTCTCTAACATTCATTCCTTTAAAATAAATAGCCATAAGAAGAGCAGAAATCTGATAATCAGGGATACTTCCATCAGTGTATCCATTCACAATGTGATAAATCTCCTCTGTGGATAGCTCCTCTCCAAGCTTTTTCTTTTCGATTAAATCGTACATTCTCATAGTAGATAAACCCCTTACTAAATATTTGCCTACTTGTGATAAGGCTCATTATTCATAATGCGCATTGCTCGGTAAATCTGTTCTAGTAGTATTACGCGCATTAATTGATGCGGAAAAGTCATCTTAGAAAAAGATATCTGGTAATTGCTCCGTTTTAATACCTGATCAGATAAGCCTAAGGAACCGCCAATTACAAAGCAGATATTACTCTGCCCTGTGAGGCCCAAGTTCTCAATAAACTGAGAAAAAGCAACAGAATCTTGTTGCTTTCCAAGAATAGCCAGTGCAATAACGTAGTCCTTTTCTTTAATATGCTTTAAAATTCTCTCGCCTTCTTTATCTTTAATAATGGAAATCTCTGTCTCGGAAGAATTCTCTGTAGTCTTCTCGTCAGAAACCTCGATTATGTCTAAAGAACAGTATTTAGATAGACGCTTAGAATACTCTAAAACCGCATCTCTATAGAACTTTTCTTTAATTTTACCAACGCATAGAATTTTAACATTCATGAGATATATTTTAGACTATTTGTGGAATTTAAACAACATTGAATACACTAAAAGACACGCCTGCGGTGACGTGTCTTTTAAAGGGAGAATAATGTTATGAAAAATGTATCTCTTAATGAGATGATGTAATAATACTAATTAAGTATGTTTAATTAGAGTATTAAATGTGAAAAAACTGTTAAATCCATCCGCAATAATTAAGGCTGATATACATAATCTCCTCTGTATATCGGACCCACATTACCCTCCTCATCTACAAGGACAACAGACAGTACACTAGCCCCTTCTAGCATGGTAAATGGACCTGTATAAAGAGTACCTGAAACCGAAGGGTCTGTACCATCCCATGTATAATATGCTTCGCATCCATCTGGCACTTCCACAGAAATAGAAACTAGCTCACTATATACACCATCTTCAGGAGAAACAACAGGAAGCCCTAGCTCAGCGTAGACTATCTTATATTCCATAGTGACTACATCAGAGTATTCACCGGCGGAATTCTGAGTAGCAGCTTTAATAACTGTAGTACCCTCCTTGATTGTGATAGGCTTAGAGTATAGCTTGCCGGAAATAGTAGGATTCTTGCCATTAGTAGTGTATACAATCTTATTATCGCCCTCACAAGTAAGCTGTATTAATTGATCCTCACTATACTCTCCTCCAGGGATATTGAATTCAGGCGGCTGTAAAATATACGATGCAAATAGCTCTTTAATCTCATCTGTAGGTGCATTCTGTCCCAATTCTATAATAGAATCAATATCATTCAGTGCATCATAAGAATCAATCAAATACGTATATATTTTCTTATTAGTAGGATCACTCTCAAGGGCAATCTTGAGCATAGATATGGCGCTATTATAATCCTTAACATTGAAGTACATACGACCTAAGCCGTATACAGCTTCAAATGACGAATTATCCATTCCATAGGCTTCCTCATAATATCCAAGTGCCTTGGCGTATTGCTGATTATCCTCAGCCTCAACTGCCATATCCATCACATTGTTATATGTATGAGTGCCCATATATGGAATAATCAAAAACACACCTATTATAGCAATGACAATACACGCACTAAAAAGAATAATCTTAATCTTCTTAGTGAAGACTTGATTCTCCTTCTTAGGCTGTGCTCTATCAACAGGCTTGTCTACAATAGGCTGTGTAGCAGTACTGTTCTGATATACGCCTGTGGCGAACTTGTCATCCTTAGACTTCTTCTTGTCCTCAACAACTCTAGATAGAAGTTCCTCTTCTAATACGTTGTAATCAGGCACAAGCTGAATAGACTCCCCACATTTTGGGCAGTACATAAGTCCATTTTCTATTTCAGCACCACATTTCTTACATATCATCTTAGAATAATCCTGTAATCACTCCATCATCAGTGACATCTATATTATTAGCTGCAGGCTGCTTAGGAAGACCTGGCATAGTCATAATGCTTCCTGTAACAGCAACTACGAATCCTGCACCAGCAGAAGCATATACTTCTCTAACATTGAGAGTGAATCCCTCTGGTCTACCAAGCTTCTTAGCATCATCGGAAAGAGAATACTGAGTCTTAGCCATACAAACCGGGAAATCGCCCATGCCAAGATCCTCTATACGCTTAAGCTCTCTTTCAGCTGCAGCTGAATAAGCCACATCACTAGCTCCATATATCTCTGTAGCCACTTTCTTAATCTTATCCTTAAGAGATAGATTATCCTCATATAATGGCTTGAAATCGCTCTTCTTGTTATCAAGTACATAAAGTACCTTCTTAGCAAGCTCAACGCCACCTTGACCACCCTTTTCCCATACTTCAGAAAGGGCGAACTCACATCCCTTAGCCTCACAGAAATCTTTGACGAACTGTGTTTCAGCGTCAGAATCAGTAATGAACGAATTGAGTGTAACTACTACAGGTACATTGTACTTCTGAAGGTTCTCAATATGCTTCTCTAAATTGCAAATACCCTTCTTAAGAGCATCGAGATTCTCAGCAGTAAGGTCTGTCTTAGGAACTCCTCCATTGTACTTAAGGGCTCTAATAGTAGCTACAAGTACAACAGCATCTGGCTTCAATCCAGCCATACGACACTTAATATCAAAGAACTTCTCAGCACCTAAATCAGCACCGAAACCAGCCTCTGTAATGGTAATATCAGCAAGCTTCATAGAAGCCTTTGTAGCTCTAACTGAATTACATCCATGAGCAATATTGGCAAAAGGTCCACCATGAACAATTGCTGGTGTATGCTCAAGAGTCTGAATAATATTAGGCTTAAGGGCATCCTTAAGAAGTGCAGCCATAGCTCCAGTAGCCTGTAAATCATTAGCAGTTACTGGATTGCCATCAAATGTATAAGCGACTATAATGCGGCCTAATCTCTCCTTAAGATCCTTCATGTCATCTGCAAGGCAGAGAATAGCCATAATCTCAGAAGCTACTGTAATAACGAAATGATCCTCTCTAACCATTCCATCAGCCTTAGCTCCTAGGCCAACAACGATATTTCTAAGAGCCCTGTCATTCATGTCAAGACATCTCTTCCACACAATCTGTCGTGGGTCAATACCTAATACATTGCCCTGCTGAATATGATTATCAAGCATAGCTGCAAGTAGATTATTTGCAGATGTAATAGCGTGAAAATCACCAGTAAAGTGAAGATTTAAATCTTCCATAGGGACTACCTGGGCATATCCGCCACCAGCAGCACCTCCCTTAATACCAAAACATGGACCTAAAGAAGGTTCTCTCAAGGCAAGACAAGCCTTTTTACCAAGTACACCCATTGCTTGTCCTAATCCAACAGAAGTTGTTGTCTTACCTTCACCAGCAGGAGTTGGGTTAATTGCAGTTACAAGCACTAACTTGCCATCTTTAGAACCTGAAATACTAGATAACAGTTCATCGGATAATTTAGCCTTATATTTGCCATAGAACTCTAAATCATCCTCTTTAATATCAAGCTTAGCTGCTACCTCCTTGATATTAACCATTTGTGCTTCTTGTGCGATTTGAATGTCTGACTTCATTTACATGACTCCCTTTTAATTTGCATTTATTAGTTCTTCAAACTCTGATATAGACATGCGTATCTCGCGAGGCTTAGTACCCATTTCTGGGCCTACTACCCCAGCTTCAGCAAGCTGATCCATAATACGCGCAGCCCTATTAAAGCCAATCCTAAAGTTCCTTTGTAAATAGCCAATGGAACCCTTTTGGTTTTCTATAACAAGACGTCCGGCTTCATTAAACAGCTGATCTCTGGAATTGTCTGGTTCACCAGAGATTGAAACTGAATTAGCCCCTGTCTCAGAGTTTTGAATTTGAGTCTCTATATCTGAATTATATTCGCCAGCTTCATTGTTGTTCTTAAGGAACTCTACAACAGCGCTGACCTCATCATCACTAACAAAAGCTCCCTGTACTCTAATAGGCTTAGAGAGGTTCTGTGGAGCATATAACATATCACCGTTTCCAAGTAAGTCCTCAGCACCATTCATATCAAGAATTACTCGAGAATCATTACTAGAAGAAACTGAAAAGGCAATTCTTGAAGGCACATTGGCCTTGATAAGTCCTGTAATAACATTGACTGTAGGCTTCTGAGTAGCAATAATCAAATGAATACCTGCAGCACGTGCAAGCTGAGCAAGTCGTACTATAGAATCCTCTACATCAGCAGCAGCAACCATCATAAGGTCAGCCACCTCATCAAGAATAATAACGAGCTGTGACATCCTAACTCGCTTATCCTCAGCAATCTCCTCAGGAAGCGCATTGGATTCAACCTTCTCGTTGAACCCTTCGATATTACGAACTCCTGCAGCAGCAAGCAATTCATATCTATCCGTCATCTCTTTTACAGCCCAATGTAGAGCACCTGCTGCCTTCTTAGCATCGGTAATAACAGGTAAAAGTAGATGAGGTATACCATTATAAACAGAAAGCTCAACCATCTTAGGGTCAACCATTATCATCTTGACCTCTTCAGGAGACGCATGATAAAGGATACTCATAATAATTGTATTGATACAAACAGACTTACCTGAACCTGTCGCGCCAGCAATAAGAAGATGAGGCATCTTCTCAATATTGCCAACTATAACACTTCCAGAGATATCCTTTCCAACACAGAATGATATCTTGGACTTAGCGTTCTTGAATTCCTTAGATGAAACCAGCTCCTTAAAACCAACCATAGATTTCTCTTTATTAGGAACCTCGATACCTATAGCTGACTTGCCAGGGATAGGTGCCTCAATACGTACATCAGTAACAGCCATATTAAGCTTAATATCGTCAGATAGATTAACAACTCTAGATACTCTGGTACCCTCAGCTATCTCCAATTCATAACGTGTTACAGAAGGTCCTAGTGTAACCTCGGTAACATTAGCAGATACACCGAAGTTGCCCAGTGTCCTCTGAAGCTTGCCAGCCATCTCCTGTAAATATTCCTTAGAATCTCCACCTGACTTCTTGACATCATTAAGTAGACTAAGAGGTGGGAACTTGTATGGTTTCTTAGGCTTCTTCTTGTCTGATTCAATCGAAGCTCTAAGGGAATCTGAGGAGCTTTGAATCTCATCTGCTGTAGAAGCAGATGGCTTAGCCTTCCTGGTAACAGTCTCGGCTTCGGTAACAGCACCAGATGAAGCCATAAGATCTGCAGCAGATGATGAAGGTGTATTAAATACAGGCTCTGTTTGCTTAGCCACAGGTGTATTGATCACTGGAGTAACTGTCTGTTCTACTACAGGAGGCACATCAACAGGTGCACTTACATGAGACTGCTCCTCCACTGGAGAAAATGCATGAGTACTCTTGGATCTCTTCTCTCCTGAGCGCAATCTATGACGGGTGGTATTAGTAACCTCTACATCACTATCACCCTCTGTCATATTGAACTTAATCTCATTAACATCATCATTGGCAACTGTCGCCTCTGCATAATCATGGATAAGAGTAGTATTACTGGTGACACCAGTATGCTTCCTGTTACTGCGACGACCAGAATGTTGACTCATCTCCTCCATCTCAAGAGCCTTCTCTTCGTTAATCTTATCAATAATAGCCTGTCTATCACTATTAAATCTAGTCTGATTAGCCTCACGCTCCATGAGCTGACGCTCTCTTCTGGCACGCCTCTTAGCCGCAGCTCTATCAGCATGATATCTAGAAGATTGCTGAACTCTATCAAAAGCAAATCTCTCAATTATAATTATTATACAAACAATCATAACAATAATATCTATCAGATAAGCTCCTAACAAATCAAAACTATCATAGATACCAAAAACAATGGCTCCTCCTAAGAAGCCACCTCCATTATGATTGGTCTTAGCAAAATTAAATGCATCCACAGGTCCCAACACATCCTGTCCATGCAAAATTAGCTCGAAAAATACGCTAATAAAAATTAGCAGTACTGAACCAGCAACTACCTTAGCTACTGCAACCTTGTTACCATAATTAGAAATAATGAAAAAAGCAAAGAAAGCAATCATGAATGGAAGTACAAACTGAATAATGCCAAATACTCCAAAAAGGAAGTCAGCCACGGCATTACCCACTACACCACCGAATCCAAAATTGCTAATGCAAAGTAAAATACACAGCACTAAAGAGCCCCAAAGGATGATTTCCTTTGAAGAATCTTCAAAAAATGGGTCCTCAAATTCTACTTCCATAGTCTTCTTGGAAGCTGCCTTTTTAGTGTTGCTCTTTTTAGTAGAATTATTGCGGGAATTATTTGATTTTCTCTTAGAATTATTCGTCCCTTTTGTTGCCAAATATATAACCTCTTACATTCAAAAGAGAATAGTCAAGCTATTCTCTTTTGTAAATTTCTATTTATTAACCAATTAAATAGTTATAAATATTCTCATATTTTTCTTTCTGGACTGACCAAGAATAGTTCTTGCTCATTCCACGCTCAACCATTTTATTCCATTGTGCCTTCTTCTCGAAGTATATGAACTTGCTATAGTTGACTGTGTTAAGAAGCTCATCACCATTATAATTGGCAAATGAGAAACCGTCCCCAGTCTTAGTATATTCGTTATATGCCTCTACTGTGTCAGATAACCCGCCAGTCTCTCTGACAATTGGCACTGTTCCATATCTGAATGAAATCAATTGAGTTAAGCCACATGGTTCGAATCTAGATGGCATAAGAAATGCATCTGCCGCACCATATAGCTTATGTGCTAGACCATCGTCATAGCATATATTAGCAGAAATCTTTTCTGGATACTTCCAAGCATAATGCCTAAACATATTCTCATACTTGGACTCACCAGTACCGATAACCACCAGTTGGGTAAAGTCATCAACTATACCCTCTATACAATAATTAATTAGATCTAGTCCCTTTTGATCTGTGAGTCTAGAAATAAGACCAATCATGTACTTCTTAGGATCTACCTCAAGGCCTAACTCAGCCTGAAGCTTAGATTTATTAACCTTCTTATTCTTGCGGAAATTAGATATATCAAAATTCTTGTATAACTTAGGATCTGTAGCTGGATCGTATAGTTCATTATCGATTCCATTAACAATACCCTGCATATCATAATGTCTAGAGCGAAGTAATCCGTCTAGTCCCTCACCATAGTAAGGCATCTGTATCTCATCACAATACTTAGCACTAACTGTAGTAATATAATCAGCGTATACTAAGCCACCCTTAAGCATATTGCCGCACTTCTTATACTCGAGCTTGTCTGGTGTGAATAGATTCATAGATAAGCCTGAGATACCAGCCACTGTCTTAGTATCCCACATACCCTGAAACTTAAGATTGTGAATAGTCATAACTGACTTCATGCCCCAGAAGAACTGATCCCCCTGGAAATCATTCTTAAGATAAACGGGTATAAATCCTGCCTGCCAATCATGACAATGGATGAGATCAGGCTGAAAACCTATAAGTGGAAGCATAGATAACACTGCCTTGTCGAAGAATATAAACTTCTCAAGATCCCATCTATCCTCAGAATAAGGATAAAAACAATCGAAATAATCGTGATTGTCTATAAAGTAAAAAGTAACACCATCTAACTCATATTCAAAGACGCCAACATACTTAGTGCCAACTAATGGTCCCATGTTCATCTGGAAGCTTGTTAGGAACTTAAAGTCCTTCTTGTATTTCTCAGGAATAAATGTGTAATATGGCAAAACAACCCTTACATCAAAATATTCCTTAGAAAACTCCTTAGGTAAAGCACCACAAACATCAGCCAAACCGCCAGTCTTAACGAAAGGTACGCATTCACTTGCAGCAAAAAGTATCTTGTTCATTGTAATAACCCCTCATATATATTATAGTATGACCCCTTAATTATTCTTCCCAGTTATGGTATACGTTCTGAACATCATCATCGTCATCTAATAAATCAAGGATCTTATTAATCTTATATAAATCCTGCTCATCAGTTAACTCGACATATGTCTGTGGAATCATAGTAACCTCAGCATCAGCCATAGGGATATTCTCAGCCTCAAGTGCCTCTCTAACTGCTGAGAAATCCTCAGGAGCTGTATATACTTCGAAACAATCCTCTTCCTCAGAGAAATCCTCAGCACCTGCATCTAAAGCTATCATCATAAGATCATCAGCTTCCATAGAGCAGTCTTCCTTAGAAATAATAATCTGACCCTTATTATCAAACATAAAAGATACGCAACCAGGAGTGCCAATGCTACCGCCACCCTTAGTAAAGGCAGAACGTACATTAGCAGCTGTACGATTACGATTATCTGTTAAACAGTCTACGATGATAGCAGTTCCATTAGGACCATATCCTTCATATGTAACCTGCTCATAATTAACTGAATTCTGATCACCAGCAGCCTTCTTAATACCATTCTCAATAGTGGCATTAGGAACATTGTTAGCCTTAGCCTTAGCAATAACATCACGTAACTTAGAGTTATTATTAGGGTCTGGGCCGCCTTCCTTAACAGCTACTGCGATCTCACGACCAATTATTGTAAAAATCTTTCCTTTTGCAGCATCATTCTTTTCTTTCTTGTGCTTAATATTTGCGAATTTTGAATGTCCTGACATAAATTAAAATACCTCTTTTCTATTCTAAATCTCAAAAAATTATATCAAATCGACGGCCGTTATTCAACGTGCCTTTTGCGACGAACATACACGCTATCAATGACCTTATCCGACACATTCTTGACGTAGAAAATGCAATTGTCATCCTCTAAAGTAAAAGACTTACCATCCTCTGGAATCTTACCATTCAAAGATATAAGATAACCATTTAATGTCTCATAATCCTCAGATAGCTTAACTCCAAGAATATCCTCCACTTCCTCTAAGTCTGTACTGCCATCCATAACATATGAATCTTCAGTCTTAACCTCAATGGAGCTCTCTGCTTCATCATGCTCATCCTCGATATTACCAACTATCTCTTCCAATATGTCCTCAAGAGATAAAAGTCCTGATACTTGTCCATATTCATCTACAACAATTACCATATGACGCTTCTTAGATTGCATCTTAGCAAACAAGGTATTGATACCATGTGTCTCAGGAACGAACTCCGCAACTGAAAGTAAATCATGCAAATCTTTAACCTTCATATCGTCTATATGCTTGTCGTAATAGGTCAGAATGTCCTTAATATGCAAAATACCTATGATATTATCTAAATCCTCGATATACACAGGATATCTACTCATATTATTATCATTAATAAAATCTATTGCTTCTTTAATCGTAAGCTCACCGTTAATTGCAACTATGTTCTTACGATGGGTCATAATATCTTTAGCATCAGTATCAGAGAAGTCAAAGATATTCTGAATCATGACAGCTTCTGATGCCAGGATATTACCATCCTCATGACCCTCATTAACTAGAGATATAACATCCTCTTCGGTGATATTCTCCTGCTTAGAGCGCTTATACATAACTAGAATGACGATAAACTCAACTATCGCCAAAACAATAAATATAATCATTAAATAGGGATTCGACCCGTCTTCCATAACTACTCCTTTCAATTAAAAAGTTAACTTATGTATATACAATGATACCATACATATAGAAAAAAGACTAAACATTATGGTGTCTAGTCTTTAAAAAAACCGTGAATTATTTAATCTTCAGAAGGCTTGGTTGAATCATCAGTCTCCTCTGTTTCCACAGTCTTATCTTCGATTGTCTCCTTAGCTACTGCATCTAAGTCCACATCCTCAAGCTCAACATTAGAAAGGTCCGTCTTGCTCTCCTCGGATTTTTCCTTATCATTAGCTTTGTCATCAGCAATTCCAATATAGAAGTCGCCATTTTGCATATCGAACAAATTAAGGACCTCCATGCCAAAAACATCATGCATGTAAGAGTATATTTCCTTATTGTTAATCTCTCTATTATGCTTGCGAATGACATTTTTCTTAAGCTGGACTCTAATATCCTTAATCCAATTAGTTATTTCTTCTGCTTCAGTAGAATTGGTTCTAAGCTTGCCATAGCAGAATCCCATGGTGGCAATCATTAGCATACGATTAGTCTCATCAACTTGAGAAGGGATGTCCTTGAGCTCATCCTCATTGGCTTCAATACGCTCATTACACTCCTCCAGTAGACGCTTATCATCATCTAACTTCTTAGAAACTATATCCGAAGTGCCTTCCATATTAGACATAACCGAGGCCATGAGGTTCTCTTTAACCTTCTTTAAGTCCTTTAATTCCTGCTTAAGCTCTGCCTCTCTTCTAATGAGATCATTTTCTTTGGCCTCTAAATCCTTAACTTCATCCGGCTTACCACCTAGGGCGAAAAGTCTGTGCCATTTCTGATCTAAGATAAGCATAGGAACTTTAATTGATTTAATCGCTGTAGAAAAATCCTTCTCTGCCATGAACTCACCTACTTTTTATGCTGAGTAATATTATAAGAAAGCTGCATTAAACTGTCTGACAGATGAACATTCTCTATAACTACATCAGGAATATCATCTAAATCAACATGTGCAAAATTCCAAATAGCATGAACACCAAGTGATACCAGCTTAAGTGCTGTAGACTTAGCATTCTGCTTTGGAAGTGTCAACGCAGCAATTTCTACGTCGTTATTTTTAACAAAATCAGGTAGTTCATCTAACATCTGAACTGGTAAGTCTCTAACCATCTTACCCTTAAGCTCAGGGTTGACATCAAATAGACCTATTATCTTAAAGCCAACACGCTCGAACTTAACATAACCTGCAATAGCCTGGCCTAAATTACCTGCACCAATAACTATAACATTGTGTGTATCATTAACACCTAAAATATTTCCAATTTCCTCGTGCAAATAGGCAACATTATAACCGTAACCCTGCTGACCGAAACCACCAAAGTTATTAAGATCCTGCCTGATTTGCGAAGCGGTAACATGCATTCGTTTGCTTAAGTCGTTTGATGAGATACGCTCTACACCATCGTCCAAAAGTTCGCCCAAATATCTGTAGTACCTAGGAAGTCTTCTGATGACTGCTTGTGAAATCTGTTTATCCAAACCAAATACCTCCTAAATTACAAATTACAATTTCATTTCAATTCAATTATAAAAGTAGCAAAAAACTATGTCAAGATTTTAACAATTATAATAACCCAATTAAATCAGACTTAATTCTTCCCACTTTGCGTATAACTCTTCTAGTCTACTATCAATAGTCTGCTGTTTAGCAGTTAATTCATTAAGCTTAGCCGAATTAGTCATATTCTCTGGCTTAACAAACTCTTCCTCAATGATAGACTTCTCATTCTCTAGACTCTCTATTTCTTCTTCAATTTTAGAAATCTGATTCTGAAGCTTTCTTTTCTCAGCCTCAATTCTCTTCTGTTCCTTATAGTCTAACTTGGCAGCCGAATCACTTTTACTATCAACATAAGTAGCATCGCTATCTATAGCGCTAGCCAGCTGTTCTTTCTTAGCAATATAATCATCATAATTACCAAGATACTTAGTGAGTCTACCATCAGATAGCTCTAATATTACATTAGCCGTCCTGTTAACAAAGTATCTATCATGACTTACATATAAAAGAGTACCATCATAATCATTCAATGATTCTTCAAGCATCTCCTTAGAATCCATATCTAAATGATTAGTTGGCTCATCTAAAATTAAGAAATTAGACTTAGAAAGCATAAGCTTAGCCAAGGATACTCGTCCCCTTTCTCCTCCTGAGAGATCGCTGATGCGCTTAAATACATCATCCTCGGTAAACATAAAAGCGGCAAGCGTATTACGCACCTGAGTCTCTGTCAAATAAGGATATGCATCATGTAACTCGCTAAAAATAGTATTGGATTCAGTAAGCCCCTGCTGCTCCTGGTCATAGTAACCTACTGTTACATTAGCTCCAAATCTAATCTCACCTGATTCGAAATCTGTAAGGCTATTAATACACTTAAGAATAGTAGTCTTACCAGTACCATTATCACCTAAGATGGCAATCCTATCCCCCTTATGAACCTCAAAGGATAAATCTGAAAAAATATTCTTGCCATCATATGACTTGGTAACATGGGAAAAATCCAAGACATCCTTACCACTAATTCTATCTGTCTCAAGAGTAAGCTTCATCTTAGGCATATCTCTATCTGGAGCATCCATAAGATCAATCTTATCAAGCATCTTCTTCCTGCTCTCAGCCCTTTTAATAGACTTCTCTCTGTTGAATGATTGAAGCTTCTCTATAACAGCCTTCTGATGCTCTATTTCCTTCTGCTGTTTCTCGTAGCTTCTTTCATAAGTAAGTTGAAATAACGCCTTCTGTTCCACAAAAGAAGAATAATTGCCATTATATACAGAGGTCCTGCCGTATGATAAATCCACAACGTGATCAACAATCTTATCGAGAAAATATCTATCATGAGCAACTATAATTACAGCACCCTTATATGAAGACAGGTATCCTTCCAACCAAACAATGGAATTAAGATCCAAATGGTTAATAGGCTCATCTAATAATAGTAAATCTGGAGATGAAGCAAGCAGACGACCGAGGCTGACACGAGTCTTCTGACCACCTGAAAGCTCACTCATGCTCTTATATAAATCATCCCCCTCAAAGCCTAATCCCTTGAGAATACCAATAACCTCAGACCTGTATGAATATCCACCCTCTATATCGTATTGATGCTGTAGCTTGTGATAATTATCCATAAAAGTAGACGCATTATCGGCATCTAAATTCGCCATCTCAGATTCCATCTCAGTAAGACGTGACTCCATAGAGAGTAAATCTTCTCTAGCACTTAGAACTGTCTCTAAAATGTTACTTCCGAAATTGTCCTCCTGATACTGCGCCAAGTAGCCAAATGTAGCATCCTTTTGAAGGGTAACCTCACCCTCATCAGCCCTAATATCACCCACTATAATCTTAAGTAGAGTAGACTTACCAGTACCATTGTTACCAACTATAGCAACCTTAGCACCGTCATCGACTGTAAATGTGGCATCTCTAATTATGTTATCCTCACCAAAGGATTTGTATATATGTGAAACATTAAGTAGCATAGTATTCCCTTAAAAAATGCGCCTGACAAAACGTCAGGCGCACACATAAAATTCTATTACTGAACATCCTTAATAGAGAAGCTAATTCTACCCATCTTATCCTTGCCAAGGCATACAACCTTAACAGTATCTCCAAGAGTAAGTACATCCTCAACTCTATCAATTCTTTCTTTAGCAATCTTAGAAATGTGAACCATTCCTTCTTTACCTGGAGCAAACTCGATGAATGCACCGAATTCCTTGATACTAACAACCTTGCCAGAAAGGATCTGGCCCTGCTCAAAATCAGTTGTAATGATTTCGATCATGCGCTTAGCCTCATCCATCTTAGCTGCATCTGTACCACAGATAGATACCTTGCCCTCATCAGTGATATCAATCTTAACATCGCATCTAGCAATAATCTCATTGATTGTCTTACCACGCTGACCAACAACATCACCAATCTTCTCAGGATCGATTGCAAGCTGAATAATCTTAGGAGCATACTCGCCAACCTGCTTACGTGGCTCAGCGATAGCCTTGCTCATACAATTATCCATGATGAAGAATCTTGCCTCACGGCAACGAGCAATTGCTCCCTCAACGATAGGACGTGTAAGACCATGAATCTTAATATCCATCTGAATAGCTGTAATACCTTCCTTAGTACCAGTAACCTTGAAGTCCATATCTCCGAAAAAGTCCTCAAGACCCTGAATATCTGTGAGAAGTACAAAATCGTCATCTGTTTCGCCTGTAACAAGACCACATGAAATACCAGCAACCATTGCCTTAAGCGGAACGCCAGCTGCCATAAGTGACATACATGAAGCACATGTAGATGCCATAGATGTAGAACCGTTAGACTCAAAAGTCTCTGATACGGCACGAATAGCATATGGGAACTCCTCTGCAGAAGGAAGAACTGGTAAAAGTGCACGCTCAGCAAGGGCACCGTGTCCAATCTCTCTACGTCCTGGTCCACGTGATGGCTTAGTCTCACCAACAGAATAAGCTGGGAAATTATAGTGATGCATGTATCTCTTCTCTGTAACAAAAGCATCAAGACCATCGATCTTCTGTGCCTCTGAAAGAGGAGCAAGTGTAACAACATCACAAATCTGTGTCTGTCCACGAGTAAACATAGATGAGCCATGAACTCTAGGAATAATATCAACCTCAGCTGCAAGTGGTCTAATCTGATCAAGCTGACGTCCATCTGGACGCTTGTGATCCTTAAGAATCATCTTACGAACTGTCTTCTTCTCATACTGATAGATTGCCTCGCCAAGAACAGCAAGCCATTCTTCATTGTCAGCAAATGCCTCCTCAAGACGAGCAGTAATGTTACGGATATTCTCCTCACGAACCTGCTTCTCATCTGTGAATACAGCACCTTCCATCTCCTCAGGAGTAACGATCTCTTTCATCTTAGTGAAGAGCTCCTCAGGAATTGCGCATGATGTATACTCATGCTTAGGCTTACCGCACTCCTTAACCATCTCATCGATAAATGCGATAACAGTCTGGTTAACATCATGACACTTGTAAATAGCCTCAATCATCTTAGCTTCAGGGATGATATTAGCACCAGCCTCGATCATGATAACCTTTTCTCTAGTAGAAGCAACTGTAAGCTTAAGATCACCCTTATCCCACTGTTCCTGTGATGGGTTAACGATAAGCTCGCCATCTACCATACCCATCTGTGTCATAGCACAAGGGCCATCAAATGGGATATCTGATATACATGTAGAAATAGCTGCACCAAGCATTGCAACAAGCTCAGGTCTGCACTGTGGGTCAACAGCCATTACCATATTGTTAAGTGTAACATCGTTACGATAATCCTTAGGGAAAAGAGGACGCATAGGTCTATCAATAACACGTGCTGTAAGTACTGAATTCTCAGATGCCTTACCCTCTCTCTTATTAAATCCTCCAGGAATCTTACCTACAGAATATGTCTTCTCCTCAAACTCTACTGAAAGAGGGAAAAAATCAATGCCATCTCTTGGCTTGTCTGATGCTGTAGCAGTTGAAAGAACTGTTGTGTCACCATACTGAATAAATGCAGCTCCATTAGCCTGTGCTGCTACTCTTCCGATATCAACACGAAGTGTTCTACCGGCCAATTCCATTGTAAATGTCTTCATGGTTTTCTCCTTTAAATATATTATTAAGCATCAACCCGAAACTACTGAAAATGAGGCGAGGTCTCGATTTGCTCATGATACAAACCTAAATAGGTCAAGTCATTAACATCGCACCAAATTCAGTGGCTTCGGATCACGCTTTAAATCATAATTAGAAAATGAGCGGAGTATATATACTCCGCTCGTATAGATTACTTTCTTAAGCCAAGACGCTCAATAATAGAACGATATCTCTCAATATCTGTGTTCTTAAGATAAGCAAGAAGGTTTCTTCTCTTACCAACCATCTTCATCATACCTCTACGTGAATGATGATCACCTGGGTTAGCCTTAAGGTGCTCTGTAAGCTCTGTAATACGAGCTGTAAGAACTGCAATCTGAACCTCTGGAGAACCTGTA
>JAILNO010000124.1 GCA_024691465.1 Pseudobutyrivibrio sp. | reverse complement strand
CATCACCTGAGAAGATCAGACAGTGGTCTCGCGGCGAGGTTAAAAAGCCTGAGACAATCAATTATCGTACACTGAAGCCTGAAAAGGATGGTCTTTTCTGCGAGAAGATTTTTGGACCAAGTAAGGACTGGGAATGTCACTGTGGTAAGTACAAAAAGATTCGTTATAAGGGTGTAGTTTGTGATCGTTGTGGCGTAGAAATCACAAAGGCATCTGTACGTCGTGAACGTATGGGTCACATCGAACTTGCAGCACCTGTTTCACATATATGGTATTTCAAGGGTATTCCTTCACGTATGGGTCTTATTCTTGATCTTTCACCAAAGACATTAGAGAAGGTTCTCTACTTTGCTTCATACATCGTACTTGACGCTGGTGAGACTGCACTTATGTACAAGCAGGTTCTTACAGAGGCTGAGTATCAGGAAGCTAGAGAGAACTATGGAAATGGTTTCAGAGTCGGAATGGGCGCTGAAGCCATCCAGGAGCTTCTCCGCAATATCGATCTTGATGAGGAAGCTACAAAGCTTCAGATCGAGCTTGATAGCGCAACAGGACAGAAGCGTTCACGTATCATTAAGAGACTTGAGGTTGTTGAGGCATTCCGCGAGTCAGGAAACAGACCTGAGTGGATGGTTATGACAGTTATTCCTGTTATCCCACCAGATCTTCGTCCTATGGTACAGCTTGACGGTGGTCGTTTTGCTACTTCAGATCTTAACGACTTATATCGTCGTATTATCAATAGAAATAACCGACTTCGTCGATTACTTGAGCTTGGTGCTCCAGACATTATCGTACGTAACGAGAAGCGTATGCTTCAGGAGGCAGTTGATGCCCTTATCGATAATGGTAGACGTGGTCGTCCAGTAACAGGCCCTGGTAACAGACCTCTTAAGTCACTTTCAGACATGCTTAAGGGTAAGTCTGGTCGATTCAGACAGAACCTTCTTGGTAAGCGTGTTGACTACTCAGGACGTTCAGTTATCGTCGTAGGACCAGAGTTAAAGATTTATCAGTGTGGTCTTCCAAAGGAGATGGCACTTGAGTTATTCAAGCCTTTCGTTATGAAGGAGCTTGTTGGAAATGGCATGGCTCACAACATTAAGAATGCCAAGAAGATGGTAGAGAAGTTTGAGCCAGAAGTTTGGGATATCCTCGAAGATGTAATTAAGGAGCATCCAGTTATGCTTAACCGTGCCCCTACACTTCATAGATTAGGTATCCAGGCATTCGAGCCAATCCTTGTAGAGGGTAGAGCTATTAAGCTTCATCCACTTGTATGTACAGCCTTCAACGCCGATTTCGATGGTGACCAGATGGCCGTTCACCTTCCACTTACTCAGGAGGCACAGGCAGAGTGTAGATTCATGCTTCTCTCTCCTAACAACTTACTTAAGCCTTCAGATGGTGGTCCTGTTGCCGTTCCTTCACAGGATATGGTCCTTGGTATTTACTACCTTACACAGGAGCGTGGTACTACAGTTGGTGATGGAAGAGAAGAGCTCGGTGAAGGCAAGATTTTCAAGTCTCTTAACGAGGCACTTCTTGCATACGAGAACAACGCTCTTACAATGCATGCTCGTGTAACTGTTCGTATGACAAAGACTATGTCAGACGGTACAGAGGTTACAGGAAACGTATCTTCTACACTTGGTAGACTTCTCTTCAACGAGATTATTCCACAGGATTTAGGTTACGTTGATCGTACAAATCCTGAGAACGCACTTGTTCCAGAGATCGACTTCCACGTTGGTAAGAAGCAGTTAAAGCAGATTCTTGAAAAGGTTATCAATACACACGGAGCAACAAAGACTGCTGAGGTTCTTGATGATATCAAGGCAATGGGTTACCATTACTCAACAATCGCTGCCATGACAGTTTCAATTTCAGATATGACAGTACCTGCTCAGAAGCCAGAGCTTATTGCTCACGCTGAGGAAACAGTTGATAAGATTACACGTCAGTACAAGCGTGGTCTTATTACTGAGGAAGAGCGTTACCGTGAGGTAGTTGATACTTGGAAAGAGACT
>JAILNO010000120.1 GCA_024691465.1 Pseudobutyrivibrio sp. | reverse complement strand
TACGACATATTAAAGGAAGCTAAGGCCAGAGGTATAAAGGTATCAGGCGAGGTGTGTCCACATCACTTCACTCTTACCGAGGATGACATAGTACCTGGAGATGGCAACTATAAGATGAATCCTCCAGTCAGAACCAAGGAGGACAGAGAGGCCCTCAGGAAGGGACTTGCAGAGGGAGTATTCGAGGTAATATCCACTGACCACGCTCCACATACTGCAGAGGAGAAAGCTAAGGGATTTGCGTCACCTTTTGGCATAGTAGGTCTAGAGACTTCCGCAAGCTTAGCATACACAGAGCTGGTTCTCACAGGACTCATCACACCACTTACTATGGCAGCATACATGAGCAGTAATCCAGCCCGCATCTTAGGAATGGATAATTTAGGAGATATCTCAGAGGGTAAGACAGCTGATATTACTATATTTGATCCTAGAGTAGAGTATGAGATACATGCTGCTGATTTCGTAGGTAAGTCTAAGAACATGCCTTTTGAAGGACGCAAGGTTACAGGCCAGGTGGTTAAGACCATCTTCGGTGGCCAAGTTGTATATAGCAAATAATTAATTATATATAAGGAAAGGGTAATTTATGATTCAGAGATTAATTAACCAAATTACAGAGAAAAATGCACCAGTAGTTGTAGGCTTAGATCCAACCATGAAGCTCATGCCTAAGTCATTAGTTGAGAAGCATATGGCTGAGCAGGGTCAGACACTTGAGGCTGTTGGAGAGGCTATGTTCGACTTCAACCGTCAGATTATGGATGCCACAGCAGACTTAATTCCTGCTGTTAAGCCACAGATTGCAATGTACGAATCATATGGTATTCCAGGACTTATTGCATATAAGAAGACAATTGACTACGCTAAGGACTTAGGCCTCATCGTAATGGCCGATGTTAAGCGTGGTGATATAGGTTCTACCTCTACAGCATACGCTCTAGGTCACCTAGGCAGTGTGCAGGTAGGGGATTACAAGTATCAGGCATTCGACGCTGATATGGCTACAGTTAATCCATATCTTGGAACAGATGGAGTTAAGCCTTTCGTAGATGTATGTAAGGAGGAGGACAAGGGTATATTCGTACTCTGCAAGACCTCTAACCCATCATCCGGCGAGTTCCAGGATAGACTCATAGATGGTGCACCTTTATATGAGCACATGGCTGCCAAGATCGAGGAGTGGGGCGCTGATTGTATGGATGGCGATTACTCTAATGTAGGTGCTGTAGTAGGCGCTACATATCCTGAGATGGGTGCTCGCTTGAGAGAGCTCATGCCACACACTTACATTCTGGTTCCAGGTTATGGCGCTCAGGGTGGCAAGGGTGCTGACTTAGTTAGCTTTTTCAATAAGGACGGCCTAGGAGCCATCGTCAATAGTAGTAGAGGTATCATCGCAGCATATCAGCAGGAGAAGTACGCTTCATACGGCGAGGCTAATTTCGCCGATGCAAGTAGAGCTGCTGTTTTGGATATGATTGCGGATATTACTGGCGCTCTATAATATATTTCAAGCAATATTCAATCTGTAAATTAGGAGTCGATTAGTATGAAGATTAAGGAAAGAGCTAAGGTTCTATCTCAGCAGAATTTAGCAGAGGGTGTATACAGCCTGCTATTAAGCACCAGGATTGCCAAGGAGGCAGTTCCAGGTCAGTTCATCAATATATTCTCAGAGGATGGCAGCAAGCTTCTGCCACGCCCTATCAGTATCTGTGAGATTGATAAGGAAAAAGATACGCTTAGGGTAGTGTATCGAGTAGTTGGTAAGGGTACTTTAGAATTCTCAAGCCTCAGTCAAGGGGATACAATCGAAGTCATGGGGCCTCTGGGCAACGGCTTCCCTATAGAGGGCAAGACAGCCATAGTAGTAGGTGGAGGTATCGGTGTGCCACCTATGCTGGAGCTTGCCAAGGAATTGGCTGGAAATGTCACTGCAGTCATGGGATACAGGAATGACAGTTTATTCCTGGCTGAGGAGTTCATCGATGCTGCTTCTGAGTTGATAGTAGCTACAGATGATGGCTCTGTGGGAGTGCATGGTACCGTAGTAGATGCCATGGTGGAGAATGACTTAACAGCAGATGTTATATATGCTTGCGGTCCTAAGCCTATGCTTAAGGGCGTAGCTGAATATGCCCTTAAGAGAGGAATCAAGTGCTATGTTTCTATGGAAGAGCGTATGGCCTGCGGAGTGGGTGCTTGTTTAGGTTGTGTGTGCCAGTCTAAAGAGGTGGATGATCACAGCCACGTGAAGAATAAGAGAGTCTGCAAGGATGGTCCAGTGTTCCTGGCTACGGAGGTGGAATTATAATGAATACAAAGGTTACGATTGCGGGAGTAGAGTTTCAGAATCCTATTATGGAAGCATCAGGAACCTTTGGTTCAGGTGCAGAATATTCAGAGTTTGTAGATCTTAATCAGCTGGGTGCTGTTGTTACTAAAGGCGTTGCCAATGTACCTTGGGAAGGCAATCCTACACCTAGAATTGTGGAGGTTAGCTCAGGTATGCTCAATGCCATAGGCCTTCAGAATCCTGGGGTAGAAGTGTTCTGTGAGAGGGACCTTAAGTTCCTTGAGCAATTCAAAGATACCAGAGTAGTGGTTAATGTTTGCGGTCATTCTGCCGAAGAATATATTGAGGTGGTTGATAGATTGGCAGGAGAATCTAGGGTAGATATGCTCGAGATCAATATCTCATGTCCTAATGTCAAGGAGGGCGGAATTGCCTTCGGACAGGACCCTAAGGCAGTTGAGGAAATCACTAGATTATGCAAGGCACATGCTAAGCAGCCTATCGTTATGAAGCTTTCTCCTAATGTCACAGACATCAAGGTTATGGCCAAGGCAGCAGAGGCAGGAGGAGCAGATGCCATTTCACTTATCAATACTCTTACAGGAATGAAAATCGATGTGGAACGTCAAAGCTTTGTTCTAGCAAATAAGACCGGTGGTATGTCAGGTCCAGCAGTTCATCCTGTGGCTGTTCGTATGGTTTATGAATGTTCATCAGCAGTATCAATCCCTATTATTGGAATGGGTGGCATCTCTACCTGGGAAGACGCAGTGGAGATGATGCTTGCAGGTGCTTCAGCTATTTCTGTAGGTACCGCTAACTTCTACAATCCTACAGCAACCCTTGATATTCTAGCAGGTATCAAGGATTACATGGTTAGAAAGAACATCGAAGACATTAATGATATAGTGGGAAGTGTTCACTAAATTTTCTCACAATATTCTCAGATATTTCCGTGACACTTTCTAATTGATTTGCTACACTTTATTTACGTCAACTGAAAGGAGGGGGAGCTGATGAAGTTCAAGAAGATAGGTGAGGACAAGATTAGATGCGTCATCACAAAAGAAGAAATGGAACAAAACGGCATGGAGCTTGGTGATTTCGTCAGTGACCAGGAAAAGACCCAAAGCTTTATCAGAGATATTTTAGCTGAGGCCTGTGAGGCATTAGGTATGGAGACCCATGCTAAGGCTTACAGTGTTCAGATGACAGTTATGCCACAAGGAGATGTTGCTTTACTTATATCTCCAGATTCTAATTCAGGATTGGCAACTGCTATTGAGGAACTCAAGAAGCATTTAACTGGATTACAGGAGACTCTATCTACTACTAAGTCTTCACAACCATCTAGCTTTTCAGCTAGTACTTCAGATGTACCTGTTCAGGCTGCTAAGGATATTACAGATGATAGGGACGAAGTTACCGACCAGTATTTAGATACCCCACTCTGGGCTATCTTAGATGATTTGGATGCAGCTATTATGCTGTGCAAGCATCTTCCTAAGTACGATGGAATGACCAGTACACTCTATAGATATGGTGATGACTACTACATCAAGCTTAATTTTGAGCTTACACGTCGTCAGATTTCAGCAGCGATTCTTGTAATTGCTGAGTTTGCTAATCAGATGTTTACAGAGAGCTTCGATGGTGCATTCTTACTAGAGCACGGTGACCTCATTTGTGAGGACTGTGTACACGTACTATCACAGATTTAATTTAATAGGTATTAGACCCTCTTAGCATTTTAGCTGGGAGGGTCTTTTTTGTTGTATTTAATATGGTATTTGTTGTGTATTTTGATGGATATATTCTTTATTTTTAGCTCATATGTAGTAAAATAACATAAAACACGTATCTGGAGGGAGAAGGTATGGTTTACAAATTCCAGGGGTGGAGTGCCCCTAATGTTATGGAGAACCATCTCAATCTGGGAGGGGCAGATTCAGATGGCAATGAGTTGGGACTGAACAGTCTATATCTCACTAGGAATGGCAAGCCTTACATTGGAATCATGGGGGAGATGCACTACAGCAGAGTCCCTAAGAGCCAGTGGAGGAAGGCTTTAGAATTAATGAAAGAGGGCGGCATACAGATAGTTGCTACCTACATAATCTGGATATACCACGAGAGTGAAGAGGGGTTCTTCAATTGGAGCGGTGACAATGACTTAAGTGCATTCATAGAGCTGGCTCAGGAAGTGGGGCTGGAGGTCTGCATCAGGATAGGCCCTTGGTGTCATGGAGAGGTGCGAAATGGTGGCTTCCCTGACTGGCTGATTAATAAGGGATTGAAGCTGCGCTCAGATGATACTGAGTATCTTGAGTATGTGCGCAAGTGGTTCACAGAGATATTCTATCAGTGCAAGGGATTATTCTATAAGGATGGCGGCCCTATCACCATGTGTCAGCTGGAGAATGAGTTGATAGATGATGGACCACATCTGCTTACACTTAAGACTATGGCGCGGGAGATAGGTATCGATGTGCCTTACTATACAGTCACAGGCTGGAATGCTGTTAATGGAGCTGAGATTCCAGTGGATGATGTGCTTCCTATGTTCGGAGGCTATGTGGATGCCCCTTGGGATGAGGGGGTACAGGAGCTGGAGCCATGCAGCAGGTATGCCTTCAATGGAATCCGCAATGACTCAGCCATCGGTAAGGATCTGATTAAGGATAGTGAGAGCCATGACTGGCAGCTGCCATATGATAATTACCCATACGGTACCTGCGAAATAGGCGCAGGTCTCATGGACACTTACCATCGCAGATACATAATCTCTGGCATGGATATATATGCCATGACTCTGGTTATGCTGGGAGAGGGGGCTAACATACTGGGCTATTACATGTACCATGGCGGTCTCAATCAGGTGAAGCCAGGCTACACTCTGCAGGAATCTAAGGCTACAGGATATCCTAACGACTATCCTATTATTTCCTATGATTTCCAAGCACCTATCTCAAGCTACAATGAGACTAGAGAGTCATATGACCTTCTGAATCTGCTACATGTATTTATTAAGGATTACGAGGATAGGTTAGCACCTATGACCTACGTGGCTTCTCAGGAACTGGTGCCAGCATGTGATTATAAGTCACTTAGATACGGCATGCGCACTGACGGCGACAGTGGTTTCGTGTTCATCAATCATTATCAGAGGCTCCATAAGCTGGAGGATGTGTGTGATGTGGTGATAGACACAGGAGCAGTGCAGTTCCCTCCTATAGATGTAAAAGGCGACGTAGCATTTTTCATGCCTTTCAACATGGACTTGGGAGATGGTGCCATACTTAAGTATGCTACAGCACAGCCTCTCTGCCAGAGCGGTTGCACCTGGTTGTTCCTTGAGATACCAGGTATCAAGCCAGAGTTCGAATTCTTAGATGAGGACAAGACAGCATCTATAATAGTCCTTAATATAGATGAGGCTAAGCGCCTACGCAAGGTGGATGGTCGTACCTTTTTCGTGGATGAGCTAGGCAAGACAGTGGCAGATCTCATGGAGGCTAAGGGAGAGGACTATACTCTGGTACAGAAGTCCTCACTACCATTCGATATTCCTGATATGTACAGGACAGAGCTTGAGTATGGTCATGCATCCGCCAGGTATTATGAGATATCGGTCCAGGATGACAAGGGATTCATCGATATAGATATCAAGGGAGATGTGATGCAACTGTATGTGGAAGGTAAGCTTGTGGATGATGACTTCTATCATGGATTGCCTTGGAGACTTCCTAAGAAACTAATATGCGGACAGAGTGCATATATAGCAGTGTCAGATATTAATAGACAGATATATATGGAACAGGCATAAGAAAAGCTGCAGGTCATCCCTGCAGCTTATATTATTATAAATATTATAGTGTAACGTATACTGGTAAGCCGTCCTGATACTCAAGCTTAGGCTCGCCTATAACTAGTGGCTTAAGGTAATCGATCATATCATCTGTAACCCAGTTGTGGTCAGAATTGATCCATTCCTTAGGAACTTCCTTAGCTTCGTTAGCTATGTCATGTATCTTGGCCTTGTCATACTCGATGGTATATGGGCTGTTGCTGGTCCTGCGGCAGATTACCATGATGCCTGTCTCCCCTGCCTCAGCATACTTGACACCGTTCTTGCCCAGGGCAACTGATTCCTTGATATCTGTGAGGGAACTCATATGTGCAGCAGCACGCTGGAGTACATTGACCTCGATAGAGCGTACTTTGACGCCTAGTCTATCCTTAACCAGGTACTCGAGAGTCTTGCCTGCACCAGATAGTTGAGCGTGTCCGAAGTTATCAAGTGTGCCTGTGGAAGCTGAGATATACTCTCCCTTGGCATCTCTGATACCCTCTGAAACAGCGACTACTATATTAGTCTTCTCCTTGAGGAGACGAGATAAGTCATTGACAAATATCTCAGTATTGAAAGGTACCTCTGGAAGATAGATGAGATCTGGTCCACAGCAGCTATCATTGCGAGCCAGGGATGTGGCAGCTGTAAGCCATCCAGCATCACGTCCCATTACCTCTATGATGGTAACACTAGGTGAATTGTAGATCTTAGCATCATAGATTACTTCCATGGTGGTGGTAGCAATGTACTTGGCAGCGGAACCGAATCCTGGTGTGTGGTCAGTTACGCACAGGTCATTGTCGATAGTCTTAGGAATACCCACGAATCTAATAGGAGACTCAATGGTCTTAGCATAAGCTGATAGCTTATCAACTGTATCCATGGAATCATTACCACCGATATAGAAAAAAGCGTCAATATTATATTTTGCAAACTGATTAAATAGGGTATTATAGATAGGGTCATTAGACTCTACACTAGGAAGTTTGAAACGACATGAGCCCAAGAACATGGCTGGAGTTACTTTAAGTTGTTTAATGAAATTAGGATCTGAATTGGCAATCTTACCAAGGTCGATTATATTATCATCCTTGATACCTAAGATACCATTGATAGAACCATATACCTGGTCGTACTTGGAAGCCATAGCTCCCTCGATGACACCAGCTAGGCTGGCATTGATAGCTACAGTCGGTCCGCCTGATTGTGCGACGATTACGTTACCCATAAGATTTCCTCCCTGTATATTCGCATACGCGAGTTTCTAAGGGATATTTTACCATAAGGAGACTGTTTATGAATACATTTTTGTACAGAATATTAGATTTCGTCAATGATACTCACACCTACATATTGTCATGGAATGATGCCTACGAGGCTAATTTCACAGATAAGGAATTGCACTTCCTTGTGATTGGCATAATAGGTATGGCTATGATCTTCATAGTGCAGCCGATATTCAGCCTATTAGCTAAGACAGGCCACGTGCTGGCCATCAGCTGGATATACGTATTTACGTTAATCCTGCTGCTGACCTTCGCAATTGAGATAGAGCAGAAGATCACTGGAAGTGGTGCTATGGAATTCGAAGATATAGTCTTCGGAGTGTGGGGCTTCATGCTCATGTTCCTGATATACGCCATAATCCGTGGCATCATCATAGGAATATATCACCTGATCCGTGGCAGGGACTAGCTATATAACATTGAGTAACAGCCTGTCGTAATCCCTATCCTCCAGGAGGTCCAGGATACGGCGGGCCTTAGAATACTGAGTGCGGCTGATGGAGATGACATATACTCTGTCAGCTCCGTTATACTTGCCCCTACGGAAAAATGGTACGTGGCGCCAAGACTTAGAAAATGCCACAGACTGTTCTAATAATAGATTAGAAGTACGATTAGATACAATTCTATTAGTGGTCTCACAGAGGACCACATCCTTACAAATGTTCTTAGATAGTTTAGGTTTCTTCTTCATAATATCTTCCTAGCTTAAATGTATGTCTATATTCTTCCCCATTGAGCTTGCAACCTTCACAAGAAAATCTAAAGATGGATTGTACTTACCACTCTCCATGCGTGAAATATTAGACTTCTGAGTGCCTGCCCTGTCGGCTAAGGCCTGCTGTGTAATATTGAGAGAATGGCGCATATCCCGAAGCTCCCTGGCTATGGAATGCCTGGCTTCCAAGGCTTGAGGCGGGACGACTCCATTGGTATATCTATCCTTCATCAAGATACCCCTTTTCAATTATATTAATAAGTTATCATATATGATAACACAAAACAATACACTTCACAATAACTACAACATTTGTGATATAATTAATCTCGAGATTTTATTTAAAGCTATACGCTTGGAAAAGAGGTAAGAATGTACGATTTAACAGGAAAGACTATTGTAGAAATAAAAGATTACGTTAACTCACTTAGTAACGAGGAATTAGATAAGTTCATAGAGGAGGTTGATTTCGCTGATTACGATTTCGATTTAGAGGCTCTCGACTTGCTTTCTAGCTCTAGACTCTATGATTATATTCAGTATTCTCATAACGGTGAGGCTTCAATTACATTTGATTAATTAAGGTTAGAACTGCTATTTTGTAGAATTCAATAGCAGTTCTTCTTTATAAATTAGATATAGAATTAGGAGGAGATATGGTTTCGAAGAAGCAGAAGTTTTGGACATTTATTTTAATAATTATTCTTGCAGCGGCAATCATAGGTGGAGTGTTTGGAATTAGCTATTTCAAGGGCGGCGTAACTTTTCCTTGGGAGATTACCACTGGGGAGTCTAAGGAGATTACATCTGAGACTAAGCCTAAGGATGCTAAGACTGAGACTCAGGTAGTAGAGAAGGAGCAGGCTAAGCCTAAGGAGGCTGTTAAGGAAGAGATAGCAGAGCCTGAGGAGCCTGTTACAGAGGAGCCTGTTGAGGAGACTGTAGAGGAGCCTGAGGAAGTAGTCGAGGAGGAAGTAGCCAGCGACGGTACAGGTGTTACTCTTGATTACTATGGTGCTCTTCATGTGGAGGATGGAGCCCTGGTAGATGAGGATGGCGAGGTAGCCAGACTTACAGGCGTCAGCTCACATGGCCTCAGCTGGTATCCAGAGTATGTCACTCCTGAAGCTATCAATACACTGAAGGATAGCTGGGGTATCAATGTAATCAGACTGGCGGTCTACACTAGCGATTATAATGGCTACTGTGTAGGTGGTGAGGATATTCAGACAGCCATCAAGGACAATATAGATGCAGCTGTTGAGGCAGCTACAGATAATGAGATGTATGTTATCATCGATTGGCATATCTTAAATGATGCTGATCCTAATGAATACAAGTCAGAGTCTATTCAGTTCTTCGGCGAGATGGTTCGCAAGTACGAGGATTATGACAATGTCATATATGAAATCTGCAATGAGCCTAATGGTGACACTACTTGGGATGATGTGAGACGTTATGCCAATGAGGTGATTCCTGTTATTAGGAATGTGGACAGCGATGCGCTGGTGCTCGTGGGCACTCCAGAATGGTCTAGCGACTTAGCATCTGTACTTGATAACCCACTTGATTTTGACAATATTATGTACACCTATCATTTCTATGCTGGTTCTCACGGCGAGAGTGAGAGGGATGAATTAGTGGATGCTGTCGAGGCAGGACTTCCAGTGTTCATCTCAGAGTACGGCCTGGTGGAGGCTGATGGTGATGGCAGTGTTGACACTGATGAGGCAGATGAGTGGATGTCACTTCTTGGTGAGTATCAGTTATCTTCATGCATCTGGAATCTATCTAACAAGGCTGAGGCTTCAGCACTTATTAAGTCAGACTGTGACAGCACTTCAGATTGGACAGTTGAGGATCTCTCTGAGGAGGGTACTTACTTCTACAATTATCTGACTGGCTACAGCACAGATGACAAGCAGGTAGAGGAAGAGTCTGATGAGGAAGTAGTAGAGGATTCTAAGAATACTTCATCTAAGGCCACTACCGATAAGAAGTCTAGCAGTAGCAAGACTAGCTCATCTAAGAGCAAGAAGACTAAAAGTAATAACAACTAGGAGATATAGCAATGACAACAAATGAGAAAATTGAAAAGTTAAGAGACTTGATGAAAGAGAGAGGAATCGACTTATACCTTATTCCAACAGACGATTTCCACTCTTCAGAATATGTAGGAGAGCACTTCAAGGCGCGTAGCTTCATGACAGGCTTCACAGGTTCAGCAGGTACTGCTGTCATCACTCTTACAGAGGCTCATCTATGGGCAGATGGTAGATATTTCGTTCAGGCTGCTAAGCAAATCGCAGGCTCTGAGGTAATCCTTGAGAGGATTGGTGAGCCTAAGGTTCCTGAGGTGGAGGAGTTCATCGAGAAGCACTTCCCTGATGGAGGATGCTTAGGATTCGACGGCAGATGCGTATCTGCCAAGAAGGCTGCCAAGTACTTCGATATCGCCCACAGCAAGGGTGGCGAGCTCTACACTACAGAGGATTTGGTAGATATGATTTGGGAGGACAGACCAGAGCTTCCTAAGGCTACCACATGGGTACTTACAGACGAGTATTCAGGAGAGAGCATGGGTGCCAAGATATATCGCATCCGTGAGGAGATGAAGAAGAAAAAGGCAGATGCACACTTAGTATCTTGCCTATATGATATTGCATATATTCTTAATATCAGAGGTAATGATATCGAGAGCGTACCTGTTTTCCTATCATTCCTTCTCATTACACTAGACAGTGTAATTCTATTTACTAATACTGAGAATTGGCCAGAGGAGACCTTGAGTTATCTCAATGATAACGGAGTGAAGGTCTACCCATACGATATGGTATATCACTACATGAGTAGCGCTGATATGGCTAATCGCAGTGTGCTTCTTGATCAGGATGTAGTTAACTACAATCTAGTTAAGGAGCTTAAGGGTTCAGCTAAGATTATCGATGCTAAGAATCCATCTGAGCTCATGCGCTCTATTAAGAATGAGACAGAGATTAAGAACACTAAGTGGGCACATGTCAAGGATGGTGTTGCATGTACTAAGGCTATTAAGTATATCAAGGAGAATATCGGCCAGGTTCCTATGACTGAGATTACAGCTTCAGATTATTATGAGGCTAGACGTCGCGAGCAGGAGCACTATGTTGATCTGTCCTTCGGTACTATCTCAGCATATGGTCCTAATGCTGCTATGATGCACTACAGCGCTAAGCCAGGCTCTGAGGCCACCCTTAAGCCAGAGGGATTCCTGCTTGTTGATTCAGGAGCCCACTACTTAGAAGGTACTACAGATATCACTCGTACCATTGCCCTAGGCGAGCTTACACAGCAGATGAAGGAATACTATACAGTAGTTCTCCGTTGCCACTTAAGACTTATGGCAGCTAATTTCCCTAAGGGTGTTACAGGTGCTAATCTAGACGTACTTTCTCGTGGACCAGTATGGGATATGGGACTTGATTATAGATGCGGTACAGGTCATGGAGTAGGTCACATCCTCAATGTACACGAGGGACCTAACAGCTTCCGCTGGAGAGTTCCTAAGGGACAGAATGCAGCAGAGCTTGTACCAGGCATGATTACCACAGATGAGCCAGGCCTCTATATCGAGGACGGCTTCGGTATCAGAATTGAGAATGAGCTTCTATGTGTAGCAGGAGAGACTACAGAGTACGGTGACTTCCGTCACTTCGAGGCTATTACATACTGCCCAATCGACCTGGATCCAGTCATCCCTGAGATGCTTACTGAAGCAGAGAAGAAGACTCTCAATGATTATCACGCTATGGTTAGAGAGACTCTTAAGCCTTATCTTACAGATGAGGAGAATCAGTGGCTTGCTAAGGAGACTAGAGATATCTAGTAACTTTTACCCAAGCTAATATATAAGGAATAATGTATGAGTAAACTTTTATTAATAGATGGCCACAGCATTGCCAACCGCGCATTCTATGGCCTGCCAGATTTAACTAATAGTAACGGAGAGCACACAGGAGCTATCTTTGGCTTCATCAATATGATGCTTAAGTTCATCGATGATGAGCAGCCTGATAACTTCGCTGTAGCCTTCGATGTGTCAGCGCCTACCTTCAGACATAAGATGTTCGATGGTTATAAGGGCACCAGGAAGCCTATGCTTCCAGAGCTTAAGGAGCAGATTCCTCGTATACAGGAGATGCTTAGGGCCATGGGTGTTCCAGTGATTACCATGGAGGGCTGGGAGGCTGATGATATCCTTGGTACACTTTCTCGCATAGGCGAGGAGCGTGGATTCGATGTCACTATTGTATCTGGAGACAGGGATCTGCTTCAGCTTGCCACAGAGCGAGTGAAGATATCCATCCCTAAGACTAAGAAGACTGGAACTGAGATAGAGCAGTATTATGCTAAGGATGTGCAGGAATTATACGGTGTCACACCTACTCAGTTCATTGATATCAAGGCACTCATGGGAGATGCTTCCGACAATATTCCAGGAGTGGAGGGCATCGGTGAGAAGACAGCTTCAGCGCTGATTGCCAAGTACGGTTCCATCGAGGCATGCCATGAGCATGTGGAGGAGCTTAAGCCACCTAGAGCATCTAAGAATCTAGCTGCTCAGTGGGATATTGCAGTACTTTCTAAGGAGCTTGCCACTATCAATGTGCAGGCACCTATAGAGCTTGAGGAGGGATCTACCAAGCTTAGCAATCTCTTCACTGAGGAGGCGTATCTCCTCTGTAAAAGATACGAGCTCAAGAAGCTACTCCCTAGATTCGAGAGTACAGATACAGCTAAGGTTCAGGACAATACCTCTGAGACCTTTAGGTGCATATCTGACTTGGGAGATGTGGACAACTTCTTCAATAATATCAAGACCAGTGGAAAAGACTTCATAGGCGCCAGCATTATGGCTGGAGCTGACAGGACTATTAAGGGCGCAGCTCTATCTGTAGGAGATGAGACTATATATGTGGACTGTGATGGGTTCATATCTCCTGAGTACGTGGGTCATAAGCTTATGGAGATTAGCAAGGCAGGAGTTAATCTGTGCTTCTGGGACCTTAAGAATGCTATGCACCTCATCTATAATCTGCTCAATTTGGATGAGCAGAAGCAGGTAGATAATAAGGGTGGACAGTCTGAGATATTCCCTAAGGCATGTGATGTGGCAGTGGCTGCATATCTACTGAATCCTACCAAGAATGAATACACAGCAGATGATGTGGCTAGCGAGATGCTTGGCATCATCATCCCTGCAGCAGCGGATCTATTTGGCAAGAAGAAGCTGGAGGCAGCTCTTGAGGATGATAGTGAGCTGGAGCATGTGACTACCTATGCCTGCTACAATGCATATGTGGCTTACGCTTCCTATTCTAAGGTAATGGATGAGATTAAGGCTCAGGGTATGCTTCATATATATGAGGATATCGAGCTTCCTCTTGTATATACACTATTTGATATGGAGATTGCAGGCATAGCTATGGATGCTGATGCCCTCAAGGAATACGGTGACAGACTGGCCGTTAGGATTACTGAGCTGGAGCAAAGCATATATAAGCAAGCTGGTGAGCAGTTCAATATCAACTCTCCTAAGCAGCTAGGTGTCATCCTATTTGAGCGCATGGGAATACAGGGTGGCAAGAAGACCAAGACTGGCTATTCCACTGCAGCTGATGTGTTAGAGGAACTGGCTGCCACCAATCCAATCATCAGCGATATATTAGAGTACAGACAGTTAGCTAAGCTCAAGAGCACTTATGCGGATGGTCTGGCTACATGCTTAGATGCTGATGGCAGAGTGCGCTCTACCTTCATGCAGACTGTTACAGCCACTGGACGTATCAGCTCAACCGAGCCTAACCTTCAGAACATACCTATTAGAATGGAGCTTGGCAGAGAGATTCGTAAGGTGTTCCATCCTAAGGAATCATTCATATTCCTGGATGCGGATTACTCACAGATTGAGCTTAGAGTGTTAGCTCACATGTCAGGGGATGAGAATCTAATAGGAGCATTCAAGGCGGGACAGGATATTCACCGTTCCACAGCTTCTCTAGTGTTCAACACCCCATTTGATGAGGTTACAGATCTGCAGAGACGCAGGGCTAAAGCAGTCAATTTCGGTATAGTATATGGAATCAGTGCCTTTGGTCTGGCTAAGGATATAGGTGTCAGCCGTGGTGAGGCTCAGGAGTACATAGATAATTACTTCAGGGCTTATCCTAAGATGCATGAGTTCTTAGAGGGGCTCAAGTCTAGTGCTAAGGATAAGGGTTATGTCACCACCATGTATGGTAGACGTCGTCCTATACCTGAGCTTGCTTCCTCTAATTTCATGACTCGTCAGTTTGGCGAGAGAGTTGCTATGAATTCCCCTATACAGGGTACAGCAGCTGATATTATTAAGATTGCCATGGTCAGAGTCCACGATAGGCTACTCTCAGAGGGCTTGGAGTCCAAGTTACTTTTACAGGTACACGATGAGCTCTTAGTGGAGACCAAGGAATCAGAGCAGGCACTGGTTGAGCAGCTGATTGCACAGGAGATGGAGAATGCAGCTGATCTACTGGTGGATCTTGAGATTGATATGAATCCAGGCAAGAACTGGGCAGAGGCACATTAATGGTTTTTATTGGAATCACAGGGGGCATCGGTGCTGGTAAGAGCACGGTGCTCTCTTTACTCAAAGAGAATTTTAATTGCAGAGTACTTCTGGCAGACCAGGTGGCTGCGGACCTTATGAGGAAGGGGCAGGACTGCTTCAATCAGGTGGTTTCACTTCCATGGAAGGAGTCCATACTGGCAGATGATGGTGAGATTGACAGGCCTAAGATGGCATCCCTTATGTTTGCGGATGAGGATATGCTTCAGGCGGTCAATGGAATCGTTCACCCCGCAGTTGAAAGGGAAGTACTAAATCAAGTAGCAATTGAGAAAGAAAAGCACAATATAGAGTATTTTTTCTTTGAAGCTGCATTGCTCATAGAATGTGGTTATGGTAAACTTGTGGATGAGATGTGGTATATATATGCCGCTGAGGAAGTTAGGGTTAAGAGGCTTATGGATAGCCGCGGATACTCTAGGGAACGCATTGTTAATACCATGGCAAGCCAGCGCAGTGACGCCAGCTTTAGAGAGCATGCCGACAGGGTTATTGACAATAGCGGTGACAGAGAATATACTCTCGCGCAGTTGCGTGAGATTTTAGGATAGATTATTTTTCGAGGAGAGTAGTTTCATGGAGAAGAAGGATATAGTTTTTGGACTTGATATTGGTACCAGGAATGTCATAGGTACAGTTGGTTATCTGGATGGCGAGGAGTTTCATGTCATAGCCCAGGATCTTAAGGAACATGATACTAGAGCCATGCTTGATGGACAGATTCACGATATAGGCCGAGTAGGTGCTACTTGTGATGAGGTTAAGAAGGATCTTGAGTCTAAGACAGGTCTTACTCTTTCAGAAGTATGTATAGCTGCCGCTGGTCGTGTGCTTCGTACTATTACCACTCATGTGGAGATGGAGTATCCAGAGGAGACAGTTGTCACAGGTGAGGATCTTCATACTCTTGATATGATGGGTATCGAGCAGGCAGGTAAGGAGATAAAAGGAGACGAGGATAACAAGTACAAGTTCTTCTGCGTAGGTTATTCTACCGTCAAGTATTACTTAAATGGAGATGTGTTCTCATCTCTTGAGGACCATAAGGCTGATGTCATAGGAGAGGATATCATCGTAACTTTTCTCCCTGAGGATGTAGTAGATGGTCTGTATTCAGCAGTGGGCAAGGCAGATCTTAGCGTAGCTAATCTTACACTGGAGCCTATCGCTGCTATTAATGTAGCTATTCCACAGAATTTCAGAATGCTTAATATAGCCCTCATCGATGTGGGCGCAGGTACATCCGATATCTGTGTCACCAGGGATGGAAGTATCATTGCCTACGGCATGATTCCTATGGCTGGTGATGAGCTAACAGAGGTGCTTGTACATGAGTTCTTAGTAGACTTCGCCACAGCTGAGACTATTAAGAGAGCCTCTACAGAGGGTGGTGAGATTACTTATGAGGATATCATGGGTATATCACATACCATCAAGTCAGAGGATGTATGGAAGCTCACTGATCCTGTTATGAAGAAGATAGCAGGTGAGGTATCCAGCAAGATCAAGGAACTCAATGGTGATCACTCAGTATCTGCAGCCTTCGTAGTAGGCGGTGGCGGCAAGATACACGGATTCACTGAGGCTCTTGCTAAGGATTTGGGTATCGTACCTGAGCGTGTAGCTCTTCGTGGCGAGGAAGTCATGAAGAATATCATATTTGAGGAAGAGGATGTCAAGAAGGATTCCCTTCTGGTTACACCTATCGGTATCTGCCTCAATTACTATGAGACTAAGAACAACTTCATCATGATCCACTTCAATGGTGAGATGATGAAGCTATACGATAATGGTCAGCTTACTATTGTGGATGCTGCTATGCAGGCAGGCTTCTCAGCTGATCAGTTATTCCCACGCCGTGGCCGCGAGATTAACTTCACTGTTAATGGCGTATCACGTATGATTAGAGGAACTGAGGGAGAGTCTGCAGTAGTTACCATGAATGGTAAGAGCGTAGGCATCAATACTCCTCTTGAGTTCAACTGCGAGGTCAACTTAGTACCTTCTACAGTGGGCGAGGGTGGCAATGGCACTATTGCAGATCTATCTGAATTCACCACAGAGTACCTGTACTTCAATGTATGTGGACACCGTGTGAAGTGCCCTAAGTTCGTGGAGGTCAATGGTTCTATGGAACCACCTACATACTCTGTTAGAGAGGGTGATGTAATCGAGACTCGTCCTTTCTACACAGTAGGTCAGCTGGCTGAGTTCATGGATGTAACCATCGATGACAGATATGAGATATTAGTTAACAATCGTCCATCTAGTAAGGATTCTCTCGTATATGAGAATTTCGTAATCGATTGGACTACCACTTCCCAGGTGGCATACGGTGCTGATTATCTGGTGGATGACTCTGAGGGGCTTCCAGAGGATTATGAGGTAGAGCCAGTGGAGGAAGCACCAGTGGCTGACGCTCGTACCAAGATGAAGATTGAGACAGTGGAGTTCCCTATTACAGTCAATGGTAAGAAGATGATGCTTGCAGGCAAGAAGGATTATATCTTCGTAGATGTATATAATCTCATCAATTTCGACCCTAGCACAGGTAACGGCAGACCACTTGTAATCAAGATCAATGGTGAGAAGTGCGGATATGCTGATCCTCTTCATGAGAATGACGAGGTAGAGGTATATTGGAAAGATGATAATAAAGAGGTTGAGGGCTAATAGGCCCTCAGCCATAGATATAAGGAAGTAAAGTAATGGATTTTTTTAGTATTGCTAGTGGTAGTAGCGGTAATTGTATCTGCGTCGGTGATGACAGCACACATGTAATGATTGATGCAGGTATCTCTGGTAAGCGTATTGAGGCTGGCATGAATCAATATGATTACACGACAGCTGATATGGCAGGCTTACTGGTGACACATGAGCATTCAGATCACGTGTCTGGCTTAGGCGTTATTTCTCGCAAGTACCATATTCCTATATATGCCACTGCTGGCACTATTAATGCAATACGTTCTATGAAGAGCCTCGGGGCCATCGATGACACCCTTTTCCATGTGGTTAGGCCTGATGAGGACTTCGTCTTAGGCAGTCTTAATATTCACCCATTCCATATCAGCCACGATGCGGCTGATCCAGTTGCATATCGTATAGAAAATCAGCATTCTAAGGTTGCAGTCTGTACAGACTTAGGTTATTATGACAACTATATTGTTGACAACCTCACTGGTCTGGATGCTATGCTACTAGAGGCTAATCACGATATTCACATGCTTGAGGTAGGAGCTTATCCTTACCAGCTCAAGCAGAGGATATTAGGTGATTACGGTCATTTATCTAATGAAGCCAGCGGTAGGCTACTTAGCCAAGTACTTCATGATGATATCAAGCATGTGTTCCTAGGGCATCTCAGTCACGAGAATAACTACCCTGATCTGGCATACGAGACAGTGCGCCTGGAAGTAACCATGGATGAGACCACCCCCTACAAGGGCAATGATTTCAATATAACCGTTGCTTCACGCAGCGAGGTTTCAGAAAAAATAGTGATTTAAAAGGAGACAAGATGGAGAACAAAGTTATTATTACTGTAGTTGGCAAAGACACTGTTGGTATTATCGCACGCATTTGCACATATTTAGCTGAGAATGGTGTTAATGTACTTGATATCACCCAGACTATCGTTAAGGGATTTTTCAACATGATGATGATCGTTGATATCACTGGAAGCACCAGAAGCTTTGGAGATATTCAGAAGGACCTTGAATCACTTGGAGAGGAAATCGGGGTTCAGGTTAAGGCGCAGAAGGAAGAAATCTTCGAGAAGATGCACAGATTATAATAGGAGAAGGATAGATGGTAAATATAAAAGAGGTTATAGAGACCAATAAGATGGTTGAGGAGCAGACACTTGATGTCCGTACTATTACCATTGGTATCAGTCTCTTAGAGTGTATAGATTCAGATTTAGATAAGGTTAATCAGAAGGTTTATGATCGCATCACTACTGTTGCTAAGGACCTTGATAAGGTAGCCCGTGATATCGAGAGAGATTACGGTATTCCTATTGTTAATCGTCGTATTTCAGTTACACCAATCGCATTAATTGGTGGCGCAGCATGTAAGAAGCCTGAGGACTTCGTTACACTTGCACACACACTTGATAAGGCTGCAGCAGCTGTTGGAGCCAATCTCATCGGTGGCTATTCAGCCCTTGTTTCTAAAGGTATGACCACAGCTGATGAGTTACTTATTCGTTCTATTCCACAGGCTCTTACTGAGACAGAGAGAGTTTGTAGTTCAGTTAATTTAGCTTCCACTAAGACAGGTATTAATATGGATGCAGTTCGCCTCATGGGAGATATCCTTCTTCAGGTGGCTGACAGATCTAAGGATAGAGATTCAGTAGATTGTATGAAGCTGGTAGTATTCTGCAATGCACCTGATGACAATCCATTCATGGCGGGCGCCTTCCACGGTGTTACTGAGGCTGATGCAATCATCAATGTAGGTGTATCTGGTCCTGGTGTTGTTAAGAAGGCTCTTGAGTCAGTTCGTGGAGAGAGCTTCGAGGTGCTCTGCGAGACTATTAAGAAGACAGCCTTCAAGGTTACTCGTGTGGGACAGCTGGTTGCTCAGGAAGCTTCTAAGCGTCTTAATATTCCATTTGGAATCATTGATTTATCACTTGCACCTACACCAGCTGTAGGTGATTCAGTTGCAGATATATTATGTGAGATAGGTCTTGAGTATGCAGGTGCTCCTGGTACTACAGCAGCTCTTGCTATGCTTAACGATCAGGTTAAGAAGGGTGGCGTAATGGCCAGCTCATATGTAGGTGGTCTCTCAGGTGCTTTCATTCCTGTATCAGAGGATCAGGGTATGATCAATTCCGTTGAGGCAGGAGCTATTACTCTTGAGAAGCTTGAGGCCATGACTTGCGTATGTTCAGTAGGCCTTGATATGATTGCTATCCCTGGAGACACTCCAGCTACCACTATCTCTGGTATGATTGCCGATGAGATGGCACTTGGTATGGTTAACCAGAAGACTACAGCAGCACGTCTCATCCCTGTTATTGGCAAGGGTGTGGGCGATTCTGTTGAGTTCGGTGGATTATTCGGTTATGCACCTATCATGCCTGTGAATAAGTTCTCATGTGCTGACTTCATCAACCGTGAGGGACGTATTCCTGCACCAATCCACTCATTCAAGAATTAATTATTGATATTGTTAAGAGCTTTGCGAAAGCAGAGCTCTTTTTTTATTTACCTAGTAGCCGAGTAGACAATTATTATTTATAATCATTATAGTCATAGAAAGGGATAATATATGTCTCAGTTAGATAGTAAATATAATAGTTTAATAGATTATTTTAAGAAGCTTGGCAGCGTAGCCGTAGCTTTTTCCAGCGGAGTGGATTCTACATTCTTGCTGTATGCAGCGCACGAGGCTCTGGGAGATGAGGGAGTTATAGCTATTACAGCTGTATCTAATCTATTTCCATCCAGAGAAAAAGACGAGGCCCACACATTCTGTCAATCTCTAGGGGTCAAGCAGATAGAGCTTCAGGTGGATGAGCTTAGTATAGAAGGATTCGCAGCTAATCCTGTGGATAGGTGTTACATCTGTAAGAAGGACCTATTCTCTCAGATTATTAATCGAGCTAAGGAAGAGGGCATTACCTACGTGGCAGAGGGTTCTAATATAGATGACCTGGGGGATTACAGACCAGGGCTTAAGGCTATAGCAGAGCTTCAGGTGAAGAGCCCTCTTAGGGAATGTGGCTTCACTAAGGCAGAGATTAGAGAGCTCTCAGCCAGATTCTCACTTGCTACAGCAAGCAAGCCATCCTTCGCGTGCCTA
>JAILNO010000021.1 GCA_024691465.1 Pseudobutyrivibrio sp. | reverse complement strand
AGCAAGAACCTTACGTCCGCCTGCTGTGCTCATTCTAGATCTAAATCCATGAACTTTGGATCTCTGTCTCTTTTTTGGTTGATATGTCATCTTCATAATATATCCACCTCCTCTTTATGAGAAAACATCAGTTGAAATTATAATAAGAAAACCCCATAAAGTCAATAAAAAAAGCATATAAAAAAGTAATAGACCATTGTGGATAACTCAAAAACACAACATATAAATGAAAACTAAATTAAACATCACTAAATATAGTATTAAATCATTAAAAAAAAATAAAATCTTATCTACAGTCTGTGGAAAACATTGTGGATAACTTAGTAATAATAACTATTTTATCCACAAAAACATATAAAATAAGGGTTTTTATAAGGATAATAATGTTGAAAGTATAAACAAAGCAATTGTGGATAACTCTCATATCACATTTAGAGGCTCAAATTCTAAAAATAAGCCATTTTAGGCTTTAAACAATCCCCTACACGTTTTTATAGTGAATATTGAATAAAAGGCCTTTTTAGGTTAGAATATAAAATAGTTTATTGTGGATAAAAGGGAATTTATATGGAAGAACTTGTTAAAAAATGGGACGAGATCCTAGACTACTTAAAAAATGAGTACGCAATCACAGATGTATCTTATGAATCTTGGCTTAAGCCTCTTGAATTATTTCAAATAGAAGATAACAAATTATACATAACATACAATGGTGATCAAAACAGTATGACACTCGGTTATGTTACTAGAAAATTTACTACACCTCTTAAGATAACAATCGCAGAGATTACTGGCGTTCAATATGACGAAATCTTAGTTATTTCTCAGGAAAATGCAAATCAACTGAAGAAAGAGCAAAATACAGAACATATTAAAATAGAAGAAACACCTGCTTTTAATGATAAAAAAATGGGTAATTCTACTATTAATCCTAGATTTACATTTAATAACTTCGTCGTTGGTAGAAATAATAGATTCGCACAGACTGCTGCTCTAGCAGTGGCTGAGTCACCAGGTGAGTTCTACAATCCCCTATATATATATGGAGGACCAGGACTAGGTAAGACTCACTTAATGCAAGCTATTGGAAATCACATTGAGGATCAGAATCCAAACACTCATATATTATATGTAACTTCAGAAGAATTTACTAACGAAGTTATTGAGAACATGAGAACTAATAATAATGCTACAGCTATGCAGCGTTTTAGAGATAAGTATAGAACTGTTGATGTTCTCATGGTAGATGATATTCAGTTTATTATAGGTAAGGAAGCAACACAGGAAGAGTTTTTCCATACTTTTAATGCCTTACATGCAATGGGTAAGCAGATAGTTATTTCATCAGATAAGCCACCAAAGGATATGGAGACTTTAGATGATCGTTTCAAATCTAGATTCGATATGGGTCTTATGGCCGATATTGGTTATCCAGATTATGAGACACGTATGGCCATTCTTAATAAGAAGATTGAAGAAAAGAATTTCAATCTAGATGAATCTATTAGGAAATATATTGCAGAGAATATCCAATCTAACATTAGAGAGATTGAAGGAGCTCTTAATAAGCTCATAGCTTTTTCTCGTCTAGAGAAGATAGATATAACTATGGATATAGCTGAAAGGGAATTACAGAATTTCATTTCACCTAATGTTTCAAGAGAAATTACTCCACAGTTAATTATTGAAGTAGTTTCAGAACATTTCAATATAACAGTTGATCAGATGGCATCTAAGAATAGATCTAGTTCAGTAGTTAGACCTAGACAAATAGCCATGTATTTATGTAACACTATGACTGACTCTTCACTTCAGGCTATTGGATTGCTATTAGGTGGTCGTGACCACTCTACTATTATTCACGGAGCTAACAAGATAGAGGAAGAAATCGACAAAGACGAAAATACAAAGAATCTAGTTGAAACAATTAAAAAGAAAATTAATCCTAACTAATGTTTAAAACATGTGGATAACTATTTGGATAAGTTGTTATTAATATGTTAATTGTATGAGGATAAAATAATACTTCAATTTTTATAATTATTTTATTCACAAATTATCCATATATTATCAATAATTAATTCACATATTTTTAAAATTTAACTTTTGTTGTTTTACGTGTATTTACTTGTGTTTCACACTTATAAACAAATCAACAATCTATAAGAATAGTACTTAGAATATTAATTTTATTTTTTTATGTTTAAGAAAGGGAGCGTATCAGATGAAAATCACTTGTCAAAAAGCTGACCTTGTTGAAGGAGTAAATATTGTATCGAAAGCAGTTCCTACCAGAACCACCATGGCAATACTTGAATGTATTCTTATTGATGCTTCATCTGGTGAGATTAAACTTACTGCTAACGATATGGAGATAGGAATTGAAACAATTATAGAAGGAACTATTTCTGAGAGAGGTATTATTGCACTTGATGCTAAGAAATTTTCAGAGATTGTTAGAAAGCTTCCTAATAACGAGGTTACTATAGAAACTAACTCAACCTTTAAGACCACAATCACTTGTGAGAAAGCTAAGTTTGATATCGTAGGTAAGTCTGGAGAGGACTTCTCTTACATTCCAGTAATTCCTAGGAATCAACCAATCGTTATTTCACAGCTTACATTAAGAGAGATTATCAGACAGACAATCTTCTCTGTTGCTGACAATGATAATAACAAGCTTATGACAGGTGAGCTTATTGAGATTAAGGATAATAAGCTTAAGGTAGTAGCTCTTGATGGACATAGAGTTTCTATTAGAAATGTTGAATTAAAGAATCCAGCTAATGATGTTAAGGTAGTTGTTCCTAAGAAGACCTTAAATGAAATCATTAAGATTATAGATGGTGGTATTGATGATGAAGTTAATATCTTTGTTACAGATAACCACATTATCTTCGAGTTTGATCAGACTACAGTAGTATCTCGTGTAATTGAGGGTGAGTTCTTCAAGATTGAGCAGATGCTTTCAGCTGATTATGAAACTAAGATTAAGATTAACAAGAAAGAATTCTTAGATTGTATTGATAGATCAACTATCTTTGTAATAGAGGGTGATAAGAAGCCAATTATTGTTAACGCAGTTGATAATAAGATGACTCTTTCAATTTCCTCAGTTATTGGTTCAATGAATGAAGAGATTGATATCACAAAAGAAGGAAAAGATATCATGATTGGTTTCAACCCTAAGTTCGTTATTGATGCACTTAAGGTTATTGATGATGAGGAAATCAATCTATATATGCTTAATGCTAAGAGCCCATGTCTTATTAAAGATGATGCTGGTTCATACATTTATTTTGTCCTTCCTGTTAAATTTAATACTCCAGGAGCAAATTAATGGAAAAAATAACTATTAGAGATGAATTTATCAAGCTTGGTCAGTTACTTAAACTGGCTAATCTTGTTGAGTCTGGTGCAATGGCTAAGGAAGTCATTGAGGAAGGACTAGTTAAATATAATGGTGAAGTAGAGACACGCCGTGGTAAGAAAATCTATCCAGGTGATGTCGTTGAATTTAATGGAGAAAGCGTAACAGTTACTAATGATAATTAAGTCCATTGAGCTTGAAAATTATAGAAACTATGAATCATTGAATATTAATTTCGATGAACATACTACTATTCTATTTGGAGACAATGCCCAAGGTAAGACTAATATCTTAGAAGCTGCGTATCTTTCTGGGACTACCAAGTCACATAAGGGTAGTCGAGATAAAGAAATTATTAAATTCAATCAGAATGAAAGTCATATTAAAACAGTTGTTATTAAAAATGACAGGGAATATCAGATAGATATTCATCTTAAGAAGAATAAATCAAAGGGAATTGCTATTAATAGAGTTCCAATTAAGAAAGCTGCTGATTTATTCGGACTTATTAACATAATTTTCTTTTCTCCTGAGGATCTTAATATTATTAAGAATGGCCCAGCTGAGAGAAGAAAGTTCATGGATGCAGAGCTATGTCAGATTGATAAGATATATCTTTCTGATTTGACTAATTACAATAAAGCATTAAATCAGCGTAATGCCCTTCTTAAAGAAATGGTATATAAGCCTGATTTAAAAGAAACTTTGCCAATATGGGATGAGCAACTTATCAACTATGGCAAGAAAATTATTAATAGACGTCAACAATTTATCAATGATATCAACATAATTGTTAAAGATATCCACTCTAAGATAACTTCTAACAAAGAAAAGATAGAAGTTACTTATGATCCTAATATTGAAGATATCTTCTTCTTAGATGAATTAGTAAAGAATAAAGATAAAGATATCAGATTCTGCCAGACATCGGTGGGACCACATAGGGATGATATTAAGATTACAGTTGATGGAATAGATATCAGGAAGTTTGGAAGTCAGGGTCAACAGCGTACATGTGCCCTATCACTTAAGCTTTCAGAGATTAAATTAGTTGAGAATACAATTAATGATAAACCAATATTACTTTTAGATGATGTCTTGTCAGAGCTTGATAAGAATCGTCAAAGTGATTTGTTAGATAATCTACTTGATACACAGACCATCATTACTTGTACAGGTATTGATGAATTTGTAAGAAATAGATTTAGACTGAACACAGTCTATAAAGTTACAGATGGTTCTATAGAATTAATAACGGAGGAGCTTAATGAGCAAGGAAGTTAATCAAGAATATGGTGCAGATCAAATACAGATTTTGGAAGGACTTGAAGCAGTTCGTAAGCGTCCTGGTATGTATATTGGTTCTACCTCAGAGAGAGGTCTCCATCACTTAGTATATGAGATAGTTGATAATGCAGTGGATGAAGCACTTGCAGGATTCTGTACTCATATTCAAGTAACAATTAATCCAGACAATTCAATAACAGTAATTGATGATGGCCGTGGTATTCCTACAGGTATTAATCACAAAGCTGGTATTCCTGCTGTTGAAGTAGTATTTACAGTTCTTCATGCCGGAGGTAAGTTCGGCGGTGGCGGTTATAAGGTATCAGGTGGTCTACATGGTGTAGGTGCATCAGTTGTTAATGCCCTCTCCAACTGGGTCGAGGTTGAAATCAAGCGTGAAGGCAAGATTTTCAAGCAGCGTTATGAGCGTGGCAAGACTATGTATCCACTTAAGGAGATTGGAACTTGTCCTGAGAATGAGACAGGTACTAAAGTTACTTTCCTCCCAGATGATACTATTTTTGAAACTACTGTTTTTGATTATAAGACACTGAAGGTTAGACTTCGTGAGACAGCCTTCCTTACAAAGGGACTTAGAATCACACTTACTGATACAAGAGGTGAGGAAGATCACGAAGAAAGCTTCCACTATGAAGGTGGAATTAAGGAATTCGTTCAATATATCAACCGTGGTAATGAAGCACTCTATGATGATGTTATCTACTGTGAGGGTACTAAGGACAATATCTATGTTGAAGTTGCTATGCAACACAATGATGGATATCAGGATCAGGCCTACAGTTATGTTAACAATATCGTAACTCCAGAGGGTGGTACACATCTTACTGGTTTTAGAGGTGCACTTACTAAGGTATTTAATAAATATGCCAGAGATACTAAGATTCTTAAGGATAGTGATCCACAGCTTGATGGTGATGATATTCGTGAGGGACTTACAGCAATTATCTCAATTAAGATAGAGGAGCCACAGTTTGAGGGACAGACTAAGCAGAAGCTTGGTAACTCAGAGGCTCGTGGAGCTGTTGATGCAATTGTTTCAGAGCAGCTTACATGGTTCTTAGAGCAGAACCCTTCAGTTGCTAAATCTATCTGCGAAAAATCGCTGCTTGCGCAGCGAGCAAGAGAAGCAGCTAGAAAGGCACGTGATCTTACTCGTCGTAAGACAGCACTTGAGGGTATGTCACTTCCTGGTAAGCTTGCTGATTGTTCGGACAAAGATCCTAAGAATTGCGAGATTTTCATCGTAGAGGGTGATTCCGCTGGTGGTTCAGCTAAGACTGCACGTAGCCGTGCAACACAAGCTATTCTTCCACTTCGTGGTAAGATTCTTAATGTTGAAAAGGCACGCGAGGATAGAATATATGGCAATGCCGAAATCAAGGCTATGATAACAGCCTTCGGTACAGGTATTCATGAGGACTTTGATATTTCTAAATTACGTTATCATAAGATTATTATCATGACCGATGCCGATGTAGATGGTGCTCATATTGCCACACTTATGCTTACATTCCTCTATAGATTCATGCCAGAGCTTATTAAGCAAGGGTATGTATATCTTGCTACTCCTCCACTTTACAAGTTGGAGAAGAATAAAAAGGTATGGTACGCATATTCTGATGATGAATTAAATAACATCCTCAACGAAGTTGGTCGTGATGGAAACAATAAAATCCAGCGATACAAGGGACTTGGTGAGATGGATGCCGAGCAGCTTTGGGAAACTACCATGGATCCTGAGAAGAGAATTCTTAAGAGAGTTGTTATTGATGATGAAGATGCATCAGAAATCAACGTAACTTTCTCGACTCTCATGGGTGACAAGGTTGAGCCTAGACGAGAGTTCATCGAAGCTAATGCTAAGTATGTTCAGAATTTAGATATCTAATAAATAGCGTATATTTATAAAATTTTTCGGGCTTCGCCCGTAGAAAGAAAAAAGGATAATATGGACGACAAAATTTTTGATAATATTCATGAAGTTGATCTAAAACAGACTATGGAAACCAGCTACATCGACTATGCCATGAGTGTAATCGCATCAAGAGCGCTTCCAGATGTTAGAGATGGTCTTAAGCCAGTTCAACGTAGAGTACTCTTCTCTATGATCGAACTTAACAATGGTCCAGACAAGCCACACAGAAAATGTGCACGTATTGTCGGTGATACCATGGGTAAGTACCATCCTCACGGTGATAGCTCAATCTATGGTGCACTTGTCAACATGGCACAGGAATGGAATACACGTTATCCACTAGTAGATGGCCATGGTAACTTTGGTTCTGTGGATGGCGATGGCGCAGCTGCTATGCGATACACAGAGGCTCGTCTTTCTAAGATTTCTATGACCATGTTTGGTATCAACTATAAGGATGAGAAATTCACTACCGGTAAAGATATCGATATGGACGGCGTAGATTTTATGCCTAACTTCGATGAGACTGAGAAAGAACCTACTGTTCTTCCAGCTCGCTACCCTAACCTACTTGTTAATGGTACTACTGGTATCGCCGTAGGTATGGCTACCAATATTCCACCTCACAATCTTCGCGAGGTAATAGCTGCTGTTAATAAGATTATTGATAATCAGATTGAAGAGAATAGAGACACTGAGATTGATGAGATTCTTGAGATAGTTAAGGGTCCTGACTTCCCAACAGGTGGAGTTATCTTAGGTAAGTCTGGTATTGAGGAAGCTTATCGCACTGGTCGTGCTAAGATTAGAGTCCGCGCCGTTTCTGAAATCGAGCCAATGGATAATGGTAAGAACAGAATCGTTGTAACAGAGCTTCCATACATGGTTAATAAGGCACGTCTCATTGAGAAGATTGCAGAGCTCCATAAGGATAAGCGTATCGACGGTATCACAGATCTCCGTGATGAGTCATCTCGTGAGGGTATGCGTATCTGTATCGAGCTACGCCGTGACGTTAACCCTAACATTATTTTGAATCAGCTTTATAAGCACACACAGCTTCAGGATACATTTGGTGTAATCATGCTTGCCTTAGTTGATAATCAGCCTAAGATTCTCAACCTTAAGCAGATGCTTGTTCATTATCTTAATCACCAGAAGGATGTTGTTACTCGTCGTACTAAGTACGAACTCAACAAGGCTGAGGAGCGTGCTCATATTTTAGAGGGATTATTAATTGCCCTTGATAATATTGATGAAGTAATCCAGATTATCCGTAATTCAGCTGATGTTAACACAGCCAAGGCTACATTGATGGAGCGCTTCGGATTATCTGATGCTCAGGCCCAGGCTATTGTTGATATGAGACTTCGTGCTCTCACAGGCTTAGAGCGTGACAAGATTCAGAACGAATATAATGAATTGCAGGTACTTATTGGCAAATTGAAAGAGATCCTTTCCAACGAGAATGTACTCCTTTCAGTTATCAAAACTGAGATTACTGAGATTGCTGACAAATATGGTGATGACCGCCGTACATCAATCGGTTATGACGAGTTCGATATCAGCATGGAGGACATGATTCCAGTTACTAACACAGTAGTTACTTTTACCAAGCTTGGATATATCAAGCGTATGAATGAAGATAACTTCAAGGCACAGCACCGTGGTGGTAAGGGAATCAAGGGTATGGATACCATCGATGAAGATTATGTTGTAGAGATGCTCATGATGTC
>JAILNO010000006.1 GCA_024691465.1 Pseudobutyrivibrio sp. | reverse complement strand
AAATGGCCAAAATTAAAATTAAACGCTGAAGATAATTTAGCATACGCAGCCTAGTTGCTGCAGTCTGACCTAGGACACCTACATCTTAGGACCCAGACTTCGACTCTGTAGGAAACGACGGTACCAAAGCTTTGAGGTATTGGGCGTATTATGAAGCTACTGAAGCAGGAATCTTGTTTGTGGGAGTTCTGTAGAGGGAATGTCAAAGCATAAACTACACTCGTAGAAGGGCCGGGAATTGGCTTTTGGACACGGGTTCGACTCCCGTCAGGTCCACTATTAGAGAGCTATGAATTTCATAGCTCTTTTTCGTTACTTTTAACAGAAACTTCGTTCTGAATTGTTTAGGCTTATATGCAATGCTAGAATATAATCTATAAATGGGGAGCGGAGAATAGTTTTATGAGCAGGTCTAGAAGAAATATGACTTACGAGGAGCGTCAGGCTTATCGTAAGCGCAAGAAATTAATACGTAAGATTCAAGTATATTCTGAAATAGGTGCTATTTCTTTAGCAATTATCATAATCGGTGGTTTAATCATATCCCATATTACAGGTCCTAAAGATAAGCTTGCTGTTGCGGCAGAAGAAGAGACTAGTGTTTCTGCTGAGGCTTCTGCAGAAGAGACTAATGAGGAGTCTAAAGGCCTAAAGGTATCGGCTAAGGCTGCGGTTGACCCTGATCTTGCTAAGGAAGAGGAGCCTGAAGAAGAAAAAAGTACCACAACATATAAGGCTAAGGAAAGTGACGATGTGGTTACTATTTCAGGAGATGTGGTCAGTGAATATGCTGTTTTAATTAATAATGATACTAAGGAAATCGTAGGTACTAAGAATGGCACAGAGAAGATTGTGCCTGCATCGATGACTAAGGTTATGACAGTTTTGGTGGCTGCGAACAATATTACAGAAGAACAATTAGATGAAAAAGTTATCCTTAGCCATGAGGCTGTTGATTACTCTTATGCTGGAGGTGGTTCTACATCAGGATTTGTTGAGGGAGAGGAAGTAACAGTTAGAGATTTATTCTATGGTACCATTCTTCCTTCTGGAGGTGACGCTGCTGCTCAGCTTGCTATGTATGTGGCGGGGGATGTAGATTCCTTCGTTGATATGATGAATGATGAGGTGGCCGATCTAGGACTAACAGGGACGCATTTTACCAACCCTGTTGGATTCCATGATGAGAATCATTACAGTACGCCATATGACATAGCAATTATTATGATGGCTGCACTTGATAATGATATTTGTAATGAAGTGCTTAATACTAAAGTATATTATTCTTCTGCAACCAATGTTAATCCAGAGGGGATTATAATATCTAACTGGTTCTTGAGGAGGATTGAGGACAAGGATATAGGCGGTACCATCGGTGGTGCTAAGACTGGTTATGTAGATGAGTCTGGCAGTTGTGCTGTCAGTTCCATGACTACAGATGGAGGTACAGAATATATTTGCTGTACAGCCAAGTCTAGTAGTTCTTGGCAATGTATCTTTGACCAGGTAGCTATTTATAGTACATACGCTAAATAAAATATAAGCTCCTACAATTATGTAGGAGCTTTTCTTATACTAACAATAGTTTCACTAACTTTGCCATATTATCTATATATTCTACAGGTGAGAATTCCTTGAGTACATCCATATCTCTGAATCCATAAGTGCATAGCACATAGTCTAGATTAGAATTGATAGCAGTCTGTGCATCTACTTCAGAATCACCAACATATAGTACCTTTGATTTATCAGTTACTTCTAATTCTCTTAATGCAAGATCAATTGGCTCAGGATCGGGCTTTCTTTTGTGATTGCCATCGTCTCCAATAACTATGTTGATATATGGTCTGAAGAAGTCATCTAGTAATGATTCACTTGCTGTCTGACCTTTGTTAGTTACAATTGCTAATTTGACACCCATTTTAGATAAGACTTTGATTGTGTCTATTACATCATCATAAGGCTTAGTTTTAATTAAATTATGGGTGTTATAGTACTCTATGAATTCATCTAAGAAGCTCTGGAAATGCTCGTAATTTTCTCCATCTGGAAGTGCTCTTACAACAAGCATTCTAAGACCGTTTCCAACAAAATGTCTCACATCCTCAATTGAGTGGGTGGGAAGGGAATACTTCCTTAACATAAAATTAATGGAATCTGTCAAATCCTCAAGGGTATATAACAGCGTTCCATCTAAATCAAATAATATTGTGTCGTATCTCATAAATCTTTCCTTTTCTATTACTTTATCTATATGTTATAAAGCTATTTTTCTATTTTGTAAAGGAAATCATTGAATAATACAGATTGCTTTGATATCATTTTTTTAAACTTTATTTTCAGGAGAATTAATTATGAATTACAGTATTAGAGAGGCGGAAGTATCTGATGCTGCCGCTATTATGGACATCTATGGTTACTATGTGAAGAATTCTTTTGTTACTTTCTCTGAGATTAATCCATCTTTAGATGAATATAAGCAATCTATTATAGATACCAAGAAAGAGTATCCCTATATAGTTGCTTGTGATGATACTGGTAGAGTAGTTGGTATGGCCTATGGGGCCAGGGTTCGTCATCATGATGCTTACAGATATTCAGTGGAATCTACTATTTACTTAGCTAATGATATTCCTAAGAAGACAGGGATTGGGCGCATGCTTTATGAGGAGCTTGAGAAGTGCCTCAAGGATATGGGGTATATTTTTATGTATGGAGTTATTACTGACGACAATTATCCTAGTATTGAGTTCCACAAGGCTTTAGGTTTTAATGAGGTGGGACATTTCTTTAATATTGGATACAAATTTGGTACATGGAAGGGGATTGTGTGGTATTGCAAGCAGATAGGTTCGCTTGAGATTCCACAGTAGTTTTTATGAAAAAAGCTTTTAGATATTTTTTAATATCATTTTTATCTATATTTTTTACACTTATTGCAGTTGGCATTATATATATAGTTGCTGATACCCATAGTCGTATTCAGGTGGAGGATGGACAGACATACTCCAGCGATGAGGTGGAGGCCATGGTTGATGAAGCTAAGGCAGAGGGTAGGAAGAATGTATTAGATTCTATCAAGGAATCACTTGAGAACGGAAATACGATAATTTCTGTCCTTAAATCTCTTTATCCTGAGTATATTGTGGTGGCTGCTAATTCTAAGTACAATTTCGTCCCTATCGACGATTCATTGACTAAGAATACTTATAATATTGATAATCTGGTCGTGGATGACAATGGAAGGTACAGCTATGTGGTGGATGGAGAGACTAAGTCTAGATTTGGTATAGATGTTTCTTCTCATCAAGGAGATATAGACTGGGCTGCAGTAGCAGCAGACGGTGTGGATTTTGTATTTGTTAGAGCGGTTTACAGAGGCTATGGTACAGGTAAGCTGGTTATTGACGAGAAATGTATTCAGAACATAGAGGGGGCTCAGGCGGCTGGACTTGATGTGGGAGTGTATGTATTCTCTCAGGCCATCAATCAGGCCGAGATACTTGAGGAGGCATCAACAGTTCTTAATCTTTTGGATGGATATACGCTGCAATTACCAATTGTTTTTGATGTGGAGAAAGTCAGCGATGGAGCTGCTAGAACCAACGCTCTTACTGTTGAGGATAGAACGAATCTTACTATTGCATTCATGGATGCTATATCTAATGCAGGTTATGATACTATGGTTTATCACAATACTGAGATGGGAGCTATGCTGCTAGATTTAACTAAGCTTACCAATTATAAGAAGTGGTTTGCTGGATACAATAAGGAATTCTATTGGCCATATGAGTATAGTATGTGGCAGTATTCTGAATCTGGAAGTGTCAGTGGTATAGATGGTAATGTTGATTTAGATATTATGTTATATTAAAAAACTGCCCCTTAGGGGCAGTTTTATTTTAATAATAAGTTTGCAAGTCTGGTATTATCTTCAGGATTCATAAAACATATACGGATGTATTTGTCATCCAGATATGGGAAAGTAGAGCAATCCCTAATCATGAGTCCCTCTCTGATACATCTATCAAATAATTCACCACTGGTTAAGTCATCTAGAATCTTAAGTAACATGAAGTTGCCCTGTGGCTTATATGGCTTGAATCTAGAACTCTCACTAAAGAGCTTATATAATCGGTCGCGTTCAGTCTTAATGAGATTCTTGGTGGCTTCTATATACTCAGTATCTGAGAACATAAGAGTACCAGCTATAACAGCTATTGAGTTAATAGACCAAGGATCTTTCCTTTGATTGATGGTCTGAATCAAGTCAGGATTAGAGCATATGGCATATCCTAATCTGAGTCCTGGTGCTGCGAAGAACTTAGAAGTACCTCTTAATATTGCTATATTGCCATAAGTGCGTGTGAGAGAAACTGCTGATACCTTATCTATATCCTCAGCAAACTCTACATAGGTCTCGTCCACCATTACAAATATATCGCACTCCTTACAAGCATCTAGTATATGCCTCATATCCTGAGTAGGGATGGCTGTTCCAGTAGGGTTGTTAGGATTGCATATAATTAGCATATCTATATCTTCGGTAAGCTTGCTGATGAAGTGATTGCAATCTAAAGTGAAATCATTCTCTTCCTTAAGGGGATAGTAGATGGTCTTACCTCCAGATAGTGATATCTCACGTTCGTACTCAGAGTAGGTAGGCCCCAGTATCATTGCCTTCTTAGGCTGCTCAATCTTAACAAATAGAGATATAAGTTCTGTAGAACCGTTTCCTACTATTACATTATCAACCTCAGTCTTACAGTAATTAGCTATGCATTCTCTAAGCTTAACGTAATCTCTATCAGGGTAAGTAGTTATGCAATCAATATGTTCTGTAATCTGCTCCTTGAGTTTAGGAGAAATCCCTAGTGGATTAACATTTGCAGAGAAGCTGATTATGTCTTCTTTTTTAATATTGTATATCTTTTCGATTTTTTCTAAATCACTTCCATGGAAGTGGTCTTTATGCTTAATCATACTTGTCACCTCGTTTTATATATACTAGCACCTTGAAAAATAAATATCCATATTTTTGTTTCGGATTCGTTTGAAAACACAACATGTTGTGCTATAATTTTTATTAAATATGCTAGGGTTAGTGGGCTTTCCCTAAGAGTTGTTGAGGAAGAATGTTTTGAGAAAAAGAATCTATCGAATATCAGAGGATAAATTCGATGACTTAAAACCAAATATAGAATTCGAGAATGAGCAGATTGAAGAGACCTGCTATGTTTCTGATGCATTTTCAGGAAGTATTTTCTTTAAAAGTACCAATGGAGTCAAGATTCGAGGAGTGGTTTATTGTACCAATCCTTATGTGAAGATTATTGATCCATTGTTTGATAAAGAGAATGTTCGTATTAATTACTCTGTAGATGATTACAATTTCAAGGTTGGAGAGTATCTATCCGGTGATTTTGTAATTGTAGCAATGGGGATTGAGAGGCACATTCCTTTTACAATCACTTATGTTAAGAAGAGTCTAGTGGCATCCACAGGAGAGATTACTTCTATTAAGGATTTTGCTGATTTAGCACAGGGCCATTTTGCTGAGGCAGTTTCTTTATTTTACTCAGATAAGTTCGCAGATTTTATTTCCGATTTAGATAAGCGTACCAGGCTTTTATACAGAGGTTTTAAGGCTGCCCCTATCGCAGCTGTCAATGTAGATGAATTCCTGGTCGCTACAGGCTTTAAGAGTCAGATGACTTTTAATCTAGAGGAGAGATGTGACAGATACTTTGAAGTAGATGAGAATATACGTGGCGAGATTGAACTTACCCGTTCTACTTGGGGTTACATCGATGTTAAGGTTAGCTGTGATGCTGATTTTGTTTCAGTTGAGAAGACTAATATCACTGGGGATTTCTTTCTGGGCTCTATTTTTAATATGAGCTATTACATCCACAAGGATAAAATGCACGCAGGCCTTAATTATGCCAAGATTTCCTTTGATTATAGAGATATACATAAGGAGATTACTATCATAGCTTCCGCTCTTAAGGAGGAGGCTGTACTAGATACGGTTTCTCATACTAGGAATACTAATATTCTTAAGGCTTGTAGACTGTACGAGGATTTTAGACTTCGCAGAGTGACTACAGGGCAGTGGTGTCAGGAGACTCTTAAATTACTAGATGCTATTGCAGTAGATAATGAAGAAGATAATTTCGCTCTTCTAATGAGAGCGCTTATTTTTGTTACTAATAACCAGAAGCAGGAAGCTTTATGGATCATACAGGATCTGAAACGTACTATTGATGACAAGGATAGTACTGAATGGGCCTTTTTACTATATATTTGCACCCTTATTGAGAGGGAGGAGGACTATGTAGATAGGCTTACTGACAATATAGAAGCAATTTTTAAGGAACATCCTGATGATGTTCGCATTTTCTGGTTCCTACTTTTCCTTCGCAAGGAATATATCAAGAACCCTACAGCTAAGCTTAGGGACATAGCAGAGTGGATTTCACAGGGAGTGGATTCTCCACTGCTTTATATTGAGGCTTACTATATATTTATTCAGGATCCTTATCTAATTTCATCATTTGATGAATTTACTCTCAAGATACTCAATTGGGCTAGAAAGAAAAAGGCTATTTCTAAGGATATTGCCATACAGATGGTTCATATCCTTGAGTCTGAGAAGGTCTACAACCCTAAGGCGTTTAATATTATTGAGACCTGCTATGAGATATATCCAGATTTGCAGTTCTTATTAGCTATTGTAACCTACCTGCTTAAGGCTAATTATGTAGAGCCTAAGTTCCTTAAGTGGTTTAAGCTTGCTATTGATGCTAATTTGCATGTATCTGGTATATTTGAAGCTTATATGGAGGCCCTTCCACCATATTCGGTTGATAAGTTCCCTCAGCTTCTTACTATGTTCTTTAAGTACAATAATGATTTGTCATATGAGAAGAAGGCTTTACTTTATGCTAATATCATTCTTCATAAGGATGAGGATGGGGACACCTATGAGCATTATGAGTCTGCTATAGAGACTTTTACATTAGAACAGCTTAAGCTGGGCAGACTTGATGATAACCTGGCTGTTTGTTATCAGCGGCTTATGGAGCTTGGTATCTTCGACAAGGAAGTAGCTAGACTCATATCTGAGCTAACACTTAAGAAGAAGGTTGCTGTAATTAATTCGGATATACGTAGAATTTTCCTCTATCAGGACGAGTTCAAATCGCCTACTATTGCAAATGTATCAGATCATAAGGCATATATTAATTATATTGGTTCTGATGGAGTTATCTTCCTTGAGGACAATGACGGATATCTGTTTGTTGATGATGATGCATATCTATTAGAGGATGTGCTTGACTCTGTGTCTTATAGCAGTGTTCTTCGTTCTCTTACCACCATGAATATTGCCACTGTTTTAGAGGATCTTTCGAAGGATTTTGATACTAGCGAATCTGATTCACAGCATGTGGAGGCGGTTAAGCTACTACTTGATTCTAAGCAGATATCTCAAGAGTATATTAGGGGATTATATCCTAAGATTATTGAGATTCTTAGATATAATAATGAGGATGCTCTCATCGAGAAACACTTCATAAGAGAAGCTGATCTTAAGTTGCTCAAGGCTGATGTCATTGCAGCTGTGCTTGAGGTGTTTGTATCTAGAAGTAAGTACGAGGAAGCTTACTACATGATTAAACATACCAACGCTACAGAGCTTAAGGGTGAAGTGGCTCTTAAGATTTGCAAATACATGATTAATGAGAATCCAGATCAGGTGGATGATTTCTTGATTCTCATGAGCGCTGGCCTGGTTGTAAAGAATTATGTTAGCAGTGACCTCATTAAGTATCTAGTCAGATTCTATGTGGGACCTACAGATACTATGATGCTTATTTTTAATAATGCATATGAACTAGGTGATGATGTGGTTGCCTACTCGGAACGCATTCTTACCCAGGTGCTTTATAGAGATTTCTTGTGTGATGGAATTATGGATGTGTTTAATTCATACGTAGCAAGGAAGAATAATAAGATGATTGTGGAAGCCTTCCTTACATATGAGGCTCATGATTATCTATCTAATCAAGCTGATATTCCTGAGGAGATTTTCTCCCATATTTATAATCGATACAACAAAGCTCTTACAGTCAATGAGAGTATGCGTATAGCACTTCTCAAGTACTTATGTACTAAGAAGGAACCAGATGATGAGGATATCGATATACTCGATATGCTCCTTGCGGATGCTATTTTGAGGAATCAATACTTCGGATTCTTTGCCAACTGTAATGAGAAACTTAAGATTAAGTATCATTTATATGATAAGCACTTTATTGAGATTGCCACCGACAAGCGCAAGTCTGTTGTTATCACATACTCTTTAAATGGTAATGAACCTCTTGAGGAGGATATGATAGAAATGTACGATGGCCTGTATGTTAAGCAATTCATTCTCTTTTACGGGGATGAGCTTAGATATGAGATATATTGTGATGAGTTATCTGACGAACCACTTAAGACTAGCACTATAGTTATGAGTGATGAGACTGATGTCAAAGATGGCAGATTTGCCTTGATGAACAGTATCAGTAGACACAATATGTATGATGAGATTAGTGAATTAGCAGCTGACCTTAAGACTTATCAGGGGCTGGATTGCGTTACTAAAGATTTATTTAATATTTTATAAGGAGCACTATGAGTAATTCAGAGGGGGCTTATGTAGGCATTGATATCAGTGCCAGAAGCACAGTTCTTAGTATTTATAAATCGAATATGGAAGAGCCCGCTACTGTTAGTACAGTGCTGGGAGAAGAGAATTATTCTATTCCCACAGTACTTGCTAAGAGAATCGGGATGGGACAGTGGTTCTTGGGAGATGATGCTATTAAGAGTAGCAGACTCAAAGAGTCTTCCCTTGTGGAGGATTTATACTCACTTGCTCTTAGGAACGAAGAAGTATTCATTGATGGAGATAGCTATTTCGCCAGAGAGCTAATGGTTATTTTCTTTAATAAATTATTCTCTATACCTGGTCCAATGGCTGCCCTTGGAGATATCGCCAGGTTAATTATCTGCGTTGAACAGGTTAATCTTGAGGTTATGGAGCTTATGAACTATGTGACCTCTAAGCTTTCTATTGATAGTAATAAGCTCATGCTTATTGATCGTAATGAGTGCTTTTATTACTATGCGCTGTCACAGAGACCAGAGTTATTCCTATATAATGTGGCATTGTTTGACTATAGCGGTTCTAATGTGATTTCTTGTACTTTGAATAGGAATCAAGCCACCAGACCGCAGCTGGTTACATTAGATGTGGTTAATCATGGTGATATCACGGAGAACAAAGATGCTATGTTCACTGATATCATTGCTGATACATTTGGCAGCACACTATATTCTTCAGCATATCTGGTGGGGGATGGCTTTGATGGCAATTGGATGAAAGAGAGTCTTTCCAAGCTTTGTAAGGGCAGAAAGGTCTTCATGGGTAAGAACCTATACTCTAAAGGAGCTTGTTATGCCGGATATACCAAGGAAGGCAAGAGGGATTGGCCATTTATCTATATAGGAGATAATGATCTTAAGCTTAATCTTTCTATTAAGATTCTTGATAATAATGTTATGAAATTCTTAACTCTTATAGATGCCGGGGAGAGCTGGTACGATGTAAAGGGTGAGTGTGAGGTTATATTAGATGGTGAGCCAGAGCTTGAGTTCTATATTCAGCGTCCTGAATCTAGAGAGGCTCACACGGAAGTGTTAGAGCTTAGCGATTTACCTAAGAGAGAGAACAGAACTACCAGACTACGTATTGAGGCTAGTCCTGTTTCTGACGTTGCTGTTTCTATCGTAATTACGGATTTAGGTTTCGGTGAGATATCACCTTCTTCAGGTAAGAGCTGGGAGCATACTATTTCAATTAAGTAGGTTATTATATGAGCACATTGATTTATTGCAAAAACTCCATAGCGGCCACTCCTTATTACATAGAAGAGGTATCACTGAATGTGTATTCATTAGAAGAGCTCAGTTATTATATGCTCAACAATGTATATTTGCTTTCTTCTAAATTAATGAGCACTGAATTATGTAATTGGATAGGTAGAGAGCTTAAGATGCCTGAGCTTTGTAATGAACTTATGACTATGGTTCAGAACAATTCTCCACTTCATATTTTCGTGGGACATATACTAAGTGCCAATGGCTATGCATCTAATAAAGAAATCAAAGATGCCTTATCAATCATATCCACATTTGAGAACAAGTCCGAGGCAGAGCGCAAGAAGCTTAGGGCTGACAGGTTGATGACAGGTGGCAAGTTTGTGGATGCTATCTATGAGTATGAGACCCTTTTGTCAGAGGAGGTTTCTAAAAATATTCCTAGGATTGTTGAGGGAGATATATATCATAATTTAGGTTGTGCATTCGCTAAATTATTTTTCTTTGACGAAGCCAGCAAATGTTTCGATGAGGCGTATAAGAAGAATCAAAAGAAGCAGTCGCTTTATTGTTTATTATACGCTCTTAGATGCGGTAAGGATAAAATAGGATTTGAAGAATATGTTAGCAAGTATCAAGTTCCCAAGGATGATGTGGAAGATGTTCTGCAGATTGTATCTAAAGCCACATTAAAGGATGATATTGTTGGGTTTGATAATGCTATTAATGATTTATTATATGGAGATAAATCAAACGAATCTAAAGCAACTATTCAGAATGTAATTTCCAATTGGAAGGAAGAATACATTAAGATTTGTAGAATATAAGCTTTCTTTAAGGGGAGAATCTTATGGGATTATTTACAAGTAGACAGAAGAAAAAGGAACTCAGAGCTGCCAAAATTGACGATGCCTTTAATAGGGTATATACCCAGATAGAAGGTATCGACAGTTGGGAGGATCCTAAGAAGCTCGAGCACTATATTCTTGATTCTTGTGAACAGATTATAGCTTCCACTAAAGCTATGGAGCGTCAGAAGACAGAATATAGAATTGTCACCAGGTATCTCAACGATATTAAGTTGATTGAGAATATGCCTAAGGACAAGAGCATTGAGTTAAGGACCACTGCTGCAAAAGTTAACGAATTAGAAAAAAATCTCGTCAATGCGCGCAACATTCAGCGCAATATTTCAGAAGAACAGTTCGAAGTTATTTCAGATGAAGAAGAGGATATGCCAGAGATTATTAATCGCTTTTCTTCAGATGAATTATATCAATCTAAACTAAAAAGAAATCTCTCCTATTTAGAAGGTGAGAAGAGCCGTTGGGAAATTGAAAGAGAAGAGCTTCAGGGACAGGTGAAGCTATTTAGACATATGGCAATTGCTATATTAGGCTCTTTTATGATGCTCCTTATCCTTTTAATGGCTATGTATAATGCTGCCGAGGTAGATATATCTGTCTGGGTTCTTATTGTCTTATTCATCTGTGCTGTAAGCGGATTCGTAGTCTTTCTCAGGCAGAATGCTATTGCAAAGGACAATAGAGTGGCTCTGGTACATCTAAATCAGGCTATCAGTATGCTTAATGTAGAGAGAATGAAGTACGTTAATGTTACTAACAGTGTAGAGTATTCTAAGGACAAGTATTATGTAACTACCGCTGCTGAATTACAGTATGTATGGGAACAGTACCAGGACAAGGTAAGAGATCAGCAGAGATATATTCAGAATAATGATGATTTAGAATTCTATACTAACAAGCTGGAGAGATTACTAGGTGATATAGGTCTGGCAGATGATAAGATATGGATCAATCAGATCAATGCTCTCATAGATAAGCAGGATATGGCTAGATGTAGGCATAGACTTGTTACTAGAAGGAAGAAGATTAGAGATAGATTAGATGATCATAGAAGAATTGTTCAGGAAGAAAGAGATGAAATAGATAGGCTCATGACAAGCCATGAGCACTATCTACCTGAGATTCAAGAGATTATCAAATCTGTTGATAAATTATGCGGAACTAGTAGTTCTAAATCAAGCTAATTACTTGAGAATGAAATCCATATATACAGGATTGTGATCCGAGTATTTGAAACCAGTATCTAATACATTTGAATACTGTACTTCCACATTAGATGATACTATGAATCCATCTATTGTTAAGACGAAGGAATCTTTAGTATAAGGGCTGTCGGCATTACGACAGGAAGCTACAGGATTAGCTTCATCCAGTGGGCCTACTATTCTAAAAGAATCATCTATTAGTTCTGTAGGGAATGGTTGTGCCCAATTTTCAGTGCTGGTAGTTCCGAAGTAAACCGAGGAATCTCCCAACATATCTTTATTCATATCTCCACCAGCAATTATGTAATTGCCTTTATCAGCTTCCTGCAACATATCGTCATTAAGCATTATTACTTGATTCTCGGCTGTAGAAGGATCTGTGGTATAAGCAGATAGATGCACATTGAATAACACTAATTGTTTACCATTATCCAGTGGAATATAGCTCTTAGAATAGCATCGATCTAGATCTATTAATTTAGATATACCTTCCTCTATAGGAAGTGATCTACGTATTGATTCAGTCATATCTACAGTTGACACAGTAAGTAATCCAGCCAGTGATTTGCCATGTGGCTGTGTAAGAGGATACATTAGAAATGGACTATCATAATTCTGTGCAAAGGAATAACATACATCAGCTGAATTAGATTCAGATATATTGTTAATTATTAAATCCTTTTGGTTGACGTGATAGCTTCTGGTGGAATCCAGGTCCACTTCCTGAAAGAGCATGATGTCGGGCTCTATTGACATGACGCTATCTATGGAACCGTTGATATTCGTATATACGGCATCCTTTGAATATGCCCAAGATTCGGTTCCACCATCCATGAAGAATGAGTAATCATCTGAGTATGCACCGAATCCTAAGTTGGCAGAGGATATACGGTATTTTGTATCAATTGCCAGTTCAGATTCCTTTGCATCTCCTGATATATCTAGTTTATGATTGTCCTCTACACGATAGTAGGATAGCAGGACATAGGACATATATATTGCCACTACTATAACAATGGCTAATATAATTAATAGTATTGGTTTTAAGATTTTTTTAATCATGGCGAATCCTTTCGATGTATTTTAGCATCATTAATGATATCATAATTTTTATAAAAAAACGGAATTTCATAATATCTTTAAAATTAAGGAGAAGAGTATGTTTTACAAGATTAGAGACACAAAAGAAGGTAGGCTAAACCTATATTATCTGATAGCGCAGGGGCTATATTGGATGACAATGTGCTGCACAATCAGCCTGGGTTCTGCCTATTTAACTAATAGAGGATATTCGACAGTTAGTATTGGAGTTTTATATGCTATAGCCTATTTGCTTGCTACTGTTTTTCAACAGGTTATTTCTGCAGCCACTGATAGTTCTAATAGGATTAATGTATTAGATGTGTTGGCCGTATTAGGTGGGGTGCTTGCAATTGATTTACTTATTTCTCTAGGAGCCGATGGCAAGGGATTTGCTACAGGGTTCACATTTTTTGTAGCTGCTATGATTACTACCATATTGTTGCCATTTATCAATGCCCTTAACTTCTATATTGAAAGATACAATATTCATATGAATTTTGGCGTGGCAAGAGCTTCTGGATCATTTTTCTTTTTTGTAATGAGTCTAATCGCAGGCAACCTTATGAAGGTTATATCTGAAAAAGCTGCTCCATTTTTAGGATTAGTTACCTCTGTATGTTTCGTATGCATAGTAATACTGATATATAAAGAATTAAAAGAAATTAATCTTACAATTGAAAACAATCAAGATCCTCTTGAAGAAAAGGAAGATAACTTCGATATTAATTCAGTTAGGTCCTTTATATATGAGTATAGGATGTTCTTTATATTTTTGATTGGAGTTATTTGTTTTTATTTTGGTCATGTACTTATAAATAATTTTATTTATCAGATATCTATTAACGTAGGCGGAGATGAGGGAGATACAGGCGGACTTTTGGCTTTTCAAGCTATTGTGGAACTTCCAGCCATGATATTCTTTAGCCAACTAAGAGATAGGTTTGGCTCTAGATTCTTGCTTGGTTTATCTGGTGTGTTCTACTTTGTTAAGATTTTATTTACAACAATAGCTACTACTGTTGGAATGCTTTATTTTAGTATGATCTTCCAGGCGCTTGCTTTTGCAGTATTTATTCCTGCATCGGTTCACTTTGTTGATGAAATCATGTCTGAGAAGGACGCTGTTAAGGGACAGGCCTTTGTAACAATAGCTATGACTCTCAGCAACTTATTATCAAGTTTATTAGGTGGATTCCTGATTAAATATACAGGTGTTACAGCCTCTCTTTGGTTTGGTACTTTTGTCACTGCCTGCGGAGCTGTTATTGCCATTTGGGGATTAGCTAGAATCAAGGCTAAATAAATAATATTTAGGATAGATTTTTCTAAAGTAAATTGATAAAATAATTATATACAATTATTTATAAAGGATTGACATGGCTAAGTATAATATTGGTGGTTACATTTTCGATGATGAGAATAAAGCTAAGAAAGCTGCCAAAGAGCTTAAGGCTGTTGAGTATGTTTTGGGTCAGATTAAGGACGCAGATGAGAGGGGCGTTCTTACAGTCTATAAGAAGCTCTTGAATCAGAGGCTGTTTTCCACTGAGATAGGCATGGGCTTTTTGTCTCAACTGAGACAGAATCTTTTAGCTACGGGGGCTTTTACTGATGATGAGATTCCTGAGGTCTATACTTTAGAATCTACTGATAAATCATCTACAGAACAATCCGATTCATCTGCTAAACCTAACAATCAAAAGGCCGATAAATCAGATGTAGCTATTGAGCCAGATGTTCAGTCTCAGGTCAAGAAGCTTAAGACTATCAATAGAATATTACTAGTTATTTGTCTCACTTTACTTTTGTGCGTGATAGGAATGTTTTATGTGAACTCCACTATTAACAGTCCCACAATCCTCAACTATGAAGAGGAACTGATTAACAAGTATTCTTCCTGGGAGCAAGAGCTTACCCAGAGGGAAGCTGCAGTGAAGCAAAAGGAACTTGAACAACAATAATATTTTTCAAGAATGGGGTTGGTGTTATGTCGAAGAACAAAATTCTAGTGGCTGATGATGAAAGCCGAATGAGAAAACTTATCAAAGATTACTTGGTAAGAGAAGATTACGAGGTCATTGAGGCCGAGAACGGAGAGCAGGCTCTTGACATGTTTTACATGGATAGTGAGATATCTCTTATTATTCTGGATGTTATGATGCCTAAGGTTGATGGATTCGCCGTGCTTAAGGAAATCAGAGAGACTTCCTCTATTCCAGTTCTTATGCTTACAGCTAAGGGCGAGGAGACAGATGTCCTCAACGGATTCGAGCTTGGTGCAGATGAGTACATTAACAAGCCATTTTCACCTAAGATTCTTATGGCTAGAGTTAATGCTGTACTTCGCAGGAGTACAGATGATTCCATTGGTAAGAAGGTTGTTGAGGCTGGTGGAATTCAGCTAGATGTAGATGCACATGTAGCTACTAATGATGGCAATCCAGTAGAGCTTTCTGTTAAAGAGTTTGAGCTTTTGTATTATTTCATTAATAACGAAGGTATCGCACTTTCTAGAGAGAAGATTCTCAATCACGTATGGGATTACGACTATTTTGGAGATGCTAGAACAATCGATACTCATGTTAAGAAGCTTCGTAGTAAGTTAGACGATAAGGGTAATTACATCAAGACTATCTGGGGCATGGGGTATAAATTTGAAGTCGACACAAAGGTCTAATAAAATTAATCGCCAAATCGTAGGATTGATAATTACTATAATTCTAGGTTCGCTAGTAATTGTCAGTTTATTATCATCCTGCTTTTTAGGCGATTATTATATTTTCGAAAAAAGAAAAGATATGAAGGTTATATATGATGAGCTGTCTAATCGATGTGAGGATGGTACTTTGTATCAATCTGACTACGAGGCGGAGCTTATGGCCTTTTTTGACAGCTATTCGGTTAACTGTGTCATCACAGCAGCCGACGGGGAACCTTTAGTTTCATCTTTTACTAATTCTCAAATATTATTAAATCAACTTAATTATGCTATGTTTGCTAATGACGAATCTATGGAGGTCATTAATTCTAACGAGCATTATGAGATATTTAGACGAGTGTTCCCAGACTCGTCTGATGATTATTTGGTCTTACTAGGCCTTCTTTCTGATGGCAATATTGTTTTTATTAGATCTAATATGACTGCAATGAAGCATACTAGTTCTATTACTAATTTATTCTTTATACACATGGTAATATTGGCGTTACTTTTTACAGGTATATTAAGCCATATATTCATCAATAGATTTACGAAGCCTCTTTTTAATATTATTAATATTACTAAGAGAATTTCTAACTTTGACTTTGAGGCCAAGTATAAGCCTCAGAGGATATATAACGAGATGGATGATTTGGGAGAGCACATCAATGAGATGTCAACTACCCTTAAGAGAGCTATTACTCAGCTGAGAGTTGCCAACGAGAGTTTGAAGCATGACCTGGAAGTCAGGGAAGAGAATGAGAACATGCGTAAGGAGTTTGTTTCTAACGTTTCTCATGAGCTAAAGACCCCTATTGCACTTATCCAAGGATATGCTGAGGGCCTTCAGGAAGGCATCATGGAGGATGAGAATAGCAGGCAGATTTATCTTGATATTATCATTGATGAAGCCAATAAGATGAATCGATTGGTACGTGAGATGCTTATTCTTAATCAGCTTGAGGCAGGCCAGATGAATCTTGATTTGGTAGACTTTAGTCTCACTGAGATGATCGATAGTGTTGTGGATAGTAACAAGATTAATTTTGAAGCCCAGAATATCACTTACTCATTCATTAACAAAGAGGAGTGTATAGTTCATGCAGATGAGTTCTTGGTTGAGCAGGTCATTACTAATTTCGTAAGCAATGCGATTCATTATGTAATGAACGAGAATATTATCAATATTAGATATGATTTTGTGAAAAAGGGAAAAGTTCGAATTAGTGTATTCAATTCAGGAAATAATATTGCCAAGAAAGATATTAAGCATATATGGGAGAAGTTTTACAAGGCAGATAAGGCCCGAAGCCGCGAATATGGCGGCAGTGGAATAGGTCTTTCAGTTGTTAAGGCGACGATGGATCTTCTCCATGAAAAATTCGGCGTTGAAAATCTATCAAATGGAGTGGAGTTTTGGTTTGAATTAAGCCTTGCCAAGGACACAAAAATCAAACAAAATTCATAGAATTTGGAGAGACCATCAGCTCGCGAAAGCGCAGCTGCGTGAAGGGCTTGTCAATGAAGCTGAACACCCGCTCTACTTCGTTGACGATGCGCGGGCGCCCCGTCATCATCAGGTAATCGGTATAGATGTGGGCATTCCCCTCGTGGAAATTGCCGGTACCCACACAGGCGATGTTGCCTTTATTCGACTCTATGAACAGCAGCTTGGAGTGAATCTTCAGTCCTTCAACACCATAGATAACGTTGACACCCTCCTCCTGCATCCGTCTGCTCCACATGATATTGCTCTCTTCATCGAAACGGGCCAATAATTCCACCACTGCCGTGACCTTCTTACCGTTGCGGGCGGCCGTGATAAGGGCTTTCACCACCTTCGAGTCTTTGGCCAGACGGTAGAGGGTGGTCTTGATGGCTTTCACCTCTGGCTTGATGGCTGCTTCCTGCAAGATACGGATATACCCGTCGAAGCTGTGGTAGGGAACATGTATGAAACGGTCTTTCTGCCGAATCTGCTCCAGGATGCTGTCAGCATCGCAGAACTCAGGCTTCATAATCTGCTTCCATCTGGGGTATTTCAGTTCGGAATGTCCGCAGTCAGGAAATGTCATCAGGTCTTTGTGGTTCTGGTAACGCTTGCCAGCCAAAGAGGTGTCGAGTACTTTCAGATTCAGCCGCTTCTTGATCTCTTTCAGAATCTCCTTAGGCATCTCATCGTCATAAACGATACGTACAGTGTCGCCTTTTTTACGTGAGTTGACGCCAGCTGCTATGCGTTCCAGTGTGCCATAATCGCCTTCGGAATCCATCTCCATCTCGGCATCTTTGGTGAACTTGAAGGAGAAAGCACGAAAACGACTGTCCTTGAAACCTATGAATACCATCGGGAGCAGAAACCGGATGGCATCGTCCAGATACATGATGTTATCGTATCCATCGCTGGAGGGAATTTTCAGCCAACGGCCGTAGATGCGGTCGGGCACCTTCACGAGGGCATATTTAACCTCTCCGTCTGACAGTCTTTTCTTCTCTACCGCCAGATAGATTCGGTTATCTTCGAGTGACGAAAGGCTGTCGACATGCGATAACCATATCGGATTGATGCTACCGTTGAGTTTCGTATAGAATAGCTGGGTCAGGAACGCTTTCTGTTCGTCGTTCAACTGACTTTCGTCGATAATGCGTATCTTGTGCTGCTCCAGTTCCTTGAAGACCTGATCGGTGGCCTTTGCATACTCCTTGGAGAATCGCTCGTTGAGTTGGTTGAAGGTTTTTAGACTCCGTTTGATCTTCCGCTCATCATCCTTGTTGAAATCCTTGCGTACCGCCAGTCTGTT
>JAILNO010000005.1 GCA_024691465.1 Pseudobutyrivibrio sp. | reverse complement strand
AGAGCTGCCACTGCTGCACCTGTAGGCGTAACTAGCTCACCTGCCACATCAATTATCTCAAGTGGAATATGGCTATCTGTAACTATATTAGTAACTGCAGGTACAGGTACAGGCAGTATACCGTGCTGGCATCTGACTGTTCCCTGGCCCTCGTACAATTTAGGAACGATTATATCTGTAATATCAAGATTATCTAAGCACACTGCTATAGCAACCACATCAACTATGGAGTCCACTGCCCCCACTTCGTGAAAATGTACGTCTGCCACTGGTACTCCGTGGGCCTTAGATTCTGCTTGACCAATTATCTCGAATATCCTCTTAGCTGTGGCCCTGGCCCTATCTGTCATGGCTGCTGCGTCTATTATCTCGTTAATCTCCCTCATACCCCTATGAGCATGATGATGCTCGTGATCATGTTGATGACCATGATGATGGTGCTCTTCTTCACTATGAAGGTGACCATATAGATAATCCATGTCGTGGTCGTGACCGTCATGTTCATCATCTAAGATTACATCGAAATCCATGCAGTCTAGCCCTGCTCTCTTAACTCTGCTGTAGGCTACCTTGAACCCCTCGGCCCTAACAGTAGAAAGTACCTCTGAAAGAAGCTGCACATCAGCCCCTAAGTCAAGCAGTGCTCCCACTGTCATATCTCCACTGATTCCTGAATTACACTCTAGATATAATGTACGTCCCATTGATTAATCTCCTTCAATCGTTGCTAAAATCAAAATACCCGCTATAACCATGAAGAGGAACATGTATTGCTTCTTCGTAAGTTTTTCCTTAAGGAAAATGCGCGAAAGAGTAAGTGAAACTACGCACACGGCGGAAATAATTGGGGCTGCAATAGCACCGTTACCGCTCATGGCATACACATATGTAAACTGACCTGCTGTCTCACAGATAGCTGCTAGTATCTTGTCTCTCTGCTTTGGAAGCTCGTATTTCACACCCTTTATCTTCATATAGATAATTAATATCACAGCGACTAGGAAGAATGTAAGCTCATAGGATGTATTAGCCACTTCCTCAATGGTGTGCTCTGTAATATTAACCAGTGGACTAGTCTCCATCTCCAGATAATATATATCTAGGAATGATCCCAGCGCATCAAGGGTTGCGTAACAGAAAGGCATAGCAAAAGCTACGATGGCCATCTTCTTACCAAGCTTCTTCTTTCTGTCTGTGTCCCCTGTATTCTCAAGGAATCCTAATCCTAAGATACCTATAACAATTATCAGGATAGCCCCTACTGAAGGTAGTGCTATGGTCTGTCCCAAGAAAATTACGCACATCAAAGATACTATGGCACCCGATGTGTTCTCTATAGGATCTGATATAGATTCCTCAATGAATCTCATACCGAAGAATGAGAACGCCATTGAAACTATATAACATAAGGATACAGGTAAGTACTGAATCAAGTTCATTGGGTCATAACCAATGTCCTTAGTGAGAAGTGTGTACATGGCATGTAATCCCATTATCACACCTACCGATACACATATCTTTAAGTGCGCATACTTCTCATCTGCTCTGGCACCCTTCTTGTAGAATAATTCTGCAAGACCCCAGATAAAGGTCGTTGCTAGAGTAAAAAATAACCACATAATCTAAACCTTTCTATTTTCAAGTTCCATTATTAGCTCAATTTAAATATAACGAAAAATTATATTGAGCACAATAGAATAAAAGAAAAAGACTGAAAAATTCAGCCTTTATCTATCTAAATCTATCTTTATTTCTATATCGATTTCAGTACCTTTGAGCTTGTTTCTATTAATGCGAGTCTTAGCATCTCGCAATATGTCCTTTATCTTCTCAAGATCCTCATAGGCATCATCTGATGTATAAGGCTTATTCTCATCATCATAATTAAAATCCATAGCCCCACCCCTTTTACGTGGGTCTAGTGTATCAAATCATTTTGAACAATATATGAAAAAATAACTATTTGCCCAATTAATATTGCAGGCATTCCAACTACGAAATACCAATGCTTGGTCTTATGCCTGAAAAAGTACATGCCAGCCAGGGTACCTACACTTCCTCCTATTAAGCTGCATGTAAACAATGTCTTCTCTGGAATGCGCCAAGCATGGTCGATAGCCCTCTTTTTATCCACTCCCATTATTACGAATCCAACAATATTAACCACTACTAAATAAACTAAAATAATCTGTGACATTCTCCCTATCATCCTTTAAAAGAGCTGTGTCTATATATGCCCTTTGATTTGTAATATTCTTCCTTGTCCTTGTACATCAGAGCATCCGCTATCCTCTCAAGCTCCTCAATAGTACTGCCCTCGTAATCCCTATAGGTTGCATAGCCTATGGATAGACTGAGTTCATTGCTGTAATTGCCTGCCCAATTGATGGCATTATATTTAATCTTATTGACGATGAAATCGAAATCATCTGTATATATTATGGCCATGAATTCATCACCACCAGTCCTATATACCTTGCCTAAATTACCAATGGATAGGAGCAGACAATCTGCTGCACCCTTAATCAACTCATCACCTGCTGCATGACCCTTAGTGTCATTGGCAACCTTCAGACCATTAACATCCACTGACACTATTCCTAGCTCTGATGTAAGCATATCCTTTTTAATGATGCTTATATCCTCATCATAACTGCGTCTATTATACAGCCTGGTCAGCTCATCTGTCATGGCAATTCGATGCAGATGCTCCTCTCGTCGCTTTTCCTCATCTATACTCTGTGTGGTAAATACCACCTTAGTTGGTATGCCAGCTGAATCCACGTCCACTGTAATATACTCTGCTCTAAACCAGCCAGTGAACATATCGATGAATTCGCCCCATATGACCTTCTTATTAATGAGGCGACTCTGAACCGTACTGATATCAGTGAATTTCAGGAACTCTTCTACCTGATCTGCTGCAATCCTCTCGCTAAGCTTGGTGGTCATATAGGTATGATTATCCTTGTCCAGATTAATCTTCCTTATCTCCTTCTTAGGATCTCTGATAGGTTGCTCCGTACCTTTCTCGAAATCTACCAGATTAACCTTCTCATAGACTTCCGCCATGGAGTCTAGTAGATTCAGCTGAGCGCTGAGCTGCATCTCATCAGAATCCATCTTCAGTTGATTGTCTATCAGGTTCTTGTAGTACCTCTTTATGGTGACTACTATCTTATATCCTATTAGATACATTATTATCAGCTCGATGGTAAGGCCCGACATAATATTCATGAATAGTCCGTGGGCCGATGTATAGTCAGCTCTATAGGTAACCTCAGTCTGGGTAGACAGCATGACACCTAGACTCATCATGGCATAATTGGCCAGATTAGCTACGTTGTATATCCTCGCATCGCAGAACAATATACTTACGAAAGGAACCAGGAACCAAGTAATATAAATGGATATAGCAGAACAGTCCATGTATAGAATCAATGTGTCCATTGCAAATAGAGCAAAAAGTGACGTATAAATTGAAGATGGCATAAGCTTGTAGAGAAAATAGTGAATCACTGCAAGCACGGTCATACAAATAGAAATTACGAAGCATGTATCATATGTGGCTTTTGAAAAAACTCCCGTAAAAATACCTAGGGCGATAGCTGGTCCTGATAAAATACAGATACTGAGTACCGCCCCCATATTCTTGTTAATTAGCATTCGATTCTTCTTAAGGAATTCGTCGAATGTCTTTGACGAAAGTGCCACATTTTTCATAGCATACCTCTATACAAACATATTCTTCAAAATTATTTTAATATACAAGTATATCTACGCTGTGTTTAAAGTGTGACTTTTCTTAGTCCTATAAGTCCTTTTTAATTAAGTCTGTAATGGTCTCTTCTTCCCCAAATGATTTAACGTATCCATGGAGAGACTTGGCCTTTTGCATGAGATTCTTAGAATGGTTCCACACATATATCTTGGACTTACCCTTGCCATTCTTAGCCTCTTGTATCAGATTAGCTGCAGCTGAATTGCCGTCAAAAGCAACTACCACCGATGGACGTCTCTCGAATATCTCATAGTTGAAGCTCTTATAGATTCCCATACCTTCTGACTCTGTTGATACTCTAACTGTCACTTCTGCACTTTTAATTTTCTCAGCTTCCTTCTTCGAAATGGCTGCTGGTACGAAGGAATATATCTTAAATCCCTTATCATTATGGTCTAGCAAGTACTTCTCATATCCTGCCAGCTTGTGACCTATGATGAAGCACACTTCCTCAGGGTTAAGATAATCAAGCATCTCATCCAACTGCTTAATTGCATTGTCGCTAATCTTGGTAGTTCTATTCTCTGTATTGAAGCTGCCTCCCAAGAGTACCACTGGAAGCCTGTCCCAGGTGATATCCTCTATCTGATCCTTCAGCTCTCTGTTGGCATCCATCCTGGCTGTTGTCTTGCCAACCTTCTTGGTAATCTTCACCGCCTGCATCTTCTCTAAGAGCACTTCCTCCATGTCTCTATTACCAAGTAACTTAGCAAATGCCGCCTTCTTGGTAGAGTATGCAATCTGACTTTCTTCTATTATATTGTGTTCAGCCTCATGCATCTTAGCTAACTCGTCACTTGTAAGACCAAGCATCTTCTCTAGAGACAGCTGCTCATCGATGGAATTGGTGCCATATAATGCTGCTCCATCTGTACCCTGAACGCAGGCGATACCCTCCTTAAGATACTGCTTAAGAGGATGGTTCTCCAGAGAGTTCAGGTTGTTCAGTCGCACGTTGCTGGTGATCTGAAACTCCAGCACTACGTTATTGTCCTTCAGTTCCTTGAGGGCTTCCTTACCCTTCTTGGAGCTGAGGCTGTATGTATATAGACCGTGACCCAATCGTATCTTTGGCATGGCCTGCCCAGGAGAAAGTGACTCCTTAACGCAGGCTATGGAATGAGCGATATTA
>JAILNO010000163.1 GCA_024691465.1 Pseudobutyrivibrio sp. | reverse complement strand
AACGCACCTATGGCTGCTCCATCAGACTTTTCCACCTGATGAAGTAGTCTATACACACCGATATAAGCGTCTCTTTCTGCCTCTGTTATATCTGAATTATGCTCTGCCTTCCATAGGAACTTAGAGAAGCTCTCCTCATCTGAGGTACTTCCCAGCTCTACCTTGATATCCTCAGTAGTCTCCTTAAGCTCTCCCATGGTCATATCAAGAGGATTCTGTCCTCTCTTAATCATCTCAGCTACAACTGCTGGGGTCATATTCTTAAATGTCCTTGCCACCATCTCGGTAGACGCCTGCATGGACTTAACTGACTCGGCAGTAATATTCATCTGGTTGTATGCAAGAATCCTAACTGCCTTCTGGCTGGATTCTGTTGCTTCTATATCAAGATCTGCAAGGATGTCATCCACATTCTGGAATGCCTTGCTCATGCTATCACCTAAGTCTCTTCTAACCTCAGTGCCAACAGCCTCATAGGTCATCTCCATACGACTATACTCAGCTGTAACAGATACACTCACCTGATACACACTTGAGAATGTCTCCATATTAATATTGGAGAAGCGACCTAGTGTAGCTGCAGGAGCGGCTTCAATTTCAGCAATGTCATTCATTACTTCCTTGAAGGTATTTACATTGGCATTAGTCTGCTCCTTACTATCAGCCTTGAGCAATATCTGAAGTAAATTGGTCTCCTGAAGCTTAAGTTTATCAAGCAGATCAGATAAATCATTTGTATTGACATCCACACCATTTTTCATCATGGTGAAAGTAGCTTCAACTGTCATGGTTAGCTGTATTTCTGTAAGCTGACGCTGAGCTGTAACTGTTGGCAGGTCAGCTGCATCCATTCCCATGACCTCTTCAAAGGTCTTCTTGGCCTGGTCCATAAGGGAGTATCCCTCCACCAGATATGCATCCTTAGGCTCTTTGCCCTCAGCCACAATATCGTCTATTGCACTAATAATCTCTTCATCACTAGGCTTCTGGTACTCGCCTAGTTCAACCATGTACTCAAGATGTTCCTTAGTAAGAGGAACATCTTGTTTTACCATGGTTGCCACCGTATCTTTTAGCTCAATTGGTGACATCGGTCTTTGCGCAGACTCAATTTGTTCACTTTCGACCTGCTCTATAAGTGAATCTAACTTATCGCCTAATTCCTCAAGAAGACTAATTACGTCTTCATCTGTCATTGCCCCTTCTGAATTCTCTGGAGCAGAATATGTAGCATTATATATATTAGTAATTGTTGGCTCTAGTTCATTTTTAACAAGATAAGCCTGTGTCTCAACGGAAAGAGTATCGCTGAGTCCCTTAGTCATCTCAACTGCTTGGGCAACAGAACCTGTCATAGCTTCCACAGTAGCCTTATCTAAACCGCCCATCTTGCTGACATCCTTGCCTGCCTTGGCCAGATTCATCTTAATCTCATCCACTACGGTCACAAGTGTATCCGCTTCCATATCCATAGGATCATGTCCATCCTCAGATACCTTAGCTGTAGCTTCCTCATCCCAGGCATTCTCTATGTTCTTAACCTTTTCAACTGTAGACATGCCAAGAGCTGATGCTTCGTTCACCTCTTTGAGGAACTCTTCATCAGTCATCTTTCCTTTGTTATCATAAAATGCATTATCCACAGATAATGCTCTAAGTTCTTTATTTGAATTCGCTTTGTTATCATCCTTGATACCGCTGGCTCCGACGCCATATCCCTGGCTATCAGCACCTTCTGTTTTAATGTAATCCGTTACCTTGAGTGCCTCAATCTGCATGTAATTCCTCCGATAACAATTATTTTTACAATTATTATTTCGGACGATAATCATTTTTCTTTATGCACAAATTAAAAAAGTACCCAGTCATTACTGGATACTTTTTAAATATAACTATTACACTCTGACAAAGTGAAGCTGTGCACTAGGATAGTCTCCCATGGCTAGATTAAGGGCAAAACCTCCATACATAAGAGCTGCTCCTGAGAGGACATTGTCGCTTCCCTCTAAGGAATACATAGCATCCTTATCTAAGCCTCTAAGCTTTATCATCTTAATCTTGGCATTAGCTTGTACTTTCTTAACAACGATATTAACAAGTGCCTCTGACTTATCTACTGCTGCAAATTCCCAGGCCTTATACACCTCTGCTTGCTCCTCGTTAGCTAATCGATAGTAGTCTCCCTTCTGGATGAGCCAATAGTACTTATTAAATGTCTTAATCTGTTCCTTGACCTCTTCCTTCTCCTCTGGTCTCATCTTGGTTACATCTAATTCATATCCGAAGGTTCCTGACATAGCCACCACTCCTCTGGTCGAAAGAGGTGTACTTCTGCC
>JAILNO010000117.1 GCA_024691465.1 Pseudobutyrivibrio sp. | reverse complement strand
TATTAGGTATCCAACTAATTTAGTAATAGAAGCTTGGGTTAGTCCCATGAGCTTCGCAATCTCTGCTCTAGTACATATCTCCCTCTGTTGTAAGATACGAACGATGGCAGAACGATTCATCTCTGTTAAATCACTGGTGTTATTGCCAGCCACCTCTTTTATTCTTTTCATGAAAATATACCTCGCAATTGCTTTCAAGTGTTAATCACTTAACACTGTTAACACATTAACTTGATTTTTTATCTTGGTCAATAGATTTTCACCACATTAATTCTTTTTTGTTAAAGATTGTCAATAAGAATTTCTAATTTTTGTAAAAACCGCTCAAAGCCCGTATTTTCGGGATTTTTAACTTAAATAATCATTAACCTAATCAACTGGAAACGATTTTTTCAACCTCATTTTCAATCATTTGTGATTAGGTTTAAAAACTCAATCAACAACCTAATCATTCGATTCAGCGAAATAAACAATTACCAAAAAAAGAACTGTGCATATTTTCGCACAGCTCTTTTCTTGTACTTTTAGGCAAGAAATCTAAGGAATTGGATGGAATTCTACCACCTCTGCATCGTCGAATTCATCAAATAATTTACTCAGGACTGTATCATCTTCCACCTGGCTATTATCGTCTGTCTCTACACCATGGGTCTCTGAATAATAGTAATAAGTAGCATCGCCATTAGTGTCAAACTCTTCATAAGCGTACTCATCACATATGGTAGCGCCTGATTCAAAGGTGTACTTCTTAACGAAGTGATTGCCTGCCACATAGAGGTATCCATCCTTCACCGAAAGTGGATAGGCAGTTCCACCTGCCTCCACATATCCTGCAAGTGTAACAATACCATCATTATAGTAATAGACATCCGCATCAATAGCTGCATAAGGGCCATCCCCTGTGCCACTATTGTCATATACTCCAGTGGCAACTAGCAGTACATCCACACCATTAATAGTGGTATTAGCAAATCCATATCCTGACTCAAGCTTATCAACGACCTGAGTAAAAGTATCGCATCCACTAATATCTACTGGCACATGCTCCTCAGTAGCTGTATTCCTATTCATCTGCTCAACTGCAGCCTGGATATCGAATCCATCCAGATTACCTGCTACCACTGAAAGAGAGTAAAGAGCACTATTATCTGCATCGTACCAATTACATACATCTACGTACTCATCCTCTCCTATATATCTATAGAACTTACAATCCATAGTTCCATTAGCCCAATTGGTAAGTGTGCCCTCATCCTCAGCGGTCCACTCATAATTCATGCCAGATATATCTACAGACTCATCTGCTGTAACCTGCTCCCTTGCAGTGTAGGTATTGTCATTCCAATCGAAGCATAGCTGAACCAGTGGATTCTCTTCTGATTCCATAACAGACCAAGCTATATTCGTAGCGCCATCTGGAGCCTTAAAGCAATTAGGTACTAGCTCAACTGCTTCCTCCTCAGTAATATCTCTCCAAGGATTAGCAACCTGCGCTGACTGCTCCTCTGTAGTGCTGGCCTCTTCAGTCTCAGTGGCTGTAGTAGTATCTGAATCATTACCACATGCCAAGAGTGAAACCGCCATAGTTCCTGCCAATAATAATGTAATTAGTTTTTTCATTTCTCCCTCCTAGTATATTTCTCTCCTAATTATACACTATTGAAATTTTTACTTGTTAAGAAATGGTGACTTCTTACATATATAGAGCAGATGGTTCGTATTTCCAAGTAGTTCCCTCTTATCTGAAAAAGTTACGTACCAATTAGCCAATCTGGCAAAGTCCTCATCACTGATAGCAAAATCTGCTCTATGCTCAATTGGTTCAATTAATCCATCCACACCAGCCGTGGTAATCCACTCAACTGGTCTATCTGCAAATAATTCCTCGAATTCCTCCACATCATAGCCTGTGAACAATTGCTCCTTGAAGTGCCTAACAGCATAATCCTCAGTAAAGTTAGACTCCTGTCCCTTTGACCAATTTCCATAGAAGAAGTTAGAATACATTATCGCAAATACGGATATGAAAGCATACATTATTACACCACCTGGCTTAGTAACTCGTATAGCCTCATCTATAGCACGACTTACCTCATCCTCATCATATAGATGATACAGTGGTCCAAATACCAGTGTCACATCGTAACTGTCATCCTCTATACCTGTTAAATTAGTTGCGTCGCCTTTTACAGATGTAATATTATCTATCCCTGCGCTCTTAGCCCTTAGTACCTCCAGATTCTTATCCACCAGCTCAACAGCTGTTACATTAAATCCTTCCTTCGCTAAGGCAATAGAGTATCTGCCTGTACCAGCTCCTATTTCGAGTATCTTAGCCCCTGGCTTTACGAAGCGATGGATATAATTCATGGTTGTGGCATATTCAAGCCTCCCATGAATAGTCCTCTCTAGACGTCCATCCTCCTCGTACTGGCTATAGAATTTGGTAACAATCTCCTCCCTGGAATCCTTAGAGTCTATTGCATTAATTCTAGTGAAGTATTTCTTCTCATTCTCATGATGTATGTATGCCCCGTTATTAAGCTGTACCTTGAGGCTTGCTGGATTGTCCTTGTTAACAGACATGTACACCTCATGAATATTCATCTGGCGCGCCTTCACAAGGGTCAGCTCCAATCCCTTGGTTCCGTATCCCCTTCCCCTATATTTATTGCTAATACAATAACCGATGTGACCAGCGCCCTCTCGTAAGAAGTCATTGAGACAGTGACGCAGATTAAACACTCCCACGTATTTACCATCATCCTCTAGTACATAGGTAGTATCTGGAACGAAGCCCTCTGGAAGCTCCTTACCTAATGACCACTTGCGCTTCATTTCAATCCACTCTAGGAACTGATCATAATCATAACCATATACATTATTGATATATCCATTCTCATTCTCGGGAAAACTCATATAAAGCTCGTAGGTCTTTGGGTAATCAGAATCTTGTACTCTTGTCAGTTGCATTTCATTTCCTCCTTTGGATATAACAAATTAATATAAAAAAACCTCATCAAACTATCTGTCTGATGAGGAATCTTCCAAAAAATATTAAATAACTCTAGATTCAAGCTATTATAGTACTAACTTCTGCCTCATCATATGCATTATTAATAGACCCGTGATTATTCATGGGATTATTATTAACTGCAATTGAGTTGATGAGTGTCATTTCAAACATACTATATCTCGTCTCCAAAAATATTTCCTAAATAATAATAGAGTCTCACTCTCGTGTCAATAGGTAAACAGTCTCCACAGTAGATCTAAGCATTATTCAACTTCCCATATCTTTTTGGGTATACTTGACAAAAGTAAACAATGTAGCCGCAATCATTACTGCTATTCCCCAAATATAAGCGCTGACTCTAATGGAATTTTCGGCAAATATTTCTGTAGCATTGCAGTATCCAAATGGAGCGATTATGATTAAATCTTTCAAATCAGGTACCACTCTTCCCATCAGATCAAACACATACATAAATAGTACAATACCTATTCCTGTACCTGGCATATTCTTTTTTACAAATGATGAAAACATCACACATATAAGCATTATTTCAACATTCATCATAAACTGAGACAATATAAATTTATAAAATAAATTCCACTGTGGATGTGTATCTATTACCACAAATCCAAGAATATAGAATGCTGCTGCAACTATTGTAAATATAACTAGTAGCCCTATCAGTGAGAGAATTTTTGCCAGTATTACCTTTGTTCTTGATACAGGAAGAGAATATAAAAATTCCCCTGTATTTCCATCTTCTTCCTTTGATAGAATTGTAGTTGCTGTGATGGCCGCAAACATGGCACTTCCTAAGCTGTGAACCACCCCAACCTCTGTTGCAAAATATCCAGCTATGGTGCCAATTCCAAGTGTACTCATTCCAAAAGCATCTGAAAAAGCACCCATGTTTGAAAAGCTTTCTGAAAGGGCAGCCATATCTTCTGTCATGCTTGAATAAAGGCAAATACAAATAAATCCCATAGCCCCAACGGAAATGCTCCAAATTATTAAGCTTCTTAAATTTGAATTCATTTCGTGTTTAAATAAAATGCTCATATTATTTCTCCTATTATCTATTATCCTTGTAGTAATCCATAAAAATATCTTCTATTGATGGGTCTAACACATTTAAATCCTGGATGTTTTTATCACTAAGTTCCTTTATAAGATTATTCATGTCTTTAGTGTATAAATAATCTTTTTGCTCTCCATCTATTGTTACAATTACACGCTTTGAATTTGTGTGAGTGAGCCTTGAGACACTTCCTGCGCTCACCAAATGCCCCTCTTTCATAATTGCCACATTATTACAATAGTTTTTTACTTCAGATAACACATGTGTAGATAGCATGCATGTTGTGCCGGTTGCCACATATTCTTTAATGAGTTTAAAAAATGTGTTTTGCATCAGCGGATCTAATCCACTGGTAGGCTCATCAAAAATGAATAACTTCGGTTTATGCTGCATGGCACATACTATGCTGACTTTTTTCCTGTTACCAAGTGACAACTGATTAATTCTTTTATTTGTATCTACCTTTAACCTTTCGCATAGTCTACCGACCTCTTCATCACAATCCATATTTCTTACGTCTGCTGCAAATTTAATAACATCTTTCACTTTCATCGCTGGATAAAACATAGCTTCAGAGGGCATATAACCCACATTCTTTAGTATTTCATCTTTATGCTTTTTAGCATCAAGTCCAAATATATTTATATGGCCTTCATAGTTTAAAAATCCAAGCATTGAACGAATGGTTGTTGATTTACCAGCCCCATTAGGTCCCAAGAATCCAAAAATATCACCTTCCTCCACTGAAAAAGATACTTGTTCCACCCCTCTGCTTTTTCCGTAGGTTTTAGTTAGATTACTAATTTCAATTACATTGTTAGCCATATAAGTTCTCCTTTCTTTTATAATTTCAATATAAAGGCATAAAAAAACGGGAGCAATATATGCTCCCGTAAGGTACACTTATTTAGCTGTAAGTTGCACTAATCTTCTTCTGAATCAATTCTGGATTGAAAAAGCTCTAAATTTTTGTTTAATTCTTTGTCATCAATTTTGCGTTTAGTATGGTAAATGAGGATAACGCAGAAATATAAAAATAACAAATATGCTCCGAAACCAACTGTCCATCCGATGCCTTTGCCTAACCAACCAAAAAAATACGAAGCAACTGTATATACTGCCATACAAAAAATTAGCCCAACTATTTCCTTTGGCTGAAATCTCCAAGCTTCATCAAAATTGTTAAAAATATAAACCTGAAGGTAACCTATGACATAACAAATCAGAATCATTTCTGTCATATGTAAAATATCTGCTGTATAAGTGTGATTTACCACTCGATACAAACAATAGAAAAAGAGTATTGCAAAAAAGTATAAGCAAGCTTTGAATTCGATTCCGATTTCTCTAGTTAGATATCGTTCCCATAAAGATACTTTTTTATTCATTTCTTGCACCTCCTTGTAATCTTCTTCGTAAATCAGTAGCATAGGTTCTTGATATAAGAATATGCTCTCCGCTTTTCATTGTTGCATCAATTCGATTAGATGGCAAACTCTTTAATCTCTCAATCTTATCAATGTTAAGAATCATAGATTTGCTACACCTTAAAAAACGAATATCATCAAGCATTTCTGTAAGCGCCGCTAGTGAATACTTTAGCCTAATCACATTATCTAACGTATATGCGAAGGTCTTATCATCCACAGATTCTATATATAAAATGCTAGCAGTATTTACCACTACAGTCTCATCACCAACTTTTCCAGTAAGCCTCAGCTGACTGCCGTTTAGGAACTCTATAACCTTTTCTACCTCTGACGTCAGCTCATCGTAGGTGACTTCCACCTGCGGCGTGGCGCCTTTCACTTGATTTATGGTTACTTTCATAAGGTTGTCTCCTAGCTAAATGTAAAATACTTCTTATCGTTATAGTGC
>JAILNO010000101.1 GCA_024691465.1 Pseudobutyrivibrio sp. | reverse complement strand
ACAGAGGAGCAGTTAGCGGACAACTTCCAGACTCTTATGGACGCTATCAACAAGGCTAAGCCATCAAGCTTAAAGGGTCAGTACATTAAGAGCATTTCACTTGCTCCTACAATGGGACCTGGCGTTAAGCTTAATGTTGCTAAAGTTTCTAACTAATAGTTGACAGTCCAATATACATAATGATATAATGCACAAAGTTGTTGCCGAAGACAGCAGGTGGCGTTAGCCGTAAAGATTTTATCTACCAGCCGAGGACGATTAAGTATTTATCGATTACTTACCTCTATGTCTTCATGACATAGAGGTTTTTTATTTTCGAAGACGAAATCCTCATATAAGCAACAAACAATATTATAAGGAGGAACAAATCGTGGCAAAAGTTGAATTAAAGCAGCCTGTAGTTGATGAGATTTCAGCAAAGATTAAAGATGCAGCATCTGTAGTAGTTGTTGACGCTCGTGGACTTACAGTTGCAGAAGACACACAGTTACGTAAGCAGCTTCGTGAGGCAGGCGTTTCTTATAAGGTATATAAGAACACACTTATGAAGCGTGCCTTTGAAGGAACTGACTTCGCACAGCTTGACGGAGTTCTTGAGGGACCTAGCGCAATCGCTATCTCTACAGATGATGCAACAGCACCAGCAAGAGTTCTTGCTAAGTTTGCTAAGACAGCATCCAACCTTGAGATCAAGGCAGGCGTTGTAGAAGGTACATTCTATGATGCTAACGGCATGACAGCAGTTGCTGCTGTACCAAGCAGAGAGGAACTTCTTTCAAAGTTACTTGGAAGCTTACAGTCACCTATTACAAACTTCGCTCGTGTACTCAACCAGATCGCAGAGCAGGGTGATGCTCCAGCAGAGGCATAGAGAAGTTTATCTGATTAAGATTATCAGTATTTTATTTATTAATTTTTTTAATGGAGGAAATTATCATGGCAAAGATGACAACAGAAGAGTTTATCGCAGCTATCAAAGAGCTTAGCGTATTAGAGTTAAATGACCTTGTAAAGGCATGTGAGGAAGAGTTCGGCGTTTCTGCAGCAGCAGGCGTTGTTGTAGCAGCAGCAGGTGCTGACGGTGCAGCAGCTGGCGAAGAGAAGGATGAGTTCGATGTAGAGCTTACAGAAGTTGGCGCTGAGAAGGTTAAGGTTATCAAGGTTGTTCGTGAGGCAACTGGTCTTGGTCTTAAGGAAGCAAAGGAACTCGTTGATGGTGCTCCTAAGGTTATCAAGGAGGGCGCTGACAAGGCTACAGCTGAGTCTATCAAGGCTTCTCTTGAGGAAGTTGGCGCTAAGGTTACACTTAAGTAGTCATTTCTTTAGAATTTATGTTTTGGCAGGTTCTTATGGACCTGCCAAAATTTTTTAATTTAATACTTGACTTTAGTATTGCGTTTGGCATAGAATGTAGGTTGCACTATTGTGGTGCAGTGTGTATTTCTATGCTTATTTTTATATGCTTAAATTACACTTTTCGCATTTGCAAATATTTAAAAAATATTTACTTTAAACCCTTTGAAATAAATATTTTTTAGATGTTTGCAACTGTAATCAGTGAGTATGCACACACATAACAAAGATATATCCAAATTAAAATAAAATGAGAGGTGGAACGTCAATGGAGAAAAACAGAATACGTCCAGTGAAAGCTGGAAAGAACTTGCGTATGAGTTACTCGAGACAAAAAGAGGTACTTGAGATGCCTAACTTAATCGAGGTCCAGAAGAACAGCTATGACTGGTTCGTTAAGGACGGATTAAAGGAAGCATTTGCAGATATCTCTCCTATTCAAGATAGGGGTAACCAGCTAGAGTTACATTTTGTTGACTTTACACTGTGCAAGGATGAGGTTAAATATACTATTCCACAGTGCAAGGAGAGAGATGCAACATATGCTGCACCTTTAAAGGTTAAAGTGCGCCTTGTTAACAAGGAGTCCGGCGATATGCAGGAGCACGAGATTTTTATGGGTGATTTACCACTTATGACTGAGACAGGCACATTTGTTATCAATGGAGCAGAGCGTGTAATCGTCAGTCAGTTAGTTCGTTCACCAGGTATCTACTATGCAATCGGTCACGATAAGATTGGTAAGGAGTTATATTCATGTACTGTAATTCCTAACCGTGGTGCTTGGCTTGAGTATGAAACAGATTCCAATGACGTTTTCTATGTACGTGTAGACCGTAACAGAAAGGTACCTGTTACAGTTCTTATTCGTGCACTTGGTTTAGGTACTAACCAGGAGATTATAGATGTTTTTGGTGAGGAGCCTAAGATTCTTGCTACATTTGCTAAGGATCCATCAATCACAGAGAAGAACCCACAGGGTAGTTACGAGGGAGGTCTTTTAGAGCTCTATCGTAAGTTGCGTCCAGGTGAGCCTCTTGCTAAGGATAGCGCAGAGTCTCTTATTCATGGTATGTTCTTTGATCCTAGACGTTATGACCTTGCTAAGGTTGGTCGTTATAAGTTCAATAAGAAGCTTATGCTTAGGAACCGTATCACAGGCCACGTTCTTGCAGAGGATGTTGTAGATACAACTACTGGTGAGATCATTGCTAAGGCTGGTGATAAGGTTACACTTGAGATGGCTGATGATATCCAGAACGCAGCAGTACCATACGTATTTGTTCAGACTGAGACACGCAATGTCAAGGTTCTTTCTAATATGATGGTTGACATCAATAAGTATGTTGATTGTGATGCTGAGGCTCTTGGTATTACAGAGCTTGTATACTATCCTGTTCTTGAGAGAATTCTTGCTGAGAATTCTACTAAGGAAGATATCGAGGATGCTATCGAGAGAAACGTAGCTGACTTAATTCCTAAGCACATCACTGTTGAGGATGTATTTGCATCTATCAATTACAATATGCATCTTGAGTACGCAGTTGGTAAGGATGATGATATCGATCACCTTGGTAACCGTCGTATCCGTGCTGTAGGTGAGTTATTACAGAATCAGTACAGAATTGGTTTATCACGTCTTGAGAAGGTTGTACGTGAGCGTATGACTACTCGTGACTTAGAGGATATTTCTCCTCAGAACCTTATTAATATTAAGCCTGTTACAGCTGCTATCAAGGAGTTCTTTGGTAGTTCACAGTTGTCACAGTTCATGGATCAGAACATCCCACTTGGTGAGTTGACACTTAAGAGACGTCTTTCAGCTCTTGGTCCTGGTGGTCTTTCTAGAGATCGTGCCGGATTCGAGGTTCGAGATGTACACTATTCTCACTATGGACGTATGTGCCCTATCGAGACACCTGAGGGACCTAACATCGGTCTTATCAACTCTCTTGCTAGCTATGCTCGCATTAATGAGTATGGTTTCATTGAGGCACCATACAGACGTATTGATAAGTCTGACCCACAGAATCCTCGTGTAACAGATGAGGTTATCTATATGACAGCCGACGAAGAGGATAATTATCATGTAGCACAGGCTAACGTCAAGCTTGACGAGGAAGGCCACTTCATGAGAAAGAATATCTCTGGTCGTTTCCGTGAGGAGACACAGGAGTACGATAAGACTATGTTTGATTACATGGATGTATCTCCTAAGATGGTATTCTCAGTTGCTACAGCACTTATTCCATTCCTTCAGAACGATGACCCTACACGTGCCCTCATGGGATCTAACATGCAGCGTCAGGCAGTACCTCTTCTTACTACAGAGGCTCCTGTTGTTGGTACAGGTATGGAACCTAAGACAGCTGTCGATTCAGGTGTTTGCGTAGTCGCTAAGCGCGCTGGTATCGTTGAGATGTCTGAGACTAATAGAATCATTATTAAGGCTGATGAGGATGGAACTAGAGATGAGTATGATCTCCTCAAGTTTACACGTTCTAACCAGTCTAACTGCTATAACCAGAGACCTATCGTATTCAAGGGCGACCATGTAGAGGTTGGCGAGGTAATCGCTGATGGTCCTTCTACTAAGAATGGTGAGCTTGCTCTTGGTAAGAATCCACTTATCGGATTCATGACATGGGAAGGTTACAACTACGAGGATGCTGTACTTCTTTCAGAGCGCCTCGTTCAGGATGATGTATATACATCTATTCATATTGAAGAGTACGAAATCGATGCTCGTGACACTAAGCTTGGACCAGAGGAAATCACTCGTGATGTAGCTGGTGTAGGTGATGATGCACTTAAGGATCTTGACGAGAGCGGTATTATCCGTATCGGTGCTGAGGTTCGTGCGGGTGATATCCTTGTTGGTAAGGTTACACCTAAGGGAGAGACAGAGCGTACTCCTGAAGAGAGACTTCTTCTTGCAATCTTCGGTGAGAAGGCTAGAGAGGTCCGTGATACTTCACTTCGTGTACCACACGGAGCTTACGGTATCGTAGTTGATGCTAAGGTATTCACTCGAGAGAATGGCGATGAGCTTTCTCCTGGTGTTAATAAGTCAGTACGTATCTACATTGCTCAGAAGAGAAAGATCGGTGTAGGTGATAAGATGGCTGGTCGTCATGGTAACAAGGGTGTAGTTTCCCGCGTACTTCCAGTAGAAGACATGCCATTCCTTCCTAATGGTAGACCACTTGATATTGTATTGAATCCTTTGGGCGTACCTTCACGTATGAACATTGGACAGGTCCTTGAAATTCACTTGTCTTTAGCTGCTAAAGCATTGGGATTCAATATTGAAACTCCTGTATTTGATGGAGCAAAGGAAATTGATATTGCAGATACTCTTGAACTTGCAAATGACTATGTAAACATGGAATGGGATGAGTTCGAGAAGAAGTACGCTGATACTCTTGGTGAAGAGGTTATGAAGTACTTATCTGACAATCGTGATCATAGAGAACTTTGGAAGGGCGTACCTATCAGCCGTGATGGTAAGGTTCAGCTTCGTGATGGACGTACTGGTCAGGAATTTGATTCACCAGTTACAATCGGTCACATGCATTACTTGAAACTTCACCACCTGGTAGATGATAAGATCCATGCTCGTTCAACTGGTCCTTACTCACTCGTAACTCAGCAGCCATTAGGTGGTAAAGCTCAGTTCGGTGGACAGCGTTTCGGAGAAATGGAAGTTTGGGCTCTTGAGGCTTATGGTGCAGCTTACACCACATCGGTCACAGACAACACCCTTATAACGAATCTTTTTGTACTTACCACAGTGACATTCCCAGTCCTTGCTTGGTCCAAAAATCTTTTCGCAGAAAAGACCATCCTTTTCAGGCTTCAGTGTACGATAGTTGATTGTCTCAGGCTTTTTAACCTCGCCACGAGACCACTGTCTGATCTTCTCAGGTGATGCCAATCCAATCTGAATCTTGTCAAATTTTAAAGACTTATTGCTCTTGAAATTCTCTGCCATGATAGTTCTCCCTTCTCTTTATTCTGGTAGTAAGTATTTGGACCTAGTAAGGACTTGGAATGCCACTGCGGTAATTATAA
>JAILNO010000098.1 GCA_024691465.1 Pseudobutyrivibrio sp. | reverse complement strand
GATGTTCCTATGAACTCTGTAGTTGAATGTGCAAGAATCATATCATTATAGAAGAGCATAGTCTTACCTGTGCCTCCTGGCTGATACTCACTGGCCTCTGCCGAAATATCTGCAAGAGATATATCGATTGCCAACACTCCTTTACGTCCATCCTTCAAATTTACCTCGCGGGATGCAGATACAATCATCTCATTAGTAGAGCTATCCACATATGGAGCTCCAAGTGTCATTTCAGACTGGCCTGAACCGGTCTTATACCAATCACGATCTGTTGGATCATAACCAGCTCCTGGATCCCATCCCGATGGGTCAATATATGTTTTGTCGGAAAGTCCAATGTAGCATCCGTTTGGTACCTGTGCAAAAGCCTCTAGTGATGGCTTAAGAATAGCTGCAATCTGGGCGTCATCTTCGAATGTGCCAGATTCTACCAAATCAGCTGCACTGTTGTAATAATTAAGGATATCTCCTAATTCAGAACCGATATCAAGAGAATTCGCTCTAGCCTCCTGATGTAATCCGCTAGTGGAAGCATCTGTGATAACTGCTCTTGCTCTCATTGCAATAAAAGCAGCCACAAAAAATATAGAGACAGCTACCATTGGTATTAATACCATCAATAACTGCCTGCTAATCTTCTTGTGTCCACTCTTATGCTCATTATTACTTTTTGTCATTTCTATTACCTCCGAATTATTAGATAATTAATCCTTGGACATGGGGATTAATATATCCTGTGCCTTAAGGCACATCATCTATCCTAATCATTATGGATGCTCATTTCAACCTTAATTAAATCTATATTGTATTTTTTGCAGTTCATTCTTGTTTTTCAAGGAAGTTGCCACCTTAATTTACACTTGTTCTTTTTTGACATATATACCCCCCTGAAGAAAGTTACGAATAATTATTTTGTCGAGTATAGTCGACAAAAATGGGGTGTTTTTGTCGAGTATGTTCGACAAAATAGATTTTAGGTGATATACTAAGGCTATATTAAAAGGAGGCAAGTCCTATGAATCACAGTATTTTAAAGGAAATAATATATGACAATCATAGAATTATTCGTAACTTTTCTATAGTAGAACGTGATTACGAATTAAATGAAGAAGCTAACTATGTACTCGTAGGGTTACGTCGCGCCGGCAAGTCTACCATGCTTTACAAGAAGGCCCTACAGCTTATCGATGCAGGTGCTGATTGGGAACAGATTATATATATCAATTTTGAGGATGAGCGTATTTCGGATTTTACCCTCAATGACTTCAACGATATTGTACAGACTGCAGGTGAGCTCACTACTAAGAAACCATATTACTTCTTGGATGAGATTCAGATTGTTGATGGATGGGAACTATTCGCCAGAAGATTAGCTGATTCTAAGGAGAGAGTGTTCATCACAGGTAGCAATGCTAAGATGCTCAGTAATGAGATAGAGGCTAAGCTAGGTGGCAGGTTCTTATCTAAGCGGATCATGACCTATTCTTTCGAAGAATATCTAGATGCTCGTACCATTTCTCATGATGAGGCCAGTATATATACCAGCGCCCTCAATGGCCAGCTCAGAAATGCTGCCAGAGAATATATGTATGAGGGCGGATTTCCAGAGGCTATCAGCTTCCGAGATAAGCGCACTTATATTGAGAATGTGTACAACAAGGTACTATTGGGAGATATCGCTGCCCGCAATGGCATCAGGAATATCCAAGCTCTGCGTGTCATGATGAAGAAGATTGCCGAGACTATCACTAGCGAAATCTCATATACTAAACTGACCAATATCGTTAATTCTATTGGAATCAAGCTTAGCAAGGACTCGCTGATTAACTACATCGGATATACGGAGGATGCCTACTTATTATTTAGGGTACATAACTATATCGCTAAATTCTCTGATAAGGAGAGCACACCACGCTTCTACTATTACGACAATGGATTGCTCAATCTCTTCCTTATCAACAAGGACTCTCTCCTGCTTGAGAATACGGTAGCTACCCATCTGAAGCGCA
>JAILNO010000081.1 GCA_024691465.1 Pseudobutyrivibrio sp. | reverse complement strand
CAGGAGAATAGGGCAGAGCAGGCCACACCACCTACCAAGGTTAGCATGAAGAAGATTGTTGGAACAATCACTGGCAACGACCAGCTCATGTGGATGTGCCTTATATTCCTGTTCGAAGAGGTGTCTAACATGCTGATTCCAGGTGGAATCGGGGCTACTTATCTATACTTTGAATTCGGATATGATGGAGGATTATATTCCACCTTTACCACAGTTGGCATGGCTGCCACAGCAGTTCTTATGATTTTCTATCCTAATATATCAAGGAAGATTAACCGTAAGCCACTGATGAAGATTATGATGACGGTCTCTGTGATAGGTTATGCCCTCATGCTTATATCAGGGCTGGCTCTGCCAGCTGGTATTAAGTTCCCTGTGATTGTGGTGGGATATATGTGCGGTAATTTTGGAAATTACTGTTTCTACTTAATCATGATGATCTCTATTATGAATACAGTGGAATACAATGAATACAGATTTGGAACTAGAGATGAGGGTATTATCACATCACTTCGTCCATTCCTTACTAAGATGGCATCAGCATTTGTGGTGCTCATCACATCATTGATATACATGATATTAGGAGTTACCAATTACACCAATCAGATATCTGATTTTGAGAATCAGGCATCGGCAGGTACAGTGGACGAAGCTACTAAGCTCAGTGGTATTACAGCTGTAATATCTAATGTTACAACAAAAGAGCGCTTAGGACTGCTCCTTTGTATGAGCATTATCCCTTGCGCTCTCATGTATATTTCTTACAAGCTCTATATTAAGAACTATAAATTAGACGAAGATGAATATGACAGAATCTGTCAGGAACTTGGCAAAGCTAAGATTAATTAGCTACAGCAGCCAGAATTCCCTGGGCAATTTCTGCCATGGCTTTGTCATTAGGATGAAGTGCTACAGCATAATCGTTGATTCTGTGGATAGAACCATCATCGCCGAGCACCTTGGCTCCAATTGATGAATGATAACTACTCTTGAGTCTGTTGGCTGATAAGTCAATAAATGTACACTGTTGTCTATCAGCAACAGACTTCTTGATATTATCTCTTCCAGAGCGATACCAGAAGTCACCGACTAAGACTACCTGAGCTCCAGGTACGCTATTCTTAACGTACTGAACCAGTGTCTCATAATCTGATTCGAAATTCTTGAGACTCTCAACATTCTCACCCACTTGAATAACAACTAAATCATAGTCATTGCAGAGTGTGGTATCCATAGTAGGAAGTACCTTGGAACGGACACCATCTCGCTCCCATGTGGAGAAAGAGAAGATATCATAATCTACTGTTGCATAATTCTGCTGTAATCCTGCAACCACCTGATGTACATAATCCTTGTCAGGAGAAGAAGCAGCCATACCCCAGAATCCCCACCAGTACTGGCATGCTGGATGCATGGTGATGGAATTGCCGATGAATAGTACATTGTAATCGGCTGTCTTGGTATTGGTAGCTTCAGCGGCGGCAGCTGAGGAAGCGCGTCCCTCCCATTTGCCATACTGTATGTAGTGATTGAGTAATGTGTCTGAATCATCACCGATTGCAGCCACCAAATCGGGATTACTCTCAGCATAGTAAGTAGCGTCGAATCCAGGAAGGAGTTCTGGACTCATTACCTGGGCATGGGCTGTGAGAGTGGAAGTGAAGATAGTTGCTACAGAGGCAACTACTGTTAATGTCTTAATAATGTTTTTGTATTTAATCATATATCTAGCTCCTTATTTCGTAACCACTAGTATATGGGATTTTTTAGTAAAATTGAAGGAGTAGTGGAGAAAAAAATGTGAAATAGCGTAAATTTTTCCTAAGTTGACACCTGATAAGCACTATGCTAAAATTCCTTCCGTTGTACTTTGAAAATTAAATAGAGACGGAATTCACGTATTTATTCCTCGTTTTAGCGCCATGCACCAGTGAGTACTGGTTAACGAGGAGGAGGGATTATCGAATATTCGGCGGGTGCCCTCCCGTGTGACCTAACGCGTACGCATTAGCAAATATGCAGGTAACTGCAAAACAAATATAATGCGATAGGTAATTTTAGACTTTGACAGCATTGCTGTAATACATAGAAAGAATGAGGAATTAAATATGTGTGGAATTATAGGTTTTATAGGAAATGATGCTTTAGCTAACATACTAGATGGATTAGAGCTATTAGAGTATAGAGGTTATGACAGTGCAGGACTTGCTATTCGACGTGCTGATGAGGGCGAGTCTGCAATCTACAAGTGCCAGGGCAGAGTCAGTGATCTGAGAGGTATTGTGCCTAAGTCAGGGGCTGATTATTGCTGCGGTATTGGTCATACCAGATGGGCTACCCACGGTGGTGTCTGCGATACTAATGCTCATCCACATCGCTCGGGTAGGGTTACACTTGTTCATAATGGTATCATCGAGAACTATGCCGATTTGCGTGAGGAGTATGAGCTTGAGGATAAGCTTGTTTCTGAGACAGATACAGAGGTAGTTGCTGCTCTTTTAGACAAGTTCTATGAGGGCGATCCAAAGAAGGCTATTAAGAGAGTACTTAAGAGAATCAGAGGTACATTTGCCTTTGTAATTATGTTCGATGACATTCCAAATACTATCTTCGCAGTTCGTAATGTGAGTCCGATTGTAGTAGCACAGACTGATGATGATATAGTTCTATCTTCTGATCCAGCAGCTCTTTACAAGTATTCTAAGGAGTATTTCGTACTTGATGAGCGCGTGATTCTTACTGCTAATGGTGATGGAGTTACACTTGAGGATTTAGAGGGTAACTCAGTGGAGCCTAAGTATACTAAGGTAGATTGGGAAGTATCTTCACTAGGTAAGCAGGGTTATCCATACTACATGGCTAAGGAGATCGAGGAGCAGCCTACATGTATTCGTAGGATTCTTAGCAATTATCTGGTTAACAATGATATTGAGTTCGGATTCGGTGGCACATTAGATGGAGCCCTTAAGAACTTCAACCGTATCTGCATAGTAGCATGTGGAACTGCATTGCATGCTGGTATGATGGGTAGTCAGTTATTTAAGAAGTGGGCTGGTCTCAATGTGGATGTGGAGATGGCGTCAGAGTTTATCTACTCAGATACTGTTATTGATTCAGATACTCTCTTCATCGCTGTATCCCAGTCAGGTGAGACCATCGATACCCTTGAGGCTCTCAACAAGGCTAAGAAATCAGGTGCGCTATGCCTTGCAATCCTTAATGTAAGGGGCTCGTCTATTTCTCGAGTGGCTGATTACACACTCTACACTGACGCAGGTCCAGAGATAGCTGTTGCTAGTACCAAGGCATATACTACTCAGATGCTTATGTTCTATATGCTTGCCCTTAAGACAGGTCTGGTACGTGGCAAGATTACAGAGGATTATTTCGAGGAAGCTATCAGTAATCTTCGTAAGATTCCTGATGCCATTACAGAGGTGTTAGGACAAAAGGACGCTATCCATAAGCATGCTAAGGAAGTTATTACTGCAAGTGATTTGTTCATGATAGGACGAGGATTGGATTACACTGTTCTTATGGAAGGCGCACTTAAGCTTAAGGAGATATCTTATATTCATTCAGAGGCATATGCAGCTGGTGAGCTTAAGCATGGACCAATCGCTCTTATATCAGAGGGCACTCCAGTAATAGCAGCTGTTACTCAGACTCATCTCATTTCCAAGGCATTATCTAATGTTAAGGAAATCAGAGCACGTGGAGCTAACGTAGTGCTCCTGACCAAGAATGAGCTGAAGCCAGATTTCTCGGATGAATATCATGTAATCGGACTGGCAGATCTAGATGATGAGTACATGGCATTCCCTGAGATAGTAGCCCTTCAGATATATTCATATTATGTGTCTGCGGACAAGGGACTTGATGTGGATAAGCCAAGGAACCTTGCTAAGGTAGTAACAGTGGAGTAGACAATTGATTAATAATTTTCAGAACGATTATGGAATAGATACGTGGATTCAAAAGGTACAATAGAGGTGCATTTTGCACCTCTTTTTTTATTATGTAATATGTTTAATAACTGTCACTTTTCTTTGTGACAAAATCAAATATCTAAGAATTGAATTACTATACAATTCCCCCGTATAATAATATCAAGACGAATGCATTCGGATTTAACCAAGGTGTAGGTAGACGTGCCAAGCCTTTAATGTTTGGAGGAAATCTTTATGAAAGAGAGAATACAGAGCTTTGGCCGGTTCCTTAGTGGAATGGTAATGCCAAACATCGGTGCTTTTATAGCATGGGGTTTGCTAACAGCACTATTTATCGAAACTGGCTGGTTGCCTAATGCTGAACTTAGTTCAATGGTAGGTCCGATGCTTACATATGTGTTACCTGTATTGATAGCATATCAAGGTGGTAAGATGGTAGGCGGAAGCCGCGGGGCAGTCATGGGTGCCATAGTAGCAATTGGTGTTATCTGTGGAACAGAGTATACAATGTTCATGGGAGCAATGGTGGCAGGCCCTCTAGGTGGCTGGGTTATTAAGAAGTTTGATAAAGCTGTCGAGGGTAAGATTCCAGCAGGCTTTGAAATGCTTGTGAACAATTTCTCAGTCGGTATCCTAGGATTGATTCTTGCGATTATTGGATACTACTTAATTGGACCATTCATGGGTGGCGTACTTGCAGTACTTAATGCAGGAGTTCAGACACTTGTTAATAACGGATTGTTACCACTTGTTTCAGTTTTCGTTGAACCAGCAAAGGTATTGTTCCTTAACAATGCTATTAACCACGGTATCTTTACTCCTCTTGGAGCAGATGATGTGGCAACTGCTGGTAAGTCAATCTTCTACATGATTGAGACTAACCCAGGAGCAGGTACAGGTGTACTTCTTGCTTATATGCTATTTTCAAAGGATAAGACTACTAAGGCTTCTGCACCAGGAGCACTTATTATTCACTTAGTAGGTGGTATTCATGAGATTTATTTCCCATATGTACTTATGAATCCTATCCTTTTACTTGCTACAATCGGTGGTTCTGTAGCAGCTATGATTTTTAACACAGCTCTTGGTCTCGGCCTTGCAGGTCCTGCATCACCAGGTTCAATTATCGCTTATGCGGGTATGGCACCTAAGGGATCTACAGTACTTGTGTTGCTTTCAGCTGTTATTGCAGCAGGCGTATCTTTTGCCATTGCAGCACCTATAGTTAGACTTTCTAATGCCAAGTCTACTCTTGCTGATTCAACCAATCAGATGAAGGAGATGAAGGCTCAGTCAAAGGGAGTTTCAGTAGACGAGGTATCTACAGTAGCAGATGTAATTTCAACAGATATCAGGGATGTAAAGCACATTGTTTTTGCATGTGATGCTGGAATGGGTTCATCAGCAATGGGAGCTTCAGTACTGAAGAAGAAACTAAACGATGCAGGCAGATCAGATATCGAAGTTAAGCATGCTTCAGTTTCTGAAATACCAGCAGATGCACAGATTGTAGTTACACATAACGAGCTGGCAGATAGAGCTAGGAAGAATGCTCCTAAGGCTAAGCTTGTAACAATAACTAACTTCATGGCAGCACCAGAATATGATGCGTTAGTTAATGAACTAAAAGCATAGATAGGATTTTAATTAATTATGGATATATCACCTCGAGTAAAACAAATAATTCTTAATTTGTTGAATGTTAAGCATCCTCTTACAGATGGGGAAATTGCGGACATTTTAGGGGTGAGTAAGCGTACTATCCTGCGTGAGATAGGCCAGGTTTCAGAGGTGTTAGCCAGATATAATCTGGAACTGGTCCGCAGGAAAGGCACTGGCAATGTCATTGAAGGAACAGATGATAATAAAAAGGCGATTCTTGATGAGATTAGTTCTCAGAGGGAATTGGTAGTCGCTGATAAAGAAAGAAGAAGGAATCTACTTAAGCTAGAGCTTCTAAGGAATCGTGAGCCTAACAAGCTGTTCTACTTCAGCAATATGTTTGGAGTAAGTGAGGCTACCATTAGTCACGACCTAGAGGCAATTGAGGATTGGGCTAGAGAGTATCACTTAGACATTATAAAGAAGCCTGGTTTCGGTATTATGTTGTCTGCTTCAGAGAAGAACTATCGCATAGCGTTACAGCGTTTTGTGACAGATAGTATGAAGATAGATAACGAGCCACTTCTGGGGGATAGCATATATTCCCTTATGAATGAAGGTATTCTAGCTGAGGTAGGAACAGCCCTAGCGGATATAGATGAGCCTTATCTAAATAATATTACAAATGATGCCTATGTGGGGTTATTGGTTCATTTGGCAGTGGCAGTTGAGAGAATAGGACAGGGTAAGTTTGTTACTGAGGAGAGTTATGATGCCTCGTTGGATAAAGGCTACGATATAGCTAAGAAGATAGCTCAGACCTTAGAGGGGGTATTTAATATAACTATTCCTGAAGCTGAGATTAATAATATTCTTCTTCATATAAGAGGTGCTAAATTCAGATACTCCAATGAAACTGGCCTGGAACAAGTGGTTCAGGCAGAAGAGTTCATGGATATTGTCGAAGAGATGATAGATGCAATAGATTCTGATTATGCCAGTGAAATCAAATACGAAGATGATTTCATAACAGGACTTATTGTTCATCTAGAGACCGCCATATATAGAATGAAGAATGATATGCCAATATCTAATCCCCTATTAGAGCAGATAAAGGCGGAATATCCTTTAGTCTATGAGGACTGTAAGAAAGCGGCGAAAGTAATATATAATCATACAGGCTTACAGCCTAATGATTCAGAGATTGGATATCTTTGCATGCATTTTGGCGCAGCAAAGGAGAAGATCGAAAGTAGAAAGAGAAAAAGAAGAACTGTTAATATAGGCGTAATATGCGCAAGTGGATTCGGAGTAGCACAGCTAATGCTTGCTAAGCTGAAAAATATATTTGCCAATTACGACATCGTCATCAAGGCATATGGCTTTGATGAGATAACTGAACATATCATATCCCGTACTGATTTCTTTGTATCCATCATTGAAATGAATGACTTTGGTACAGATTACATTATGGTTAATCCTATGATTACCAAGAAGGATATATTACAGATCAGTATGAAGATAGAAGAGTATTCTACTTTGCCTACAAAGCAAGAGGATACTGATTTTACAAGACAGCTGGATGAGATTAATAATGTCATAATTAGGTTAAAGGGGATTATTCGCAAATATCACCATCTTAAGATTTTCCCTCTTACATCTTTTGAAGAACTGGTGAACTCTCTAACTTCGGATATAACTGAGTCGCCTAAGGCAGCTGTTATACTTTCCTCGGAAATAATGGCTCGTGAGCAAGTCATGAGCCAGGTATTTCCTGAGATAGGTGTTGCTCTATTACATGCTCGCAGCAGAGCAGTTAAGGAGTGCGCTGTGGTCACTGCAAGTTGCGAGGACGCAATGGAATTTACAGGCAAGGGTCTTAAGGGAATTAATGCAGTACTTTGCATGGTAATGCCTCAAGACGATCACAGAAAAGAAAATTCTGAAATGCTAGGAAGAATTAGCAGTGCAATTATAGATGATGAAGATTTTCTTTCAGCAATACGAAATGGCCGAGAGGATTCAATACGAAATAAATTACAAAAAATATTAAAAGAATATTTTAGCAGTCAGATTAACGAGCTATAAATTGGAGGTTATATTTTGGTACTAGAAAAGAGAAATATACTTTTAAATCAGAAGCCAGATACAAAAGAAAATGTTATCAGAAAGATTGGCACTATTTTTTCTTCTGAAGGATATACAGACGATAGTTACACTCAAGCTATGCTTGAGAAAGAGACAATGTTCAATACATATATGGGCAATTTCGTAGCTTTGCCACATGGTATTGAAGCAGCTAAAAAAGATATTAAGAAGACAGGTATTGTGCTTATTACAGTTCCAGAGGGTCAAGAGTGGGGCGCCAAAGAAAAGGCTAAGGTCATAATTGGCGTAGCTGCTGTAGGAGATGAACATCTGGAAGTTCTTTCAAAGATAGCGTTATCTTTTTCTGATGCAGATGGAATAGATAGATTACTAAATATGTCAGAGGATGATATAAGTGCCATGTTTGAAGATTGATGCACAATCCCTTAGCGGAGGTACATCTTCATATGAAAACAAGAGCAGTTAGAATGTATGGTGAAATGGATCTTAGATTGGAAGAGTTCGAGCTTCCTGAGATCAAAGATGATGAAATATTAGTTAAGGTAATTAGCGACAGCATATGTATGTCGACATATAAATTAGCAAAGCAGGGTAAGAAACATAAGAGAGCACCTCAGGATATAGATGTTAATCCTATTATCACAGGTCATGAGTGCTCTGGAGTAATTGTTGAAGTAGGAGAAAAGTGGAAAGATAAATATAAAGTAGGTGATAAGTGGGCTCTTCAGCCAGCACTTAACTATCAGGGTAAGCTTGATTCACCAGGTTATTCATATAGATTCTGTGGCGGAGATGCTACTTATTGTATTATGCCACATGAGGTAATGGAATTAGATGCATTACTTCCTTATGATGGTGAGGCTTTCTATCAGGCATCACTGGGTGAGCCAATGAGCTGTATCATAGGTGGATATCATGCCAACTATCACACTAACAAGCAGAATTATAATCATGCAATGGGCACCAAGGAAGGCGGTAACATCTTAGTTATGGGTGGCTGTGGACCTATGGGTCTAGGAGCAGTTAGTTATGGTCTGCGTTTTGAAAATAAGCCTAAGAGAATCGTAGTTACTGATGTGGATGATGCCAAGCTTGCTCGTGCAGCAGAGGTTATTAGCCCAGAGTTTGCAGCCTCAAAGGGAATAGAGCTTATCTATTTCAATTCTTCTGTGGATAAGGCAGAGGAGAAGCTTATGGATATTACAGATGGACATGGATATGATGATGTGTTCGTGTATGTTCCAATTAGACCTGTTGCTGAGATGGGAGATAGGCTGCTGGCATTTGATGGCTGTATGAATTTCTTTGCAGGCCCTACTGACAACCAGTTTAAGTCTGAGATTAATCTATATAATTGCCATTACACAAGTACTCATATATTAGGTACTACAGGAGGCAATAATGATGATCTACTTGAGGCGCTTCAGCTGGCTGCCAAGGG
>JAILNO010000080.1 GCA_024691465.1 Pseudobutyrivibrio sp. | reverse complement strand
AACATATGAGCATGACTTGTATGGGCTGATGAATCCTGCTTCATTGACAAGTACTTCCTGAGCTGTGTCGCCTGCCATCCACTGAAGGAACTTAGTAGCTTCCTCTGTGTTGCCATCCTTGTATACTGCCCACCATGATGGCGAATTAGTAAGAATTGTATCCATGCCTTCCTCGAATGCATATGGAATCATACCGCACTTGAAGTTGCCTGCCTCTGCGTAAGCGTCGGCATCATCGCCTGTCATAGTAGCTCCAATCCAAGAACCTTGTGTTACGAATGCATACTTGCCAGATGCGAAGTTAAGAATCTGCTGGTCATATGTTCCTGATACAAGTAATGACTGATCTGAATACTGATTGAAGAGCTCAACCATATCTGCAAATGCTGCGAATCTAGCATCATCAAGCTTACCACCATCACTTAACATATCGATGTATGTTGTGTCTTCTCTATCAAGACCTGAATCTAAGTATGTTCCAAATAGGTGGTTACCTGTTGACCAATATAGATTAACAGGCTCTGCATAATAACCGATTACTGCTGTAAGTCCCAGCTCATCCTTCTTAGAATCAATAGTCTCGAAGGCTGCCTTCATAGACTCTGGTCCTGTGATAGATGTAGGATCTACGCCAGCTGCCTCAAGAATATCTGCATTGTAAGCAAGTCCAACAGCCTCTGTTGTATATGGGAAACCTACTACACCCTCATCATTAACATAAGCTGCGTCTGTATCCTTAGCCCATTCCTGGTCGCTCATATCTAGGACTTTGCCTTCCCAGTTACGATAGTCAGCCTCGCCACCACATACGAAGATATCTGGCATATTGTCTGACTGATAGTAAGCCTTAAGCTCACCCTGGATGTCGATTCCGCCACCCATAGATTCAACCTCTACATGTACGCCTGTCTCATCCTCATACATCTGAGCAAGTTTCTTAAGCTGTGAGTCTACCTCAATCTTGCCGTTTACCAGACGAATGGACTTAGATGATGCTTCGCTGCCTGAACCCCCATCAGAGCTTGCACCACATGCTGCTAAGCTTGCAGCCATAAGTCCTGCCAACATTACTGATAACAATTTTCTTTTCATATCCTTACCTCTCCTTCTTTATATTGAGGGCTTTCGCCCTTAGGTACTATTTGATTTCCCAAACCCCAGCGAACCATGGTGGAAGCATCATCTCTTTTTCCAAATTAATGTCCTGATAGTTACTTATTAGTCTTTCTAATGGGGTATAATCCATATTTAAGACCATATTAGTTGTCTCATCACATAAATTACAGACAATCAATAGTTTACTATTATCTAACGTTCTAGTGTAAGCGAATATATGCTCATCTTTTTCTAGTAGAAGAGAATAGTGGCCATAGACGATTATGTCCTTCCACTTGCTGTTCCTCCTAAGGTCTATCAACTTCCTGTAGTAGTGGAAGACTGAGTTGTCATCTGCCACCTCCTCCTTAGCGTTGATAGTCTTATAATTAGGATTCACATTGATCCATGGTCTGCCAGTGGTAAATCCAGCCTCTTTACTGTCATCCCATTGCATAGGTGTGCGGGCATTATCTCTACTCTTAGCACATATGCCCTTAAGCATCTGCTCCTTAGTCATGGTATTGCTACCGACTAAATCATTATAAGCATTGATACTCTCTATATCGCGACACTCCTCAATATCCTTAAATGGATAGTTCGTCATGCCCAGCTCCTCACCCTGATATATGTATGGTGTACCCTGCATCAGGTGAAGAACTGTGGCAATGCACTTAGCTGATAAAGGAGAGTCATCACCTAATCTAGATACAATTCTAGGCTGATCGTGGTTATCCCAATAGAGGGAATTCCAAGCCTCACCCTCTAATTGGTACTGCCACTTGCTTAGATTTACTTTTAAATCAGGAAGATAGAATCTCTTATCTGTCCACTTGCCATGCTCATCATGGTCTAAGCTGGTATGCTCAAATTGAAACACCATATTAAGTTCTGTACCTTGGTTATTGGCGTATCTTTTTGCCTCTTCAATTGTGACTCCTGCACACTCGCCAACTGTAATTAGATCGTACTTGGAAAGTACTCTGTCGCGCATCTCTTGCAAGAACTCATGGACCCTAGGACCATTGGTTGTATTAGATAAATCTCCGTACTGACTCTCAGGGACTGGCTTGCCATCAGGTAGTCCTGGCACCTTAGATATCATAGAGATTACATCCATTCTGAATCCGTCGATGCCCCTTTCGCACCACCAAGTCATCATGTTGAATACTTCGTCCCTTACTCTAGGATTCTCCCAGTTGAGATCTGGTTGCTTCTTAGAGAAGCAGTGGAGATAGTACATCTGAGTGGTCTCATCCCACTGCCAGGCTGAACCTGAGAAGCATGAACCCCAGTTGTTAGGCTCCTTGCCATCCTTAGGTTCTCTCCATATGTAATAATCACGCTTATCATTGAATCTGGATGACCTACTTTCTATGAACCACTTGTGCTCATCAGATGTATGATTCACCACCAAGTCCATAACTATCTTGATACCATGCTCGTGTGCCTCCTTTAGAAGTGCGTCGAAATCTTCTAGAGTACCAAACTCAGTCATAATATCCTGATAGTCAGATATGTCATATCCCATATCATCATTAGGCGACTTATATATAGGACTAAGCCAAATGGCGTTGATTCCAAGTGTCTGTAAATAATCTAGTTTGGTGCGAATACCATTTAAATCCCCAATTCCGTCTCCATTAGAATCGCAGAAGGATCTAGGATATATCTGATATATCACACTTTCTTTCCACCATGCTCTATTCATTTGTTCCTCCTTAGGTTATACGGTTAACCTAAAATTAAAATAACCCAAGCTAATGCCTGGGTCAAAAGTTATGCGCATAACTATTAGTATTCTACAGATTCCTTGGCTTGGTTTTATAAATATTTTACAAAGGCTTGCAGGAATCTCGAACCACTAATTCCACTGGAAGCTTAATATTGTGCTTAACCTCTTTCTTGTTAATCATATCCATCATACTACTTACGGCAGCAGTTGCTTTCTCCTCCACGTTCTGTCTGATGGTTGTCAATTCAGGTGTAGATAATCTGGAGAACAATATGTCATCATATCCTGCTACTGATATATCCTCTGGGACTCTGATTCCCTTTTCCGTAAGGAACTTAATCAGTCTAAGAGCATAGAAATCCGATATGCAGAAGATGGCTGTCTTCTTAATAAGTTCAGGATAAATCCTCTCGAAGCCCTCCTGGATATCTTCTTTGCTGGCTTCGATGATAAAGTGGGAGCTCTCGTCTATTTTTACCCCGTTATCTGTAGCTCCCTGCCTGAAGCCTCTCCATCTGTGGCGACTATCTTCCTCATCATTATCATCAACCATGGCTATATCCTTATGGCCGATGGATGCGAAATACTGGGCCATCTTGTAACCTCCATCATAATCATCGATGAAGACCTGAACCATCTTGTCATACTCGTGATTGAAGGTGGCGTCGATAGTCACTATAGGCTTGATGAACTCTCTGCTGACTGCAATCATGTGCTCCTTGGTGAAGTTGGACAGTATGAGTCCGTCCAGATTCCACCTAAGGGCATCCTTGATTATCCTGTCAGGATCCTGGTCGAGAATAATCAATATGTACTTGTCTCTCTTCTTGAATTCTTTCTCAAGATGTGAAAAGAGGATACTGAAATATGGGTCTCCTATAATATTCTTCTTATCTGACTTATCCATGACGGCTACTCCGATGAGTCCGGAGCACTGGCTAACCAGATTGATAGCGGACTGATTAGGCATGTAGCCGCTACGACTAATCTCTTCCTCAACCCGCTGTCTTACAGCCTGAGAAACCTTATCATGCCTGCCATGTAACACATAGGATACAGTGGCAGTGCTAACCCCACATGTCTGTGCAATATCTTTTATTCTAACCATAGTTTTCCCTCCTGCTTTTTAGTTATACGCATAACCTGTTTACCTGTCAATACTTTTGTGTTAGCTTTAACTCAAATACAAGTACTATGGGGGAATTGAAATGACTAAAAAATGGTGGCACAACAAAGTTGCTTATCAAATCTATCCTAAGAGTTTCGCTGACAGCAATGCAGATGGCATCGG
>JAILNO010000065.1 GCA_024691465.1 Pseudobutyrivibrio sp. | reverse complement strand
TCATAAAGATTCTGCTGAGGGCGAGCTCTTAGGCTCATTCAGACTCAGCAATACTAATGGCGAGTACAAGACTCTCATAGCTACTATGTCTAACATAGAAGGTATGAATAACATTGCATTCGTAGGTAAGCTAGGTAGTGTATCTATCGACAGTTGGTTCGCCATGAGCCCACCAACCAAGCCAGTAACTCCTACACCTGAGCCAGATCCTGAACCAGAGCCAGAGCCTGTAACACCTACACCAACCCCAGACCCTGAGCCAGTGACACCTACACCAACCCCTAATCCTGAGCCAGAGCCAGAACCTGTAACACCTACACCAGAGCCTGACCCTGAACCAGAACCAATTGTAGATCCAACCCCTACTTCGTCAGATCTAGGATTAGATTATACCATAAATGACTGGGGTTCAGGATACCTGGTTAACTTTAAGATTTCCAATAATACAGGTGACACTGTAAACAATTGGAAGCTTAAGATTAAGAAGAGCGATATCAATATTGCTCAGCTATGGTGTGCCAACGTTACTGAAGATGGTGATTACTATGTATTTACCCCATACTCATGGAATTCAACCATCTATTCAGGTGCTGACATCCAGTTCGGTATCATAGGTACCGGAAGTTCAAATAGTACTATTAACTACATATTTGAATAATCCCTCACCCCTACTTATATAAATATATAAATACAAATCACATAACATAGATATAGTGACTCACGCATTATTAAAGGAGCTGTTCATCAGCTCCTTTTTTATTTGATTATTGACGGATGGCAAAAGTAATGCTATTTTAAATACAAATTAAAATATTTCGCTAGGGGCGCATTTGCTGAGAGGTGATTTCACCGACCCTTATTACTTGAACTGGATAATACCAGCGTAAGGAAGCTCGATCATGTATCTCCTAGCGTCTATACGAAGGGAGATTTTTTAATATGATAAATCACGTATCTGATTCAAACACTAACAAACTCAAGCTCACAGCTAAGCAGCTCGCTTTCTGTGCAGTATCTATTGCACTTGCTTTTGTGCTTTCCAACATCAAGGTATTCCATTTCCCAACAGGTGGAAGTGTTACCTTACTTTCCATGCTAGTAGCTTGCCTTCCAGGCTTCTGGTTCGGTCCAGCTATCGGTATCGTAACAGGTGTAGCATACGGCTTACTCAACTTAATCGTAGATCCATACATCCTCTTCCCCGCTCAGGTGATTGTTGATTACATCTTAGCTTTCGGAGCTCTAGGATTGTCAGGATTCTTCTCTAATGCTAAGCACGGTCTCATCAAGGGATATCTACTTGCAATATTCGGTAGATACGTATTCTCTGTAATCTCAGGCTGGATTTTCTTCGGAGAATGGGCATGGGAAGGCTGGAGTCCACTTACTTACTCCCTTGCTTACAACGCAATCTACATCGGTGCAGAAGCTGCCGTAACAATCATCATCCTCTGCCTACCACCTATCCAGAAGGTTATGAATAATCTGAAGGATATGGCTACTAATTAATTTAGATTCTTGCGGGAGTTTTCATTTTTTTCCCACAAGAAGTCATAAAAATGAGCTAGCAACCACATGTACCTTAAGTATCATGCGAATTGCTAGCTCTTTTTTAAAAAGTAACTAATATATCCATGGATGTCTCAATAGGCTCAGTTCCTGTGACTATGTCATAGTCTATGATGAGCTTAACTGAATCCTGGGTCTCCACCACCTGATAGTGCCTGGTGTATACCGCTAGATTCAGATTGCCCATAGGAGTGCCATATACATTGCTGGTCTCCTTACCTGGGATAAGCTCCAGCTTAGAATTAAGCATACCCTTCTGGGTTAAGTTCATGGACTTCCTATTAAAAGAGATGAGACAATCAATCTCTCCATCCTCTGTACTTCGTTTATACGATATATATTTCTTCTGGCCACGCTCTATGTACGTGCCCTCGTAACTTTCTTCAGTAACTTCTCTGTCTCCACCCATCTTCTGACTAGAGTGAAGACTAATCTTGCATTTATTTCCTACCATTAGAAGTTGCTCTCCAAATAATTATTTCTGCTCGCGAATAACCTCGCGTACTGCATTGATCTGATTAGACAGGTGCACGTGCATAATGTCCTTAAGGAATGCCACGTCCCTTCTATCGAATCCCTCAATAATGGACTTGTGCTCTGAAATGAGCTGTGCATATACAGATGGATTCTTAACGTACTCATAACGATATCGATACATCTGCTCTCTAGCTGAATTGATGATATTCTCAAGCTTAGGATTAGCTGCTGCTGCATATATCACATCGTGAAATGCCTCATCAGTCTCAACTATACGTCTCACATCGTCAGTCTTGGTGGCATCCTCGAAGGCCTTCATAGCCTCCTTCAGCTCCACGAACTGTGCATCAGTCATACGCTCACAGGCGCACACCACTGCAAGTGCATCTAGTGCATCGCGGACCTCAAGCACATCCTGTAGATCCTTCTCGGTCATCTTAGCTACCTGTGCACCCTTCCTAGGAATGGTAACAGCAAGTCCCTCATGCTCGAGCATGCGAATCGCCTCTCTGATAGGTGTTCTGCTGACCCCTAGCTTGTTAGCAAGGTGCATCTCCATAAGTCTCTCACCCGGCTTAAGTTCCCCTTTCAAGATCGCCTCGCGCAGGGTGTTAAAAACCACATCGCGGAGTGGTAAATAATCATCCATTTGTAGTGTAAGGTTCTCAGTCATATTAATTACAATCTCCTCTAAATCTTTCCTTAATTCCCAATTACTAGTTGTTCTTCGTATTATACAAAGTAGTCAGATACAGTTGCTTAACCATACCTGTCTCAGTCAAAGCTTCCTTGGCTGCCTTAGCTGTCTTGTTGTCTCTGAAGAAACCGAAGACAGTAGGACCGCTACCGCTCATCATGGCTCCCACTGCACCATGCTCCATCATGTGAGCCTTGATATCTGCTATGATTGGATGAAGAGGAATGGTTACCTCCTCTAAGACATTGCCCATATGATCACATATCCCCTGTAGATCCTTGGCATCGATGTCTGAAATGAGCTGGTCTATATCAGGATGCTTAACCCTATCGAAGCAAGCATCGAGTGACTCATATACCTGCTTGGTTGATACAGAGATACCTGGCTTAGCAATAAGCACTGGACACTTAACCATAGGATTAAGTGGTGTAAGCACCTCACCAATGCCCTCAGCTAATGCTGTACCTCTCATGACACAATAAGGAACATCAGCGCCTAACTTAACTCCGCGCTCCATGAGATCCTTACTGTTAAGCTTAAGATTAAATATCTTATTAATTCCAAATAGCACCGCAGCGGCATCAGTAGAACCACCTGCCATACCTGCAGCTACCGGAATGTGCTTCTCTAAATCTATATGTACGCCAGTGTTAATATGGAACTCATCTAATAGCAGCTTGGCTGCCTTGATACATAGATTGTCATCATTGATTGGTAAGAATCTGAGATTAGTAGACATGGTGACTGATGAATCCTTAGACTTAGTGATGGTGACCTTATCAAATAGGTTCACCGTCTGCATGATCATCCTCACCTCATGATATCCATCTGCTCTGACGCCTGTAACATCTAGGCCTATATTAATCTTGCCTAGTGCCTTGAGATTTATACTATCCATCTGAAAAAATAACTCCGTAATCTAGCTTGTACAGTCGTGTATTTTGTACTTGCGTGTTCTTTGTATTCAATCCTTATAAATTTTAACAAAGACTCCACACATTTACAAGATTTTTGTATTAAAATAAATACAATCTATTAGTGAATTTTTATCAATTAGATTCCGATAATAAGAATAGGAAAAGGATTTCCATATGGTTTTATTGTTTTGGCCACGATAACAAGGAGGTTATTATTATGGAGTTAAGCACATTAAATAGCGTTTCTTCTAATATTGCAGGTACCTATACCAAGACCACTAATGCAGATGGTTCAGTTACAGAGTCCCTGGAATTCAACGCATCTAAATCCGAAGTTTCAGCATCTAAATTCTCTGACACTGCAGCTGTATATGAGAAGTCAGATGACAATCGCATCACAGATAATTACAAACAGACAGATAGAACAGCACTTATCAATCAGCTCAAGGCTGACCAGGATAAGATGATTAATAATTTAATGGACATCGTCCTCAAGACTATAACAGGACAGGGTAGCACTTTTGCTATCGCATCTCAGGATGATATGTGGAAGTTCCTTGCAGAGGGCAAGTTCACAGCTGACCCTGAGACTGTTGCTAAGGCTAAGGAAGATATCTCAGAGGATGGTTACTGGGGTGTTAATCAGACCTCAGATCGTATCGTAGATTTCGCAATCGCACTATCAGGTGGCGATACCTCTAAGGCAGACATGTTATTAGACGCCTTCAAGGAGGGCTTCGAGAAAGCTACTGGCACCTGGGGCAAGGACTTACCAGATATTTCTAATCAGACCTATGATGCCGTACTTAACAAGTTCGACGCTTGGAAGAATGGCACCTACAACTCTGGTTCATCTAATGCCTCAGCTGGCGGAACATCCATCACATACATGGAGAATGTATCAACAGTCAGCTCATCTACTTATATCGAGACCTAACATAATTAATAAAGGCTCAGCACGTAATGTGCTGGGCCTTATTTAATGTCTATATTACTGTCCGATGACTCCTGCGAATCCACAGATAAGTACTATCACACCAAGTATGATTCTGTACCATCCGAATATCTTGAAATCATGCTTCTTGATATATCCCATCAAGAACTTAATTACAAACATGGATACTGCAAAAGCAACTACCATTCCTACTATTAATATAGCAGCCTCCATAGAGGTGAATGTAAGTCCGAACTTAAGGATCTTAAGTAAGCTGGCTCCAAGCATAACTGGTATAGCAAGGTAAAAAGTATACTCTGCCGCTGTGGTACGAGCCACCCCGATAAGCAGTGCTCCTACTATGGTAGCTCCTGAACGGGATGTGCCAGGAAATACTGCTGCAATCAATTGGAACATACCAATTAGAAATGCAGTGGTGTAAGTAATATCAGCTACTGTGTTGATACGTGCCTCATGGCCTGCCTTCCTATTCTCAACCAGGATAAAAGCTACGCCGAATATAATAAGCATAATAGCTACAGTATAGTAGTTGTAGAAAAGCTCCTCAAATAAGTCATCCCAGAGGATACCTACAATAGCTGCTGGCACACAGGATACTAATATATGAAACCATAGGACGAATATGTCCTTCTTAATCCAAGCACCTATACCTGAGTTGCTAAGTGGTGCCTGATTACCCTGCTTGCCAAAAGGCCAGATATTATTCCAGAAGATAAGTACTACTGCAAGGATAGCTCCCAATTGGATAACTACCTGGAACATGCTGTAGAACTCAGCTGAAACATCCAGCTTGACTATCTCGTCTAACAGAATCATGTGGCCTGTACTACTGATTGGAAGCCACTCTGTGATTCCTTCAACAATACCAAATAATATAGCCTTTAAAATTTCAATCATAATCAAATATTCTCTTTCCAGTTGTTCTTGTGCTTCTTCTCCTCACGCTGCTTCTCTTCTTCCTCAAGCTTAGTCTGCATGATGGCATCGTTGAGCTGAAGCATCTTCGTATCCATCATAGATACGATCTCAGAACACTCTCTCAAGTCCCTACTGATATAATCAGGGGCATTACCCTCGAACTTGTAGTAGATCTTGTGCTCTAAGCTGGCCCAGAAATCCATTCCGATGGTACGGATCTGAATCTCGACCTTAGTGTCTACACTCCTGTCTGATAGATAGATAGGAATGGTAACGAGCATATGATAGCTCTTGTAACCAGATGGCTTAGGATTCTTGATGTAGTCCTTGATAGATACAACAGTAACATCAGCCTGACGTCCAATCATCTCAGCAATCTGATAAATATCTGATGTGAATGAACATACAATCCTAACTCCAGCAATATCATTACAATACTCAATCATGTTAGGAATAGAAATCTCGTGTCCATTCTTCTTAAGCTTCTTAACAATACTCTCTGGTGTCTTAACTCTGCTCTTGATGTATTCAATAGGATTGTACTGATGTACCTGCTGGAACTCATCATTAAGAATCTCTACCTTGGTGCGTACCTTTTTAATAGCTGATTCATATAAAAGCATGACGGTGTTCCAAGAATTAACTCCATCATCTGGGAACATTCCAATATCCAAACTGAATCACCTCCCCGTAAGTAGTGGCAATGTAATTGCCCTCGTTAATATTTTACCACAGTGGGTGTCTCATGACCATTTTCATATTGTTAAATATTTATTAAATTATTAGTCTTCCTCGATGACATGGATCTCTAAGAAGTCGAAAGGTACCTCATCCACGAAATTGTCCTTAGTGAATCTAGCCTTGCCATTGCGCTTGAACTCCCTAACTGTAGAGTCCAGCCAGATGGGCTTGCTAGTGTCGAACTCATAGGTGGCCTTATCCACTGCTGCAAAAATCTTATGTGTACGTGTCTCCTCAGAGTCATCCTCCACCATCAGATCATGTAACATGTGATTGTCTTTCCATGATTTAAACCAAATGCGCATTAATCTCTTCCTTATTACTTCCTCTGTCTATGGGTCTCGTACATAAGCAGGCTGGCTGCCACTGATGCATTAAGGGACTCCAGCTGGCCCTCCATAGGTATCTTGAGATAGCTAGTGGCCAGAGCTGATGTGGCATCAGTGAGGCCATTACCCTCGTTACCTATCATGAAGGCTGTAGGTCCTGTGAAATCTAATTCATCATAGAACTGCTCGCCCTTAAGATGAGCAGCATATACTGAGAGGCCATAGGTATCCTCCAGGGTCCTGATGGTCTCCTCTAAATCCTGCACTATTATATGAGGTACTCTGAATATGCTTCCCATAGTGGAGCGCACTACCTTAGGTGAGTATATGTCCACTGTGGTGTGGTTCATAATGATACCTGTAGCTCCTGCTCCCTCGGCTGTGCGGACGATGGTGCCCATATTGCCTGGGTCCTGGAGAGACTCTAGTATCACCACGTGAGCTGGAGCGCCACTGGCTGTGCCAAGCACATCCTCCAGGGTAAAATCCTGCATCTTAACAAGAGCCATGACTCCCTGAGGTGTGACTGTGTCACTCATGGTCTTGAATACACTGGTGGCTACCTCTTCCATAGGAACTGATGGAGCCCTGTCTGCTATATCTGCTATGAAGGCCTGACCCTCAGCAGAATCTGCGAAATGCTCCACATAGTAAATGGCAGATAGTAACCTGGATGGAACCTCTGCCACTGCTCTAATTCCCTCAACCACAAAAAGCCTTTGAGCGCGACGCTCTCTGGCTTTTTTGTTAAGTGCAATAATATTCTTAATCTGATTGTTATTAGTACTTGTAATCATTGTTCAAAGATTTGCAAAGTGAGTACTGGTACTCATCAACGTCCTTCTTCATAGCAAGTGCCTCGTCGATATCGAAATCAACAAACTCACCATGACGATAACCAACTACTCGGTTAGTCTTGCCCTCGCAGAGTAAGTCAACTGCAAGTGCACCCATAGTAGAAGCATATACTCTATCCTTACATGTAGGTGAACCACCACGCTGCATGTGACCTAAGATAGTAGCACGTGTCTCAATACCTGTAGCTGCCTCAATACGCTTAGCCATAGATGTTGAGTGGCCGATACCCTCGGCATTGATAATGATGTGATGCTGCTTACCCTTCTTACGACCCTCGATGATGTGATTAACAAGACGCTGCTCGTCATAATCATATCTCTCAGGAAGAAGTACATCCTCAGCACCATTAGCGATACCGCACCAGAGAGCGATGTAACCTGCTCCACGACCCATTACCTCGATGATAGAGCAACGCTCGTGTGATGTAGATGTATCACGTACCTTGTCGATAGCTTCCATAGCTGTATTAACAGCTGTATCAAAACCAATTGTGTACTCAGTACAAGCGATATCTAGATCGATAGTACCTGGAAGACCAATTGTGTTAATTCCGAAGTGTGAAATCTTCTGAGCACCCTTGAAAGAACCGTCACCACCGATGACTACGAGTCCATCGATACCGGCCTCACGGCACTGCATAGCTGCCTTCTCCTGATACTCAGGATCAAGCATCTCGAGACAACGTGCTGTCTGAAGAATAGTACCACCACGCTGTATAGTCTCTGAAACGCTGTGTGCGTTCATATCTATAATCTCGCCAGAAAGTAATCCAGCGTATCCTCTTCTAATTCCTTTAACTGTCTTGCCTCTAGCGATAGCCTGACGAACTACAGCACGGATAGCTGCGTTCATACCAGGAGCGTCACCACCTGAGGTAAGGACACCGATTGTGTTAACCTTATCTGCCATTTGATAATTCCTCCTAAATGTTCCCTCTTCTAAACAATTCTTCCCTATTTTATCCTCTTTTGGCAACGTTTTCAATAAAATACTAAAAAAAACCGCCAAATATAAGCATATTTCTCTAATCAGTAATTACTGGCCTGCATATTTCATCATCAGGAGCTCTACAGCCATTTTTTCATTTAATAATCCAGTGTTGATTTTCTTAGAATAATCAGCTGCATCCTTAAGCATCTCATCCAATTCCTTAGCGCTAAATCGCTTAGCCCTGGGTAGGTTAATCTTGACATAATAGTCCTGAGTGCCAATAGTAGCTGCTATGTCATGCAAGGACCTGCCGCTAGCATCCATCTGCTTGATAAGCTTGAGTCTACTGTACAGCTTGATGATCTCGTTGAGCACAGTCCTAGGCTCCACTCTGGCTGCCATCCACTCGTGATATATGTCGAAGGTCTTCCTGGCGTTCTTCTCAGCCAGTGCATCTGCTAACTCGTATATTTTTACATCGATGCCCTCAATGCACACTGCATTCACATCCTCCAGGGTGATCTGAGGCCTGTCTCCCACATAGGAGATGAGCTTCTCCAGCTCTGAGTTCATATTGTTCATGCTGCTGCCAGTCATCACCAGAAATCTCTCCCAGGCATCCATGGCTATCTGCTTGCCACTAGCCTTGATGCGGGCTCCCACCCACTTCTTAAGGACAGCCTCATTAGGCATATTGAGCTCAATAGCACGGCCCACCTTATCAGCTGCCTTAAATAGGCGGTACTTCTTATTAACCTTGCCGTCTATCTTCTTATCGTCGATGCGCTCCTCTTCCACGAAGATGATGATGGTAGTCTCAGATATCTCAGAGAGATAGTCCAGTATCAAGTCCTCAGGCTTCTTGCGGGAGTTGTCCTTCTCCTTGGAGCCCTGGATAGAGCCGAAACCGCTGCGCTCGATTAGGATGACACGGTACTGGTCCCCGTCTGGTCCC